>NZ_JBSFDP010000023.1:0-112380 GCF_053593975.1 Streptomyces sp. NPDC002004
CCCCCAGCTCACCGACGAGATCAAGACCCGCAAGGGCTGACCCTCCCGGCACCACACCACAAGGCCCCCGCGACCACACCGGACGCGGGGGCCCCCGCCATACCCCGATCCGTTCGACGGGCTCACGTGCCGGGCTTGCGTCCGTACACGAAAACGTCGTCGCCCTGCTTCAGCAGGGACCAGTACTTCTGCGCCACCGTCTTGGTCATGTTCACACAGCCGTGCGAGCCGGGCGGATTCCACATGCTCAGTCCGACGGAGTGGAAGGCCTGGCCGCCGTCGAAGAACTGGCTGTACGGCATGGGCACGTGGTACAGGTTCGAGACGTGGTCGATGTCCCGCCAGTAGATCTTCTTGAGGCCGGTGCGGGTCTCGTACCCGTCACGGCCCGTGCGCACCGGCACCGGCCCGTAGACCAGGTTCTTGCCGTCCTGGATCCAGCTCAGCTGAAGCGTCAGGTCGACGCAGGCGATGCGGCCCTTGTTGACGGGACACTTGCCGTCCTTGTTGGGGTTGTCCCCCACCGCCTTCTGCTTGTTCATCAGGTCCATCACCCCCCAGGTGACGGGACCCGCGTAGCCGATGTTCGGCGTGATGCCGTGCTTGTTCTGGAAGGCCTGGATCGCCTTGCAGTCGGCAGCCGACTGCTTGCCGTCGACCGGCCTGCCCAGGAACTTCTCGACCTGCTTCTGGTACGGGCCGGTCTGCGTGGAGCAGCTCGCGGCGCTCGCGGGGGCCGCCCCCAGCGCCAGCGCCAGTGGCGCCACGAGTCCGGTGATACCGAGCACGACGGCGCCCCGTCGGCGTATGTCCCCCATATGAGGCCTCTTCCCTGAATGCGCATCCTGCGTAATTGCGTCTTCCTAGACGCTCGGGAAGGGCGATGAGTTGCACGGGACGCTGTGATGCGGCTCCCAGAGGCCGGGCACGGAGCGGTCGCGTGATCGGCAAGCTCTCGGCCGGCCACCGCGAGAGGGCCGGGACGCCGTCGCAGCCGGGGCCGGCGGGGTTGGTCCGGGAGAAGTGGCGCACGGCCCCATGCTCCGGAATGCCCACCATGGGCCGATCGCGGGCCCGCCACCGCACGGTCGGCCGACCGTGCCGGTCGCCGCTCAGCGAGAGAGTTCCCCGGCCCGGCGGGTGAGTTCCTCGGGCGTCAGGTCCTCCAGGTGAGTGAGGAAGATCCAGACATGGCCGAAGGGGTCGCGCAGGATGGCCGTGCGATCGCCGTGGAACTGGTCGGCAGGCGGCTGGAGCAGTTCCGCACCTGCCGCGACAGCCTGGCGTGCGAGCGCATCGACGTCGTCTACGAAGACGTGCAGACCCACGGTGGTGCCCCCGACGGTGGTCGGTGCGCTGAAGTGGGGGCCCTCGGCATCACCCAGCATGAGGGTGGATCCCTGGATGCCGATCTCGGCGTGCACGATGCGTCCGTCCGGGCCGTCGATGCGGACATGCTGCACGGCACCGAATGCCTCCGTGTAGAAGCCGATCGCGGAAGCCGCGCCGTCGAGCATGATGTGGGCGATCACGGTGTTGCGGTAGGTCTCGGGAACGGTCGTCGTCGTCATGGGGATGTTCTCCTCGGTGTGTTGGCGACGACCATGAAGGTAGAACCTCAACCAAACTTCAGGTCAACCGCCGATCCGCAGGCAGCCGGCCGGGGTCCGGTCAGGAGCCGGAGACATGGTGCGGCGACTGTGGCGGTGCCCCGGCAGACCTGAGCGCTGAGCGAAGCGAAGGCAGCGCGCCAGGCCCCGCACCCTCATCCGGCCTGATCCACAGCTCGCGACGCGGACACGACCTAGTGGCGGCGCCTCCAGAGGATCGCGACCAGCGCGGCGATCACCGCCGCGACGAGCGCCGCGACCGCGGCGCGTTTGGCGACCGGTGCGCCCGCCGCCCTGACCAGGTCGATGGGCTCGGCCTCGGCGGGCGGTTCGGGGTTCTCCTCCGCCGGCCGCGCCAGCTTCTCCGACAGACAGTCGGCGAACCGGCCCACGAGTTTGTCGCCCACCTCCGCAAGCACTCCTCGGCCGAACTGGGCGGGCCGGCCCGTCACCGACAGATCGGTGCGCACCGAGACCAGGGTCCCCCCGTCACCGTGCTCCGCGAGGGTGCCGGTGACCGTGGCGCGGGCGGTGCCCTGGCCGCGCACCTCCTTGCCGGTGGCGGACAGGACGAGGCGGTGCGCGGTGTCGTCCTGCTCCTCGATGACCGCGGTGCCGCCGTAGGTGAGGTTGATGGGGCCGACCTTGACCTTCACCTTGCCGGTGACGGTGCGGCCGTCGAAGGCCTCCACGGTCGCGCCGGGCATGCAGGGTGCCACCCGCTCGATGTCGAGGAGCGCCCGCCAGGCCTCGTCGACGGGGACCGGCACGGTGAATTCGTGGTTCAGTTCCATGTGTTCCTCACTCTTCAGACAGCGGTTCCCGATGGCGCGGGGTGGATGGCTCCGGCCGTCCCCGCCAGGGGCGCGCCGGTGCCGCCCCAGCGCAGCGCGATGATCTCCGCCGCGACGGACACGGCGACCTCCTCGGGCGTACGGGCCCCGAGGTCGAGCCCCACGGGTGAGCGCAGCCGCGCGAGTTCGGCGTCGGTCAGCCCGCTCTCCCGCAGCCGCTTCATCCGGTCGTCGTGCGTACGCCGGCTGCCCATCGCGCCGATGTACGCCGCGGGGCGGCGCAGCGCCTCCTCCAGCAGGGGCACGTCGAACTTGGGGTCGTGCGTGAGCACGCACAGGACGGTGCGGTCGTCGGTGTCGGTGCCGCTCAGATAGCGGTGCGGCCAGTCGACGACGACCTCGACGCCGGTGGGGAAGCGCTTGGGCGTGGCGAAGACCGGGCGGGCGTCGCACACCGTGACCCGGTAGCCGAGGAAGACGCCGATCCGGGCGACCGCCGCCGCGTAGTCGATCGCGCCGAAGACCAGCATGCGCGGGGGTGGCGCGAAGGACTGCAGGAAGACGGTGACGTCGTCCTCGCGGCGCTCGCCGCGCGACCCGTAGTGCCGCAGCCCGGTGGCTCCCTGCGCGAGCTCGCCCCGTGCGTCGGCGGCGACGGCCGCGTCGAGTCCTGCGCTGCCGAGGGTGCCCACCTGCGACCCGGGCCAGACCGCGAGCGTGGCGCCCCGGGGTGCCGGGCCGTCGGTCACGGTCGCCACGGTCACCGGCTCGTGCCGGGCCACGGACTCCGCGACGGCGCCGAAGGCGGGGTCGGTGTCCGGGGAGACGGCACGGACGAGGAGGGTGATCTCGCCGCCGCACGTGAGGCCGACGGCGAAGGCGTCCTCGTCGCTGTAGCCGAAGGTCTCCAGGCGGGCCTCGCCGTCGGCGACGACGTCCTGGGCGAGCTCGAAGACCGCTCCCTCGACGCAGCCGCCGGAGACGCTGCCCACGACCTCGTCGCCCGGTCCCACCGCCATCGCCGCGCCCGGCCCGCGCGGCGCGCTGCGGCTCACCTCGACGACGGTGGCCAGCCCGAAGGGCGACCCGGCCGCGTACCAGCGGTTCAGGGCCGGCAGGATTTCACGCACCGTCCGCTCCTCTCAGCCACCGCGGGCCGGGGGCACCGTCGCTCCGTACCGCCGGCCCGTCGGCATCGTGCACCGTCCGTTCCCCCGTGGCCGCCGCAGGACGCCGGGCCCGCTCGGTCCGCTGCCCGGACCGACCGGACGTCCGGGGCGCTCCGGGACCCCGTGCTCCGTCGCCCCGCACCTCCGCCCCGCCGTCGTCACGCATCGCCGGCTCCCCTCACCACGGCGGCCAGTCGTTCCAGGGCGGCCAGGCTGTGCCCCTCGACGAAGGCGTCCACGCTCGGCAGCGCCGCCGCCATACCGCCCGCCAGCGGGGCGTAACCGGGCCGTGCCTTGCGCGGATTGGCCCACACGACGCGATGGGAGAGCCGGTGCAGCCGCCGCATCTGCTCGGCGAGCAGGGACGGGTCGCCGCGCTCCCACCCGTCGGAGAGCAGGACGACGACGGCGCCGCGTGCCATGCCCCGCTGTCCCCAGCGGTCGAGGAAGCCGCGCAGCATCTCGCCGAGCCGGGTGCCGCCGCGCCAGTCGGGGACCGCCGCCGCGACCGCGGCCATCGCGGTGTCGGGGTCACGGTGGGAGAGCTCGCGGGTGACGCGGGTGAGCCGGGTGCCGATGGTGAAGACCTCGGTGCGGGCGCGGGCACGCGGGGATCCGCCGTGCGAGGCGGCGTGGGCGAAGCGCAGCAGCGCATCGGCGTACGGGCCCATCGAGCCGCTGACGTCGACCAGCAGCACGACCCGGCGGGGCCTCTCGGCCCGGGCACGGCGGCGCAGCCGGGCCGGTTCGCCGCCCCGGCGCAGCAATTCCCGCACGGTGCGGCGGGGATCGACGCAGCCGCGCCGCGCCGGGTGCAGGCGTGGGGTGCGGCGTGGCTCGCCGCGCAGCGAGAAGGCGGCGAGCAGGCGCCCGAGTTCGTCGCGCTCCGTGCGCGTGAGGGCGGCGAAGTCGCGGTGCCGCAGTACCTCGGTGGAGCTGGCGAGCGCCGGTGCCGCTCCGGCGTCCGGCTCCTCGTGCGTCCGTGCCTGCGGCAGGCCGGGAGCCTCCCGGACGACGGGGCGCAGGGCCGGCACGGTGGCGGCGGGGGCCCGCCGGCGCGGCTCGGCGGGGCCCGTGCCGAAGTAGGCGGTGAAGACCCGGTCGTAGCGTTCCAGGTCGTCATGAGTGCCGCAGAGGGTGAGACGGCCCGCCCAGTAGACACCGGTGCGCGCCTGCGGTCCGACGGCGTCGAGGGCGCGCAGGAAGGCCTGGACCCGGTCGGGACTCGCGTCGACGCCGGCGGCGCGCAGGGCGCGGGCGAAGCCGACCAGGACCGCGGTGGCGTCGAGGGCCGTCGTCATGGTGCTCACGCCCCGGACCGGGCCGCGAGGAGACCGGCGAGGTCGAGGGAGCGGGCGCGCTCGGCGTCCTCGCGGTACTTGAGCACGGAGCCCAGGGTGGAGACGGCCAGTTCGGCGTCCAGCTCGGTCGCGCCGAGGGCGTCCAGGGCCTGGGCCCAGTCGATGGTCTCGGCGACGCCCGGTGGTTTGAGCAGGTCCTCCGCGCGCAGCGCCTGGACCACCGTGGTCACCTGCTCGGCGAGGCGGGCGGCGACGCCCGGCAGTCGCCTTCGGACGATGGCGAGTTCGCGGGCGAAGTCGGGGTGTTCGAACCAGTGGTAGAGGCAGCGCCGCTTGAGCGCGTCGTGCACCTCACGCGTCCGGTTGGAGGTCAGGACCACGACGGGCGGGGTGTCGGCGCGCAGGGTGCCGAGTTCGGGGATGGTGACCGTGTACTCGGACAGCAGCTCCAGCAGAAAGGCCTCGAACTCGTCGTCGGCGCGGTCGACTTCGTCGACGAGCAGCACCGCGGGCTGGGTCTCCAGGGCCTTCAGGAGGGGCCGGGCGATGAGGAACCGCCGGTCGTAGAGCTCTCCCTCCAGGCGCTGCGCGTCGGTGATCCCCGCCGCCTCGGCGGCGCGCAGATGGAGCAGCTGGCGCGGGAAGTCCCAGTCGTACAGCGCCTGGGACGCGTCGATGCCCTCGTAGCACTGGAGCCGGATGAGGGGCGCGCCCAGCATCTCGGCGAGGGCGGAGGCCAGCGCGGTCTTGCCGACGCCCGCGTCGCCCTCGCAGAAGAGGGGGCGGTGCAGCTTGAGCGCCAGGTAGGAGGCGACGGCGAGCCCCTCGTCGACGAGATACCCGGTGGCCTCGATACGGCGGCGCAGTTCGTCGGGGCCCGACGGAGCGGACGGTGCAGCCTCCGGCCCGCCGGGGCCGGCGGTCCCGGGCCGTCCGGGTTCGCCGGGCGGCGGTGAGGGTCCGATCGGCCCCGTCGGCCGGGCCGTTCCGTTGTCGGGTGGACCGGGCATCCGGGGCGCTCCCGTCACCCCGTCCCGGCGGCGGCGAGGACCGCGCGCCGGGTCAGGACCCGGGCGAGGTGGCGGCGGTACTCGGGCGAACCGGAGAGGTCCGTGGGCGGTGAGGTGCCCACCGCGGCCTGCTCGGCGGCCCGCGCCACCGCGTCCTCGGTCGCGTCGGTGCCGGCGAGTGCCGCTTCCGCGGCCTCGGCGCGCAGCGGGGTCGCGCCCATGTTGGTGAGGCCGATCCGGGCCTCGGCGATGTGGCCGTCGTCGCGGCGGACCAGGGCGGCCACGCCGACCACCGCCCAGGACTGGGCGACACGGTGGAACTTCTCGTAGTGGTGGCCCCAGCCGTCGGCCTTGGGTACGCGTACCTCGACCAGCAGTTCGTCGGGCCGCAGGGCGGTCTGGAGGTAGTCCGTGAAGAACTCGCGTGCCGGGACGGTGCGGCGGCCCTGCGGTGACGCGGCGACCAGTTCCGCGTCCAGGGCGAGGAGCACGGCCGGCAGGTCGCCCGCGGGGTCGGCGTGGGCGAGGGAGCCGCCGAGGGTTCCGCGGTGGCGTACCGCGGGGTCGGCCACGGTCGCCGTCGCTTCCGCGAGCAGTCCGGCGTGCCGTCGTACGAGGCCGTCGTGGATGACGTCGTGGTGGGTGGTCATGGCGCCGATGACGAGCGATCCGCCGTCCTCACGGATGCCGCGCAGTTCGGTGATCCTGCCGACGTCGACGACGAGTTCGGGGAAGGCGAGCCGCAGCCGCAGCAGCGGCAGCAGGCTCTGCCCGCCGGCGAGGACCTTGGCGTCGTCCCCGGCGTCCGCCAGGGTCCGTACGGCGTCGTCGACGGATTCGGGCCGTGCGTAGTCGAAGGCCGCGGGAATCATGCGGATCCCTCCTCACCCGAGGTCGGTGTGATCTCCGGTCCGCCCGACAGCGAGCCCGACAGGCCCGTGCCGCGGGAGGAGACGTCCGGCTCGGCGGTCTCCGCCTCGCCCCGTGCCGCCCGGAGGGCCTGCCATACGCGCTCGGGGGTGCAGGGCATCATGACCTCGGTGACGCCGAGGGGCCGCAGCGCGTCGACGATGGCGTTGACGACGGCGGGGGTCGAGGCGATGGTGCCGGCCTCGCCGACGCCCTTGGCGCCGAGCGGGTTGGACACGGCGGGGGTCTCGGTGCGGTCGGTGACGAAGTCGGGCAGGTCGGCGGCGGAGGGCACGAGGTAGTCGGCCATCGTGCCGGAGACGAGGTTGCCCTGGTCGTCGTAGACGGCCTCCTCGTAGAGCGCCTGGGCGATGCCCTGGGCCACGCCGCCGTGCACCTGGCCCTCGACGATCATCGGGTTGATGACCTTGCCGACGTCGTCGACGCTCACGTAGGAGCGGATGGTGGTCCGCCCGGTCTCGGTGTCGACCTCGACGGCGCACAGGTGGGTGCCGTGCGGGTAGGAGAAGTTCTCCGGGTCGAGGATGTGTTCGGCGTTGATGGTGGGTTCCATGCCGTCGGGCAGGTCGTGCGAGGAGAAGGTCTCGAAGGCGACCTCCTGGATGGTCTTACGGGCCTCGGGCGAGCCCTTCACGGAGAACACGCCGTCGGTGAAGTCCAGGTCGTTCTCGTTGGCCTCCAGCAGATGCGCGGCGACCTTGCGGGCCTTGTCGACGACCTTCCGGGCGGCGTGGTGCACGGCGGCGCCGCCGACGACGAGGGACCGGGAGCCGTAGGTGTCCATGCCCTGCGGGGCGGCCCGGGTGTCGCCGTGGACCACTTCGACGTCCTCGAAGGGGACGCCGAGCACGTCGGCGGCGATCTGGCTCCAGCAGGTGACGTGGCCCTGGCCGTGCGGGCTGGTGCCGGTCACCACCTCGACCTTGCCGGTGGGCAGCATGCGGATGCTCGCCGCCTCCCAGCCGCCGGCCGCGTACCGCAGGTCCCTCAGCACCCGGCTCGGCGCGAGCCCGCACATCTCGGTGTAGGTGGACACGCCGATGCCGAGCCGCACCGGGTCGCCGCGCCGGTTGCGGGCCTCCTGTTCGGCGCGCAGGTCGTGGTAGTTGAAGAGCGCGAGCGCCTTGTCGGTGGCCGCCTCGTAGTTGCCGCTGTCGTAGGTGAGCCCGGCGACCGAGGTGTACGGGAACTCGTCGTGTCCGATCCAGTTGCGGCGGCGCAGTTCGACGGGGTCCAGACCGAGCTCGGCGGCGAGCTCGTCCATGATCCGCTCGATGGCGAAGGTGGCCTCGGGGCGTCCGGCGCCGCGGTAGGCGTCGGTGGGCGTGCGCGTCGTGAACACCCCGGTGCAGCCGAACGCGTAGGCGTCCATCTTGTAGATCGCCGGGTACATGAAGGCACCCAGGAGGGGGATGCCGGGTGTGACGAGCATGAGATACGCGCCCATGTCGGCGAGCAGGTCCACCTTCAGGCCGAGCAGTCCGCCCTCGCGGGTGGCGGCGACCTCGATGTCCTGGATCTGGCCGCGTCCGTGATGGGTGGCCAGATAGCCCTCGGAGCGGGACTCGGTCCACTTCACCGGCCGCCCGAGCTTGCGGGCCACGGCGACGGCCAGCGCCTCCTCGCCGTACACCTGGAGCTTCGAGCCGAAGCCGCCGCCCACGTCGGGGGCGATGACGTGCAGCTTCTGCTCCGGGATGCCGGTGACGACGGAGAGCATGATGCGCAGGATGTGCGGGATCTGGGTGGCCGAGTACACGGTGTACTCGCCGGACGCGGCGAGCGGGGCGACGACGACGGCCCGGGGCTCCATCGCGTTGGGGATGAGCCGCTGGTGGTGGAAGCGGCGCCGCAGCACGACGTCGGCGCGCTCGCGCACGGACGCGTAGTCCTCGCCGGTGACCAGGGGCCAGGTGTAGCAGCGGTTGGTGCCCTTGTCGGAGTGGACGAGCGGCGAGCCGTCGGCGAGCGCGGCCTCCAGGTCGAGCACCGGGTCCAGCGGGGTGTAGTCGACTTCGACGGCCTCCAGGGCGTCGGCGGCCGCGTACCGGTCGCGGGCCACCACGACGGCCACCGGTTCGCCCGCGTACCGGACCTCGTCGACCGCGACCGGCGGATGGTCGGGCAGGACCAGGTCCTCGGTCACCGGCCAGGCACAGGGCAGCGAGCCCAGGCCGTCGGCCAGGTCGGCGCCGGTGTAGGCGGCGACGACGCCGGGCCGCTCCAGGGCCGGGGCGACGTCGACGCGGTCGATGCGGGCGTGTGCCATGGGGCTGCGCAGGATGGCGATGTGCAGCAGCCCGGTGACGCTGATGTTGTCGGTCCAGTTGGTCTGCCCGGTGATGAGGTGGGCGTCCTCCTTGCGGAGCCGGGGGCGCCCGATCTCCTGGGCCGCGCCCTTCTCCGTGAGCTGGTCGGTCATACCGCGGCCTCCTCGACCGGGGTCTCCTGCCCGGAGGCGGTGCCCGCTGTGCTGCCCGCGGCGGCGAGGACCGCGCGCACGATGTTCTGGTAGCCGGTGCACCGGCACAGATTGCCCTCCAGGGCCTCGCGGACCTCGTGGGGCGTCGGATCGGGGTTCTCCTTGAGCAGGTCACGGGCGGCCATGATCATGCCGGGTGTGCAGTACCCGCACTGCAGGGCGTGCTGCTCGTGGAACGCCTTCTGCAGCGGGTGCAGGGTGCCGTCCGCGGCGAGGCCCTGGATCGTGGTGATCTCGCAGCCGTCGGCCTGCACGGCGAGCACCGAACAGCTCTTGACGCTCTCACCGTCGAGGTCGACCGTGCAGGCCCCGCAGTTGCTGGTGTCGCAGCCGACGGGGGTGCCGGTGAGTCCCAGGTTGTCCCGCAGATAGTGGACGAGGAGCAGACGCGGTTCCACGTCGTCTTCGTAGGTCGTGCCGTCCACCTTCACCGAAATCCGGGTCATGGACCCTCCCAGAGGACAGGGCGTTATGTCATGTATCGCACGCGAACAGTGCATCTGAAGCGATATGCGTCACTCTAGGACTGTGCAGGGAGGGGCGCGAGCGCTCCTGCCACGGTAGGGCGCGGTGTCGCGCGGGCCCGGGGCGGGCCCGGGCCCGCGCGGTCCGCCGCGGTTCGTCGTCGGTCGGAGGACAGGGATGCAGGCGGTGGAAGTTCTCGCGGACGTGTACGGGCGCATCCGGGAGGAGGTGCACGCCGTCGTCGACGGACTCTCCGCCGAGGAGCTGATCACCCGGCCCGACCCCGGCGCGAACTCCATCGCCTGGCTGGTGTGGCACCTCACCCGCATCCAGGACGATCACGTCGCCGACGCGGCGGACGACGAGCAGGTCTGGTTCACCGAGGGCTGGGGGCAGCGTTTCGACCTGCCCTATCCGAAGACGGCGACCGGCTACGGGCACAGCAGCCGGCAGGTCGGCCTGATGCGCGTGGCCTCGGGCGAGTTGCTGACCGGCTATCACGACGCCGTGCACGAGCGGACCCTGCGGTTCCTGCGCGGCCTGCGGGCGGGCGACCTCGACCACGTCGTGGACGAGGGCTGGGATCCGCCCGTCACCCTCGGCGTCCGGCTGGTGAGCGTCATCGGCGACGACCTCCAGCACGTGGGCCAGGCGGCCTTCGTGCGGGGGATGCTCGAGCGGGCCTGAACGAAGCACGGCGACCGGGGCGAGACGGTTCCGGTGCATGACCCTGCGACGCCCGGTGAGGCGGTGCCGGCCGATGCCCCGCGATCCCCGGTGAGGCAGTGACGTTTCTGTGGTGAATGTGCTACGCCGCCAGGGTGAGCAAAGGATGTGTAGTGGAAAGTTATCGATTGGTTCCAGAAATTATCCCTTTTAGGTAAAGGGCCGCCGTGTCCCGGCGGCCTCGCCACTCCCCTACGCCGCACACCAGACCTGAGGAGCCAGGCGTTGACCTACGGGAACAAGCTGCGCGACCAGATCGCCGAACCGGGAACGACCCCCCTCATCGGCGTCTACGACATGTACTCCGCTTCCATCGCGGCCGAGCACTACGACGGGATGTTCGTCTCCGGCTTCGGCTTCGCCGCGTCGCACTACGGACTGCCGGACATCGGGTTCATCGCCTGGCCGGACATGGTGGCCTTCGTCCAGCGGCTGCGGGGCGCCTTCCCCCGGCATCACCTGCTGGTGGACATCGACGACGGATACGTGGATCCGGAAGTGGCCTGCCACGTGGTGGAGGGGCTGGAGCGGATCGGGGCCTCCGGAGTGATCCTGGAGGACCAGAAGCGCCCACGGCGCTGCGGGCACGCCGAGGGCAAGCAGGTGCTGCCGCTGACCGAGTACCTCGACAAGCTGGAGCTGGTACTGGCGACCCGCCGGGACCTGGTGGTGGTGGCCCGTACGGACGCGACCGACGAGGAGGACATCCTGCGCCGGGCGAAGTCGCTCGCCGCCACCGACGCCGACGTCGTCCTCGTGGACGGGGTCCGCAGCGTGGAGTGGATCCGGCGCATCCGCGACGTGGTCGGCGACAAGCCGCTGCTGTTCAACCAGATCGCGGGCGGCAAGTCGCCGAGGCTCTCGCTCGGCGAGCTGTCCCGACTCGGTGTCGACGTCGCGATCTACAGCACGCCCTGCCTGTTCGCCGCCCACGAGGCGATGGACTCGGCGCTCACCGAGCTCAAGCGGGCCGACGGTCGGCTCCCGGCGGTGAACGAGGCGCAAGGGGTCGGCGTCGCCGCCTCCACCCGGTTGCTGGAGCGGAACATCGCCCGCCGTCATCCCGCGCCCGAGACGGTGGGCGCGTGAGCCCGGCGGTCCCGCGGATGCGGACGGTCCCGATCCTGGCCCTGGTGCTGCTGGGCGGCGGTGCGGCGCCCGCCGCCGCGGACCACGGTGTGATCACCGTGCTCGACAACTCGCACGCCGACTCGATCCTGGAGGTGGACCGGGCGGCCAACGTCCAGAGCGGAAGCAGCGGCACCGCCGGCAGCGACCACGACGGCAGCGCGGTCGAAGCCGTCAAGGCACTGGTCGGCGGCTCCGACGGGGACGACGGGGGCGACGACTGAGCACCGGCACGCGGAGCGGGTGAGCGGCCGGACAACCCGGTCGCCGAGCCGCCGAGGACCGCGCCGCACGAGGGCCGGGACCCGCCGATGACGGTGCCCGGCCCTCGAGGTCTCAACCCCCGCCTCGTACGGGAGTTCCACCCGCGGCACCCCCCATAGCGGCCGGAATGAGCGATTCCGACTCGCATTGACCGAGGGTGGCCGTTTTCGGACAGAATCCGAACGGATACGTTGGGTGATCACCCCGCCGGGGTAGACCCCTTTGATCACGCCAGGGGCAGGTGTGCAGCAACCCCGGCTCTCGTCATGCATTCGTGCGGTGGATGCTCTCCCATGGCGAAATATTTCCCGAATTAACGCCGTCATGACGGAAGAGTTGACCGAAAGTGCCCACGGAGTTTTGACCCGTGAACGGTCGTTCCGTGAAGGTCGTTCACATGCCCATCACATTCCGCGGGGCCGGCGGTGGCCCGCTGCGCGGGCGCGACTTCCGTCTGCTGCTCGCCGGCGCGACGGCCGGACAGCTCGGTGCCCAGGTCACCCTGGTGGCCCTGCCCCTCGTGGCACTCCTCGAACTCGACGCCTCCGCCCTCCAGGTGGGCCTGCTGACGACCGCCGAGACGGCCGCCTTCCTGCTCATCGGACTGCCCGCGGGAGCCTGGGCCGACCGCATGCGCAAGCGCCCCCTGATGATCCGGGCCGACGTCGTACGGGCGGCCGCCATGGCGAGCATCCCCGCCGCGGCGCTCGCGGGCGTCCTGACGATGGCCCAGCTCTACGCCGTCGCCGTGATCAGCGGTGTGGCGACGGTGTTCTTCGACGTGGCCCACCAGAGCTACCTGCCTCAGATCCTTCCCCGTGACCAACTGGTCGCCGGCAACGGCGCCCTGGAGGCGGTCAGGTCCTCGGCCCAGGTGACCGGCCCCGGAGTCGGCGGAGCCCTCGTCCAGCTGGCCGGAGCCCATCTCGCGATCGTCGCGGACGCCGTGGGCTACCTCCTGTCCGCTCTCTTCCTCACCGGCATCCGGCGGAGCGAGGACGCACCGCAGGCGGTTCCCGGAGCCTCCCTGCGCAAGGAGATCGCCGAGGGCGTGCGGTTCGTCACCGGACACCCGTTGCTGCGTGTCATCGCTGCGACGACCGGTCTCGCCAATCTGTGCACCGCCGTCCTGATGGCGACGCAGACCGTCCATCTCGTCCGTGTCGTCGGCCTCGGGCCGGGCGCGCTCGGTCTGGTCCTGTCCGCCTCGGCGGTCGGCGGGCTGCTCGGTGCGCTGTGCGCGGGGCCGCTCGCCTCCCGCGTGGGACAGGCCAGGGTCATCTGGCTGTCCGCGCTCGTCACCGGACCGTTCGCCCTGCTGTGGCCGCTGTCCGGGCGCGGGGCCGGCGGAGCGGTCCTCTTCGCCACCGGGTCCGGTGCCGTCTTCTTCGGCGCCGTCGTCTACAACGTCGCGCAGGTCAGCTTCCGCCAGGCCGTGTGCCCCCGCCGGCTGCTGGGCCGGATGAACGCCACGCTGCGCTTCCTCATGTGGGGCACGCTTCCGCTCGGCGCCCTGCTGGGCGGCACCCTCGCCGAGGCCTACGGCTCCCGTGCCGCACTGGCCTGGTGCGCCGCCGGGTTCCTCCTCGTACCACTGCCGCTGGTGCTGTCCCCGCTCCGTCGCCTGCGTGATCTGCCCCTGCCGGAGCACCTGCCCGACGAGGTCCCGAACGGTCCCGGGAATTCCCCGGTCCCCGCGACCACCGGCTGAACCGCCCTCCCCCGCGCCTCGTTCACCCCCCACGCCGGTCCGGCGCCCGGGTCCACCGGACTTCCCCGGACCGGGCCCGTGTGCCCGCACTCCCGTCCCCGTACGCCCTTGGCACCCGCCCCGACGCGCCCCCGCGTCGCCACCGCGCCCGGCCGTCCGCCGGCCACGACAGAGAGGATCACGTGCTCAGCATCACGAGCCAGTACCTGGCCCGCTACCGGCGGCTCGAGTCCGGCGACGGAGCCGGCGTCCTGCTGCCCGTCACCGGTGCACAGCGCCGCTTCGTACTGGTGCGTTCCCTGGACCCTGCCGGGCGCCCCGACCTCGTGCCGATGTTCTTCGCCTTCCCCCGCGGCACCGTCGACGTCGAACGCCTCGCGGCCGCGGCCCGGCGCCTGGCCGAGCGTCACCCGGCCCTGCGCGCCCGCCCCGTCGTGCTGCGGGGAACGCCCGCGCTGCGCCTGCACGACCCGTACGTTCCGGTGACCCGGCTCGACCGGGCACCGGGCGAGGGCACCGCCGACGCGCTGCGCCGCGCGCTCGGCACCTGGGAACCCGACGGCCCGCCGTTGCGGATGTTCCTGGCCCACGACGACGACCCCACGGGCGACGAGGTGCTCGCGGTCGTCCTGGACCACGTCTCCTGCGACGGCCGGTCCCTCGCCCGCATCGTCGAGGAACTCGGTGCCGCCTACGCCGAAGACACGGCAACCGAGGGGACCGCACCGGAGGAGTCCGAGGCCGAACTCGCGGCGTACCGCGAGGCCGTCCTCCTCCAGCTCGCCGCCGAGCAGGACGCGGAGACGGCCGCCGCGACGGCCTACTGGGCCGACCGGCTGCGCGCCGTGCGCGAGCAGACCCCGCCGCCGCGCCCGGGCGCGGTCCCCGCCGGGACGCTGCCGAGCGGCTCCGCCGAGGCCCGGCTGCCCGCTCACGCCGACGGCGTGCCGTTCCCCGAACTGCTCGACGCCTGCCGGTCGGCGGCGCGGGCGCTCCACGGTCCGGACCACGTCGTACCGCTCGGCTATCCCTGGGGCCACCGTCCCCCGTCGGCCGCACCGGTCGTCGGCTGCTTCCTCAACACGGTCGTCTTCCCGGCGGCCACCCACCTCGGCGCGGCGCCGGGGGTGACGGCCGACACCTGGTGGGACGACCTGGACCGGGCGGACCTCCCGTTCGACGCGGTGGTGAACGCCGCACGGTCCGCCGGGTCCCGCTGGAGCGGCCGCCTCGACGGGCTGCTGACCGTGGACGACGCACGACGGCGGCCTCCGCTGCGCCTCGGTGGTGCGACCGGCCGCGAGGTCCATGTCGACGGCAGGGCGGTACGCGCACCGTTCGCCGTCTCCGTCACCCAGGGCGCCGAGCTGCACCTGCGCATGGTGTGGGACCGCGCGGTCCTCGACGACCGTGCGGCGCACGAGGCGTTCGCCGCGTTCAGCGACGCGCTGCGGGCACCGGACCGCGACGCCGCCTGACACCCCGGCCCGGCTGCATCCGGGCCACCCGCCGTCCGGCACCCCGCACACCGGGGCCGCGCACGGCACCGCTCGACCCCCGCCCCGGCGGGGCCCCGGGCCGGGCACCGTCCGGCTCCCCGTACCCCGGTGGGATCCGGGCCCGGACACCCGGCCGGGCACCCGCCGCCGAACTCACCGGCCGCGCCGCGCGAACCGCTGGCCGCCGCCCGATCCGCACGCCGCCCGGCACGACCGTGCCGGCACGGCATCCACCACCCCGACGACCTCAGGGAACGCCCATGCTTCCGCTCTCCGCATCGCAGGAGATCGTCTGGTTGCACGAACAGCTGCAACCGGGCAGCCGCGCCTACAACTTCACCGCCTCGCTCGACCTGCGGGGCACCCTCGACACCGAAGCACTCCGCCGGGGCCTCGCCGCCGCCCTGGAGCGCCACCCCGGTCTGCGGCTCGAACTCGTCGCCAGGGACGCAGCGATACCGGGACAGCGGGTCGCCGAGGCGTGCGCGCCACGGCTGCACACCGTCGACCTGTCGGACGAGGCGGACCCCGAAGCGGCCTTCGGCGCGCTGCTGCGCACGGAGGCGGAGACGCCGCTCGACACCTTCCGGGCACCGCTGCTGCGCTGGACCCTGGTGCGCATCGCCGACGGCCACCACCGGCTGATCCACGTGGAGCACCACCTGATCCACGACGGGCACTCCTTCGCGATCCTGCTGAAGGACGTCTTCGACGTCTATCGGGGCCATGTACTCGGCGAGCCCGTCACGCTGCCGCCCGCCTCCTCGTACGCCGACCACGTGCGGGCCCGGGCCGGGGCGCCGTTCGCCCCGGAGAGCCTGGACTTCTGGCGGGCCGAACTCGCCGGCCACCCCCATGACATGCCGCTGCCCGGGCTGACCCGCCCCGGCGCCCGCCGCAGGCACCACGGGGCCCAGCTGCGCCAGTCCATCGGCGCGGACCTCGCGGAGCGGCTGCGCGAGCACGCCCGGGCACGTGGACTCACGCCGTTCGCGACCCTGCTCGGGCTCTTCGCGGAGCTCCTGCGGCGGCACAGCGGCCGGTCGCGGATGGTGATCGGCACGGCCGTCGGCAACCGCCCCCGCGGCTTCGAGGACGCCGTCGGCATGTTCGTCAACACCATCCCGCTGCCGCTGCGGCCGGACCCGGCCGAGCCGGCCGACGACGCCATGGACGAGGTCACCGACACCCTGTTCCGTGCGCTGCCGCACCAGGACGTCCCGGTCCAGGAGCTGACGCGCGCGCTCGGCATGCACACCGGCGGCGCCGACAACCCGCTGTTCGCCGTCATGTTCAGCGCGCACGACGCCCCGCTGCCCGAGATCGACGTACCGGGCCTGGACATCACCCTCTTCGAGGGCTTCAACACGGGCACCACCCGCTTCGACCTGGACGTGGTGCTGCTGCCGGACGACCGGCGCGGTGTCACGCCGCGCCGCGGGGGCGCCGGGATGACGCTGGTCTGGGACTACGACGTCGACCTGTTCGACGAGGACACGACGCGGATGCTCGCCGGCCGCTTCCTCGGCCTGCTGCGGAGCTATCTCGACGCACCCGGCACCGAACTGGGCGCGCTGGCGCCGGCGCCGCGGCCGGCCGAGGCCGCACCCGCGGCGGTGCCGGACGCGCAGGGCCGCGACCTCCTCGATCCCCTGGGCGCCCACGACCCCGCCCTGCCCGCCCTGCTGGCCGGGGCCCGCCGCCTCACCTACCACGACCTCGACGTACGCGTCGCCGCGCTCGCCGCGCGGATGCGTGAGGCGGGAGTGACTGCGGGGCGCCCCGTGGCCGTCGTCCTGCCCCGAGGGGTGGACTCGGTCGTCGCCCTGCTGGCCTGTCTGCGCACCGGCGCGGTCTACTGCCCCCTCTCGCCCTCCGACCCGCCGGCCCGCCTGGAGCTGCTGCTGAAGCGGCTGGACCCGGCGCTGGTGCTCACCGACGGCAGTTCCGTCGTGGTGCCCGACGGGCTGCCGACAGGCTCCGTCGACTCCCCGGCACTCCCCCGGGCGCGCGAGGGCGACCCGCTGCCCGGCACGACCTACGTCATTCACACCTCCGGCTCCACGGGCGTGCCGAAGTCCGTCGCCGTCGGCCGCGGGGCGCTGGAGCACCACATGACCGCGATGGCGGACCGGTTCCGGCTCGCGCCGGGCGACCGGGTACTGATGTTCGCCCAGCCGTCGTTCGACGTGGCGCTGGAGGAGGTCCTCCCGGCCCTCCACGCGGGTGCCTGCCTCGTCCTGCCCGACCACGAGGTGCCCACCGGTACGGAACTCACCGCCCTGCTGGCCGCGGCCCGCGTCACCGTCGCCAACCTGCCCACCAGCTACTTCCTGGCCACGCGCGAGGAGATGCGTCCGGCGCTGCGCGCCGGGGAGTGGGCACCCAGGCTGCTGGTGCTGGGCGGTGAACGGCTGCCCGCGCAGGCGCTGCGGGACTTCATGGGCGACACCGACGCCACCGTCCTCAACGTGTACGGAGTCACCGAGGCGGCCATCAGCTCCACCGTGCACGAGGTCTCCCGGGACGCGCTCACCGAGGGCGCCGAAATCCCGCTGGGCACGGAACTGCCCGGCGAACGCGTCCATGTGCTGGATGTCCGGCACCGGCCGATGGCACCCGGGGAGGTGGGCGAGCTGGCCGTGGCAGGACCGGGTCTGGCGGAGGGATACCTCGGCAACCCGGAAGCCACACGGGCCCGCTTCGTCCCGGTGGAGGCGCTCGGCGGTGAGCGCGTCTACCTCACCGGGGACCTCGGCCACCGGGGACTCGACGGGCAGCTGTACTTCCTCGGACGCCGCGACAACCAGATCAAGCTGCGGGGCCACCGCATCGAGCTGGAGGAGATCGAGGCCGCGGCGTCCGCCGTGCTCGGCGGCCGGTCCTGCGCCGTCGTGCTGGACCGGGAGGCCGCGGGCGGCCCCCGGCTCGTCGGGTTCCTGGAAGGCGACCCGGACGCCGCGGGCGGGGACTTCGACGAGCACGCGCTGCACGCGGAGCTGAGCCGCCGGCTGCCCGGCCCGCTCGTGCCCGGCCGCTGGGCCCGGCTGGCGTCCATGCCGACGCTCGCGGGCGGCAAGCCCGACCGGGCGGCGCTCGCGCGCATGGCCGCCACGCTCGAACCGACGGCGCCCGCCGGGCCGTCCACCGCCCCGATGGGCACGCCGTCCGATCCGATGACGGCGCTGCTCACGGAGGGCTGGCGCGAAGTCCTCGGGCACAGCCGCTTCGACGAGAACGCGCACTTCTTCCGCAGCGGCGGCCACTCCCTGCTCGCCGCCCAGCTCGCCGCGTGGCTCGAACCGCACCTGGGCGAACGCCCGCCGCTCAAGCTGCTCTTCCGCAATCCCGTGCTCGCCGACCAGTCCCGGGCCCTCGCCGCCACCACTGCCGCCACCCTCTCCCCGGAGTCGTGATGACCCAGCTCCTGACCGCCACCGGCCTCGCCGCCGGCACCGACACCGACACCGACGGCACCGTCACGACGGCCGGCGCCGCACCCAGCGTCCTGCGGGGCGCCCCCGCCGAACCGACCCGCGTGCTCGCCCGCTTCGAGGAGTGGCTGCGGCGCGCCCCGCAGGCCCCCGCCGTCATCGACGGCACCCACACCTGGAGTTACGCCGACCTGGACGCCCTCGCCTCCGGGGTCGCCGCCTCACTGCGGGACCGCATACGCCCCGGAGACCTGGTCGGGGTGTGTCTCGACCGCTCCGCCGCCCTCGTCGTGACCGCCGTCGCGCTCGCCCGGCTCGGCGCCGTCTATCTGCCCCTGGGTCCCCGGCCCGGCGAGCGCCGCACCGAGGCCGTCACCGAGGACCTGGACGTCGCCTGCCTCATCGGTGCCCCCGAGGTGCTTCCGCCCGGCCACCGGGCGGCCGACCATGTGCACCTGGCCCTGCCGGCCGAGGGCGCCAACGCCACCGACCGGGTGGTCGCCGCCTTCGGTGCCCGGCGCGAGGACTCCCGGCGCGCTCCGGAAGGGGCTTTCTACGCCGTGCTGACCTCCGGCTCCACGGGCCGCCCCAAGGCCGTCGCCGTCGGCGAGGCGGCGCTGTCCGTACTGCTCGACTGGTACCGCAGCGAGGCCGGTCTCGCGCCCGGGGACCGCCAGTCCCTGCTGATCGGCGTCGCGTTCGACCCGCACCTGCTGGAGCTGTGGGCCGGTCTCACCTCCGGCGCCGCGCTGGTCCCGGCGCCCGACGACGTCCGCTGGGACCCCGCCGTCCTGACCGACTGGTGGCGCGACGCCGCGGTGACCGTCTCCGTCGCCGCGACGCCGATGATCGAGCCCCTGCTGGACCGTCCCTGGCCGCGGGAACTGAGGCTGCGTCATCTGTTCGCCGGCGGCGACCGGATGCGCCGCAGGCCCGGCCGCGACGTGACCGCCACGGTGCACAACGCGTACGGCCCGGCGGAGGCCACCGTCATCACCACCACCTGCGCGATGCGCCGCACCGACCCGGAGGCGGGTGCCCTCACACCTCCTCCCATCGGCGTGCCCGTGCCGGGCGCCACCGTCGTCGTGACCGGCGAGGACGGCCGGCCCGTCCCGCGCGGCGAGGAGGGCGAACTCCGCATCGGGGGCCACTGCCTGGCGCTGGGGTATCTCGACCCCGACCTCACCGCACGCCGTTTCGCCGCTCCGCCCGAGGGCGCCGGGCTGTCCGGCACCGGCCGTCTGTACCGCACCGGCGACCGGGTCCGGATGACCGCGGACGGGTGTCTGGAGTTCCTCGGCCGCCTCGACGACCAGGTCAAGATCAGCGGCGTGCGTATCGAGCCCGCCGAGGTGGAGGCCGCCCTCGAGCACGATCCGGCCGTACGCAGCGCCGTCGTGACCCCGGTGCACGGCGACGACGGCCGCGCCCGACTGGTCGCGCACCTGCGTCCCGCTGACGGCGCCGCGCCCACGGCCGCCGACGTACTGGCGCGGGTCCGTGCCTGGCTGCCGGAACAGGCGGTGCCGACCACCGTGCATCTGGTGGACGACTACCCGCTCGACGCGAACGGCAAGGTGGACCGGGCCGCGCTGATCGTGCGGGCGGCCGGCCGGCCGGGCGTCCCCGTCACCGTCGAGACCCCGGGCGCCACCCCCACCGAGGAACTGGTGCTCCGCACCGTCCGCGACCTCCTCGGCCGGCCGTCGGTGACGCTCGCCGACAACTTCACCGACGCGGGCGGCACCTCCGTCGACGCCGCACGGCTGCTGGCCGCCCTGGAGCGGGAGTCCGGGGTCCGGTTGCGCGCCCCCGAGCTGCTGCGCAGCCCGGATCTGCGGACCGTGGCGCAGCTGGTCGACGGACGCCGCGCCCCGCTTCCGGCCGGAGCCTGACATGCCGTCCGGTACCCCGCACACCCCTGCCTTACCGAAGGACGGCCCCATGCCTCCCCTCAGCTCGGCGAACGCCGCCACGGACAGCGCGCCCGCCATCCCGTCCGCCGCCGCGGAGCACGGCTCCGCCCGCCGGGCCGGCCTGCCCGCGCTCGTCGCCCGGCACGCCGAACGCACCCCGCACGCCCTGGCCGTGGTGGACGGTGACACCACCCTCACTTACGCGCAGCTCGTCGGCGCCGCCCGCTCCCTCGCGGCCCATCTGCGCGACCACGGCGTCCGTGCCGGGGACCGGGTGGCACTGGCGACGGCGCGCTCGGCCCGCACCGTCGTTGCCCAGCTCGCGCTGTGGTGGGCCGGTGCCGTGTGCGTCCCCCTCGATCCGGCGCACCCACGGGCCCGTAGCGAGGCGATGTGCGCCGACGCGGGTGTCACGCTGACCGTGGGCGACGCCGCCTCGCTGCGGTCGGCGGGGCCTGCCGGGCGGACGCTGGTGCTGCCCGACGACCTGGCCGACTCCGACGGCCCTGCCGACGGCAGTGACGCGGACGGCCCCGCGTTCATCATGTTCACCTCCGGCTCGACCGGGCGTCCGAAGGGTGTCGTCGTTCCGCACCGTGCGATCGCCGGACTGGTCGCCGCGCCGGACTGGGTCACGCTCACCGCACGCGACCGCGTCCTGTTCCACTCGCCGATGACCTTCGACGCCTCGACGTTCGAGGTCTGGGGCGCGCTCGTCAACGGCGCCGCCGTGGTCGTGTGCACCGTGGAGCGCCCCACCTTCGAGGACCTGTCCCGGCACATCGAACGCCACGGGGTGACCGTCGCCTTCTTCACCACCGCCCTGTTCCACCAGCTCGCCGCCCGCCGCTCCCGCGTCTTCGCGCCGCTGCGCACGGTCGTCGTCGGCGGGGAGGCCCTGGCCGCGGCGCATGCCCGCACGGTGCTGCGCACCTGGCCGTGGCTGGAACTGGTCAACGGGTACGGCCCGACCGAGACGACCACGTTCGCCACGGTCCACCGTGTCACCGACGCCGACTGCGAAGGACAGATCCCCATCGGCCGGCCGGTGGCCGGTGCCACCGCCCACGTCCTGGACGAGGCCGGGCGCCCGGTGACCGGCGCGGAGCGCGGTGAGCTGTGGATCGGCGGAACGCGGCTGGCCCTCGGCTACGCGGGCCGGCCCGACCTCACCGCCGAGCGCTTCATCGACCACGCCGGACCGGGCCGGCTGTACCGCACCGGTGACGTGGTCTCCACCCGTGCGGACGGCCTGCTCGACTTCCACGGCCGCACCGACGACCAGGTGAAGGTCCGCGGATTCCGTATCGAGCCGGGCGAGATCGAGCACACCCTGCGCGAGCTGCCCGGCGTGGACGGCGCGGCCGTGACCGTGCACCGGCCCACCGCGGACGACGCCCTGCTCGTCGCCTTCGTCGTGGCCGCGCCCGGAGCCGGGCTCCGGCCCGAGAAGCTGCGCGACCGGCTCGCCGACGCCCTGCCCCCGCATCTCGTCCCGGATGCCGTGACCCTCGTCGAGCGGCTGCCGCTGACGTCGTCGGGCAAGGTGGACCGGCGTGCGCTCGCGGACCTGGCCGGCGCGGCCCCGGACCGTACGCCCGGCCCCGTCCCGGCAGCGCTCACCCCGCTGGAGCAGGCCGTGGCCGAGCTGTGGAGCCGGGCACTGGGCACCGAGGTCGCCCACCCCGACGCGGACTTCCTCTCCCTCGGCGGGCATTCGCTGCTCGCCCTCGCCGTCACCGACGACCTGCACGAGGAGCTCGGCGTCGAGCTCACCCTCGCCGACTTCTTCGCCGCCCCCACGGTCGCCGGTCAGGCAGCGCTGGTCGAACGCGCGCTGCTGGCCGCACACGACGACCTGTGTCTCGACACCCAGGAGCACACCGATGTCCGCTGACGCACGCACCGCGGCGTTCGCCCGCCAGCAGGAACTGCTGCGCCGGGCGCGCGCGGGCGCACCGCGGCGCGCCAGGCCCGCCGCCACCGCCGCGTCCGAGCATGCCGAGCACGCCGAGGCGCCCCTGTCGCACGCACAGCGGCGGATGTGGCTGATGGACCGTCTCGGCGGGGGCGACGCCTCGTACCACGTCCCCTTCGCCACCCGTGTACGCGGCCCGTTCGACCCGGCCGCGCTCGCCGGCGCGCTGGACCGGCTGGTGGACCGGCACGCCATTCTGCGCACCCGCTATGCGCAGCGGGACGGCGAGCCGTTCCAGGAGGTCCTGCCGGCCCCGGCGGCGATCGCCGTGCCGGTGGTGGACGTCGACGAGGCGGGCGCCCTGGCGCTGGTGGAGGAAGAGGCGGGCCGCCCGTTCGACCTGGCTGCCGGTCGGGTCGTGCGCGCGCTGGTCCTGCGTCACGGGCCGCGGGACCACACGGTGATGCTGACGTTCCATCACATCGCTGTCGACGGCGCCTCGCTGGAGACGGTGGCGCGGGAGTTGGCGGAGTTCTACGCCGAGGCGACCGGTGCGCCCGCGGCGCCGCCGCGGACGGCGCCGCCGCAGTACGCCGACCATGCGCGGCGCGAACAGGACGAGGCCGAAGGCCGCCGGGAGGAGCTGGGCCACTGGGCGGGGCTGCTCACCGGCGCCGAACCGCCCCGTCTGCCGGGGCCGACGGAGCCGGTGCCCCACGCCGCCGACCGGTCCGCCGGCGTGCACACCGTCCCGCTCGCCCCGCGCCTGCCGGGCGCGCTGCGGGCGCTCGGGGCCGAGCGGCGTGCCACCCTGTTCGCGGTGTCGCTCGCCGCGGCCTTCGCCGCGCTGCGGGGTCTCACCGGTGACGACGACCTGGTCATCGGCGTGGCGGGTACCCACCGGCAGGGCACGGACATGCGGGAGCTCGTCGGGCTGTGCGTCAACACCCTTCCGGTCCGTGTCGACACCTCCGGCGACCCTGCCTTCGCCGAACTCGTCGAGCGCGTGCGGAACGCGCTGACGGAGGCCCAGCGGTTCCGGCACATCCCCTTCGATCTGGTGCTCGAACGGCTCGGCGCGGGCGCGCGCGGCGCCGACGGCACCGCTCTCGTCCGGGTGACGGCCGACGTCATAGGCAGCCCCACCGTGCTCCGTCTGCCGGGCACGACCGCGGAGTACGTCGACGTGACCGGCGCCGGGGCCAAGTTCGCCCTCTCCTACGGGCTGGTCGACTCCGACCGTCCGGCGGCGCTGGTGCAGTACGACAGGACGGCTCTGGACGACGTGGTCGCCGCGGGGACCGCCGCGCACTACGCGGCCCTGCTGGACGCGGCGGTCGGGGACCCGGACCTCCCCCTGAGCCGCCTCCCGCAGCCCGCCGACGGGATGCACGGCCGGGGCACCGGATCCCGCACCGCCCCGGACCCGGCCGTCGAAGCGCCCGTCGAGGCCGCCCCGGACCCGCATCCGGCCGTCGCGGCGCTGCGTGCCGACCCGCGGGTCGCCGACGCCACGGTGGTCGCGCCGGCCGGCGGTCCGGCCCTCGCCTACGCCGTGCTGCGCGACAGCGTCGGACCCACGCCGTACGAGCTGCTCGTCGGGCTGCGTGCGGCACTCGCGGCCGAGGACGCGCCGGGCGCCGTCACCCTGCTCGACACCCTGCCGCTCCGCGCCGACGGCACCGTCGACACCGCCCGGCTCCCCGGCGCACCCGACCCCGGCGCTCCGGGCGGCCCCATCGCCGAGGCCGTCGTCGAGGGCTTCGGCGCGTTGCTCGGGCACCTCCCGTCGCCGGACGACGACTTCTTCGCCCTCGGCGGGCACTCCCTGGTCGCGGTGCAGCTCGCCGAGCGGCTGCGCACCGCACTGCAACTGCCCCTCACCGGACTCGACGTGCTCAAGGCCCGCACCCCGCGGGCGGTCACCGCCCTGCTCGACTCGCGCCGGGCCGAACAGGCCACCGCCCGGGCGACGTCCGCGCCCGCGCGACGCGGGCGCACCCGTCCGGGGACCGTGCTGGTCACCGGGGCGACGGGCGGCGTCGGCGCCTTCGTCCTGCGTGAACTGGCGGCCCAGGGGCGCCCCGTGCTGGCCCTGGCCCGCCCCGAGTCGGCCCATCTGGTCGCCGTCGAGGGCGTGGACGTCGTCGAGGGCGATCTCACCGACCTGGCGGGCCTCGGCAGGGCCGTCGCGGACGCGGACGCCGTGATCCATGCGGCCTGCACCTTCACCCGCCCCGACGTGGACGTCGCGGCCATGAAGGCCATGACCGACGCGTGGCGGCGCGGGCCGTTCGTGTTCGTCAGCAGCGTCGACGCCTACGGGCATCCCGCGGACGACCGGGTCGCCGAGGAGTCCGCGTCGGGTGCACCGGTCAGCCCGTACGGTCAGGCCAAGCTCGACTGCGAGGCGCTGCTGCTGGGCGCGGCCGGGACCGGGGGCCGCGGCGGCGCCAGCGCCGTGCGCTCGCCGATCGTCTGGGGGGCGCACGACCGGCTGCGCGACCAGCTCCGCCACGGCGCCATCGGCAGCCTCTACCAGGCGGCACGCGAGGGCCGGCCGATCGGACTGCCGCGGCCCGGCACGGGCGGCCACGCCTGGTACGGGGCGCCATGGGTGCACGCGGCGGCCCTGGCCCGCGCGGTGACCGCCTGTCTCGACCTGCCCGTGCACGGCGTGGCCAACGCGTGCAGCGGCCATGTCTCCTGGCGGGACCTCGCCGAGGACCTGACCGAACTCCTGGGCAGCGACAGCGAGATCCACGAGACGGACCGGGTGCACCCCGACCTGGACCACCACTGGCACTACGACTGCGGCCGACTGGCCGGTCCGTTGCGTCCCCGCCCCGGGGAGGACCGCAGGACGGTGCTCACCGCCATGGTCGAGGACACCTCGGGCGGCTCCGCCTGACGGCCCGGACCGCGGGGCCCGATGCACCGGCCGGTTCGGCGCCGGGTCCTGCCGTACCGGGTACCGGGCACGGGTCGGCGTGCCCGGTCGGCGGGGCGGTCCTCGGGCGGACCGCCCGACGGGAGCCCGGCGCCGGCCGGGCGGGCGGAAGGCCCCGCGCTCCGCGACGCCGACGGCCCGTCAGCTGCCCGCGCCTCCCTTCCGGGGGAAGAGCGCAGAGGTGAACGGGGAGTCCGGCCGGGCAGGACGGGCTCCGTCCACCTCGATGTCCACGGCCTCGTTGTAGAAGGCGAGGCGGCCCTGGACGGCGGCCACGGCGGGCAGCGGGTCCGGATAGCTCCAGACCACGTTGGGCGGTACGTCGCTGCCGGCCCGCCAGGACCAGTACCGCGCCGTGCCCTTGTACGGACAGCCGCTCGTGTGGCCGGTGGGTGCGAAGAGGTCGAGGCGGACGTCGCCGGGCGGGATGTAGTACCGGACGGGCAGGCCGGTCTCGAAGAGGAGCACGGGGTGCGCGGTGTCGGCGACCACGGTTCCGGCGATCTCCACCCGGACGTGGCGGCTGCTCGCCAGCGCGTCGACACGGTGGTGCGGGTCCCTGGGGTGGATGAAGACCTCTTCGTCCTCCTCGTACCAGTGGTCGAGCCCCCGTCCGTGCCGGGACCACGCGAAGACGAGGTGACCGGCCAGGTCCTGTGCGGGGTATGTCCACGCCGCGTTGGCCAGGACCTCACCCCCGGCCTCGATGTCGTAGAAGGTCCGCGGGCCGGAGCGGGCGCCGGCCGGCGGCGCCTTGGCCGGACGGATCAGATCGGTGCGGACGTCGTCGCGCGGGAACGCGTACGCCGGTACCGGCGATCCGGGCTCCCACACGAGGAGGGGGCGCCTGCTGTCCACCACGGTGAGGTCGCCCTTCCGGCCGCGCACCCACCGTTCGCTGGGCTCCCACATGAACCCTTCCGGCGTGGTCCTGACGGTGCGCATGCTCACAAATGTGCTCATAACGGCACGATCGCACAGCGGGGGCGTCGTAGCGGGCGCCCGGGCACGACGGGCCGCCACGCCGTACCGCCCCGCCGGCCCCGGCGCCATGCCCGCGCCGCATGTTCCGCGGACAGGGCACCCGGCCGCGGGGCCGGCCTCGCCGACGGACCGCCCGCGCCCGAACGCGCCGCGCTCGCCGCCCCGCCGGACGCGCACTCACGGGACGTGACCCGGGCGGCATCTCGACCCGCCCCACGGGTCCGGCCGTCACTGCAGCGGGAACGTCCGGCCGCGCTCGCTCTCCGGCCGGGGCCCGAAGATGCGGCGCTCACCCGGGGCGATCGGCACATCGTTGATGCTGGCCTCGCGGCGCGCCATCAGCCCGTCCTCGTCGAACTCCCAGAGCTCGTTGCCGTACGAGCGCCACCACCGGCCCTCGGAGTCGGAGGACTCGTACTGGAAACGGACGGCGATGCGGTTGCCGTCGAAGGCCCAGAGGTCCTTGCGGAGGGCGTAGTCCCGCTCACGCTCCCACTTCGCCGTGAGGAAGTCGACGATCTCCGCTCGGCCCTGCACGAAGAAGTCGCGATTGCGCCAGACGGAATCCTCGGTGTACGCCAGGGCGACCTTCGCGGGGTCGCAGGTGTTCCACGCATCCTCGGCCGCCTGCACCTTCTGCGCTGCCGTCTCGCGGGTGAAGGGGGGAAGCGGGGGGCGGGGCGTCATGGTGTCTTCCTCTCGCCGGTGCGGACAACAGTGGAGAACGATCGTTCTCCACTGCACTGCTACCGTAGGAGAACGATCGTTCTCACGTCAAGGAGCAGCAGGAATGAGCGAGCGGACGGCAGGGCGCCCCGGCAGCCGGGGCGGCGGACGCTCCGGCGGCCGGATGGACGGCGCGGTCGCCGGGGAGCGGGCCCTGGACGCCGCCGAGGAACTGTTCTACTCGCGCGGTGTCCAGTCCGTCGGCATGGACGACATCCGCGCCGCCTCGGGCGTGTCGCTCAAGCGGCTGTACCAGCTCTTCCCTGCCAAGGAACAGCTCGTGGACGCCTATCTGGAGCGACGCGACGTGCGCTGGCGGCAACAGCTGGCCGCGCACGTCGAACGCCAGGACGACCCGGAGCAGCGGATTCTCGCCGTCTTCGACTGGCTGCGCATATGGTTCGGCGAACCCGGCTTCCACGGCTGTGCGTGGATCAACTCCTACGGCGAGCTGGGCGGTACGTCCCCGCGTGTCGCCGCCCGGGTCCGCGCCCACAAGCAGGCGTTCAGGGCGTACCTGACCGGTCTGGTGACGGACGCGGGGCTCCCCCAGGGGCTCGCCGAGCCGGTGTACCTGCTGGCCGAGGGCGCCATGGTCACCGCCGGTATCACCCGGACCACGGACCCGGCCGTGCAGGCCGGGGAGACGGTGCGGTTGCTGATCGACTCCGCGCGCCAGCGGAACGGTTCGCCGGCCGCCCCTCGGCCGAGGCCGGCCCGGGAGCCGACCTACCGTTGATCCGCTCCCCGGGACCTCCCTGCCCCCCATCGGCACGGTCCACCGAACTCCCGGCGCCTCGCACCGCGTACGGTCCCGGGGTCCCCGCCACTGCGTACGGCCGGCCCATACCGCCGCGTGCCGGACCCGTGACCGTCACGGTCGCCGGAGGCGTCCCGGCGGTGCCCGCCGCTCGGGGCGGCCGGGCGGGCCGTGTACGCGGCCCGGCGCGCCGCCCTCGTCGCGGCGCTCGCCGAGCACGCGCAGGGGGTCGCCCTGACCGGACTCGCCGCCGGTTTCCACGCGGTCGCCGTCGCTCGACGAGCAGGAGGTCGTCGCCGCCGCCCGCGCCCGCTCGGTCGGCCTCCACGGGATGAGCACGTGCCGCGCCGACGGGGCAACGGCGCCGCCCCGGCTCGTCCTCGGGTTCGGCGACGTCAAGGAGCGTGCCGTCGCTGCGGGCATCGCCGCGGTGGGCGATCTGCTGCGCGGTCGCGCGGCCGCTCCTACGGCTCGATCGCGCCGAGCAGCGCCCGCGCGCACAGGTCCCGCACCTGCTCCTGGGACAGACCCGGCTCGTCCAGCCAGTCCAGGCACACCCGGACCATGAACGCGAGCCAGCCGCGCACGGCGATCCGCAGCGTCGCCGGGTCCTGGGTGACCGGCGCGGTGCCGGGGTCGGCGGCGAGGGCCTCCAGGATCTGGCGTTCGTGCGCGGCGAGACCCTCCCGGTAGACGGCCCGCACGGCGGGGTCGCCGGCGGCCTCGGCCCGGTGGAAGGCACGGAAGCCGTGGGCGTGGGCCTGCACGTGGTTGAGGAAGGTGTCCAGGCCCGCGCCGATCTGCTCGCGGACGGGGACCCCGGGCTCGGCTCGGGTGAGGCGCAGCATCCGCCGGCTCTCGCGTTCCACGACGGCGGCGAAGAAGTCCCGTTTGGTCGGGAAGTAGTGGTACAGCAGCCCGCGGGACACGCCGGCGATCTCGGCAACCTGCTCGATCCACACCTCGTCGTACGGGTTCTGGGCGAACAGCCGGGCCCCGACGCACAGCAGCTGCTCCCGGCGCTCCTCGGTGCTGAGCCGTCGGCGTGTGCGTTCCCCCTGCTGCTCAGCCATGCAGTGCACATTACTTGACGTCGATTCAACAGCGGTACGAGACTGAAGGAGCTATTGAATCCGCGTACAACAAGCCCTGGGCGGGCGCGGCGTTCCCGCGCCCGCCGGGCGGATCGCACCAGGGAGATGGCGCCATGGCGGGGACGACGACGGCGGTGGACGGGACGACCGGCGGGCGGACCCGCGGTTTCCGCGGCGCTGAGCTCGGCTGGCCGGATCTGCACCGGATCCCGCATCCGCCGCACCGCCTGCCGTTCCTGGGCGATCTGCTGGGCGCCCGGCCGCGCACGCCCGTGCAGAGCTCGATGACGATCGCCCGGGAGCTGGGGCCGGTCTTCCGCCGCAAGGCCTTCGGCAAGGAGTTCGTGTTCGTCTGGGGCGCACGGGAGTCGGCCGACATCGCGGACGAGTCGCGGTTCGCGAAGCACGTGGGACTGGGGATCGCCAATCTGCGCCCGGTCGTGGGCGACGGTCTGTTCACGGCGTACAACGACGAGCCGAACTGGCAGCTGGCGCACGACGTCCTCGCCCCCGGTTTCAGCCGCGAGGCCATGGAGGGCTACCACCCGATGATGCTCGACGTGGCCGAGCGTCTCCTCGCCCACTGGGACGGACGGGAGGCGGCCGGCGCCGCCGTCGACGTCCCCGGCGACATGACCAAGCTGACGCTGGAGACGATCGCGCGGACCGGCTTCGGCCACGACTTCGGGTCGTTCGAGCGTGAGCGGCCGCACCCCTTCGTGACCGCGATGGTGGGCACGTTGACCTTCGCGCAGCGCCGCAATGTCGTACCGGCGCCGCTGACGTCGCTGGTGCTGCGGAGCGCGGCCCGGCAGAACACCGCCGACATCGCCTTCCTCAACCGCACCGTCGACGCGGTGGTCGCCTCCCGCAGGGCCGCGCCCGGCACGGCGGGCGGCACCGGCGACCTGCTCGACCGCATGCTGGAGACCTCCCACCCGCGCACCGGGGAACGTCTGGCGCCCGAGAACATCCGGCACCAGGTCATCACCTTCCTGGCCGCCGGACACGAGACGACCTCGGGTGCGCTCTCCTTCGCGCTGCACTATCTCTCCCGCCACCCGGACGTGCTGGCCCGTGCGCAGGCCGAGGTGGACGCGGTGTGGGGCGACGCGGCGCGCCCGGGGTACGGGCAGGTGGCGAAGCTGCGGTACGTGCGCCGCGTACTGGACGAGTCCCTGCGGCTGTGGCCGACGGCGCCGGCGTTCGCACGTGAGGCCCGCGAGGACACGGTGCTCGCCGGGGAGCACCCGATGCGGCGGGGCGCCTGGGCCCTGGTCCTGGCGATCATGCTGCACCGCGACCCGTCGGTCTGGGGGCCCGACGCGGAGCGGTTCGATCCCGACCGCTTCGACCCGGCGGCGGTGCGGTCGCGCCCCGCCCACGTGTTCAAGCCGTTCGGCACCGGAGCGCGGGCCTGCATCGGCCGGCAGTTCGCGCTGCACGAGGCGACCCTGGTGCTCGGGATGCTGCTGCGCCGGTACGACCTCCACGCCGACCCGGCGTACCGGCTGCACGTGTCGGAGCGGCTGACGCTGATGCCGCAGGGGCTCACCCTGCGGCTCACCCGCCGCTCCCCCGCCGACACCCCGGCGTAGCCACCGCGTTCGCGCCCGCCCGGCCGTAAGGCTCACCGCGCGGGCGTACCGCACCGCGTGCCTGTGCGCCGGACGTGCGCATCCGGGGCGCCACGCGGGAGCGTGCGACGGGGACCGGGCGACGGCGGGAGAACCTTCCGTCATGGGCGACCACGACCGGCGCATCGAGACCGTCCGCGCCGGACACCTGCACCGGACCGCGCGCAATGCCCGCGGAGCCGAGGTACGGATCGGCGCTGCGGCCGGCCCCGGTGTCCGGCCCTCGTTCACGCCCGTGGAACTGCTGCTCGCCGCCTTCGGCTGCTGTGGCGGTGCGGTCGTGGACCGCACCGCACGCCCGGTCGCACACGACGTCCCCGGCCGCTGCGGCGAGGGTGACGGCGAGCGCGAGGCATGGCTGCCGGCTAGGGCCGAGGACGAGCGGGCCCGGCACGGCACGTCGGACACGCCGGACCCCCGCCGGGCCCGGTCGGTGCTCGGCGGGCGCACCGTGCGGCAGATCGCCGAGGACCCGCGGTCCGTCCGGGAGGGCGGAGCCGGACACCGCGCGGGCGGCCGCGGATGAGCGGCCTGCTGGACGCGCTGCCCGACGAACAGCGCCGGCTGCTGGCCGATGCGCGCCCCGGTACGGAGCTCGCCGCCGCCCCCATGCTCGCGACGCTCAGCGACCGGCGGGAGTTCACCGGCGACTGGCTCTTCGAGCGGAAGCTGGACGGCGTCCGCGCCCTCGCCGTCCGCGAGGGCGACCGGATCACGCTGCTCTCGCGCACCGGCAACCGGCTCAACGAGACCTACCCGGAACTCGTCGACGCCCTCGGCGCCCAGGACCGCACGGACTTCACGGTCGACGGCGAGATCGTCGCGTTCCGCGGCGGCCGCACCGACTTCTCGCTGCTCCAGCAGCGCATGGGGCTCACCCACCGCCGCGCGATCGAGGCGACGGGGGTCGCGGTGACGTACTACCTGTTCGATCTACTGCGTCTCGACGGCGCCGACATCCGGCGCCTGCCGCTGCGCACCCGCAAGTCGCTGCTGCGCCGTGCCCTCGCCTTCGGGCCGCCCCTGCGCCTGGCCACGCACCGCAACGCGGACGGTGCGGACCTGCTGGCCGATGCCTGCGCCCGCGGCTGGGAGGGCCTCGTCGCCAAGCGCGCGACGAGCCGCTACCAGCCGCGCCGGTCCCCGGACTGGCTCAAGCTCAAGTGCGAACAGGGGCAGGAGTTCGTGATCGTCGGCTTCACGGAACCGGCCGGCAGCCGCGTCGGTTTCGGGGCGCTGCTGCTCGGCGTCCACGAACACGGGACACTGCGGTACGCGGGGAAGGTGGGCACCGGCTTCGACCGCAGAACGCTCCTCGGTCTCCGCAGCCGGCTCGACGCGTTGCGCACCGCCGAGTCGCCCGTCGGGCGGCGGGTGCCGGAGCGTGGACCCCGCTGGGTGCAGCCGCTGCTGGTCGCGCAGGTCGCGTTCACCGAGTGGACGCGGGACGGAATGCTGCGGCATCCGCGGTTCCTGGGCCTGCGTGACGACAAGGCCGCACGCGACGTCGTACGGGAACGGCCCCCGGGCGGCCGGGCCTCCCACTAGGATCGGAACACTCCTGCTCAGGACGGGAGTTCGACGATCTGGGGGGTCTTCCGTGGACGGCGTCACCGCAGGGCCGCATCGCATGGACCCGGCGGGAGGCTGCCCGCATGCGGACAACGCACGTCTGCTCGCCCGCGGCGCCGTGAGCGACGTGGTCCTGCCCGGCGAGGTCGAGGGCATGGTGGTGCTCGGTCACGAGGCGCTGAAGGAGTTCCTGGCGCACCCGGACGTCGCCAAGGACGCCCGGCACTTCACGGCACTGCGCGAGGGCAGGATCCCCGAGGGCTGGCCACTGGGCACCTTCGCCACGGTGCGGGGCATGACCACGGCCGACGGCGCGGACCACCGGCGGCTGCGGTCGCTGGTGAGCACGGCGTTCACGGCGCGCCGGGTCGAGGGGCTGCGGCCCCGGATCGAGGAGCTGACCGGCGCGCTGCTGGACGATGTGGAGCGAGCCGCCACCGACGGCGACGGAACGGTGGACCTCCGGCGGTCCTTCGCGCTGCCGCTTCCCCTCGGCGTCATCTGCGAGCTGCTGGGCGTCGACCCCGGGCGCCGTGAGCGGCTGCACCAGCTGTCGAACCAGGTCGTGGCCACCGACATCGGCCCGGAGGAGGCCATGGCCGCCAACCGGGAGCTCGTCGCGGTTCTCGGCGCCGTCGCCGCCGAGCGCGAGCGGCATCCCGGCGACGACCTGACCAGTGCTCTCATCGCGGCGCGCGACGAGGACGGCGACCGCCTCGACGCACAGGAACTCATCGGCACGCTGTTGCTGATGATCATCGCTGGTCATGAGACGACCCTCAATCTGATCACCAACGCGGTCCGTGCTCTGTGCACCCACCGCGACCAGCTCGACCTGGTGCTGACCGGCCGGGCCACGTGGGCGGACGTCGTCGAGGAGACCCTGCGCTGGGACAGCCCGGTGAGCTACTTCCCGTTCCGGTACCCCACCAGGGATCTGGTCGTGGACGGCACGGTGATCCCGCAGGGCACCCCGGTGCTAGCCGGCTACTCGGCCGCCGGACGCGACCGGGCCGCCCACGGTGACGACGCCGACCGCTTCGACGTCACCCGGTCCCGTACGACGCGCCACCTCTCCCTGGGGCACGGCCCGCACTACTGCCTGGGCGCTCCGCTGGCGAGGCTCGAGGCGACGGTCGCCCTCGAACGGCTGTTCAGTCGTTTCCCGGCCCTCACGCTGGCGGTCCCGGATGCGGAGCTGCCCCGGCACGCCAGCTTCGTCGGCAACAGCGTGCGCACCCTCCCGGTGCGGCCCGGCGGCCCCGAGGTGCGCTGAGCCTCTCCGTTTCCCGGAACACCGACCGGGAACCTTCCTTGCGTCCCGACGGCGGAACGGACGTACGTGCCCCGGGGACGGACGGCGCCGACCACCCGAAGGGACGCACGGCGTGTCGTTGAAGCGCCAACAAGCCGGTTCCCGCTGCCGAGGGCATGATGGTCCGGGGGAATTGCAGCCCCGGCGACGGCAGCACCATGACCACGGCCGAGGGCGGCCCCATGGTCACGTACCGTGCGGGACACCACGACGTCTGGAGGGGCAGCCGCCATGCTTCTGCCTGACAAGAAACTCGTCAAGCATCTCCTCCTGCGCTACCGGGCGTGGGAACGGCTGATGCTCGCCGAACCGTGCAATCCCACCCGCCGCAGGCATTTCGAGGACACCGCCTACACGCTCTGCGTCCTGATGGGCAGGCGCACCGCTCTCGAAGCCGCCACCGCCGCCGAGGACTTCCTCCGCCCGCCCCGGTGCACCCTCGCCCGCCTGCATGCCGATGCCCCTGTTTCGCCTAACGCGGCGGCCCTTCGCGATTGACCGGGCCTCGCATGGGTTACCCAGTCACGGCAGGGAGCACCCACCGTGACGGGAGCGAGGCTCGAGGATGCTGTTCCGCAAGCGCAGGGAGCGCCTGGGCGCCGCCACGAAGAAGGCGGCGCTCGGTGGCACCGAAGCCCTCGACCAGCGCCTGCCGTTGGCCGAGGGCGCCCGGGCACTGCTGCGCAAGGCGTTCCCCGACCACTGGTCGTTCCTGCTCGGCGAACTGGCCCTGTACAGCTTCGTCGTGCTGGTGCTGACGGGCGTCTACCTCACCTTCTTCTTCGACCCGAGCATGTCGGAGAGCGCGTACCACGGCAGCTACGCACCCCTGCGCGGGCAGCTGATGACGCAGGCGTACGCCTCGACGCTCCACATCTCCTTCGACGTGCGCGGCGGTCTGCTGATCCGTCAGATCCACCACTGGGCCGCCCTGCTCTTCCTCGCCGCGATCGGTGTGCACATGCTGCGGGTCTTCTTCACCGGCGCCTTCCGCAGACCGCGCGAGGGCAACTGGATCGTGGGCCTGACGCTGTTCATCATGAGTCTTCTGGAGGGCTTCTGCGGCTACTCGCTGCCCGACGACCTGCTGTCGGGAACGGGCCTGCGGACCGCCCAGACCATCGTGATGTCCCTGCCCGTGGTGGGTACCTATCTCGCGTTCTTCCTCTGGGGCGGCCCCTATCCGGGACGGGCGATCATCCCCCGGCTGTACGCGGTCCACATCCTGCTCGTGCCGGGTGTGCTGGTGGGGCTGCTCACCGTGCATCTGATCCTGGTGGTGTATCTGAAGCACACCCAGTGGGCCGGGCGGGGCAGGACCAACCGCAATGCCGTCGGGCAGGCGATGTTCCCCCAGTTCACCGCCAAGACGCTCGGCTTGTTCTTCATGGTGTTCGGACTCCTGGCGGGGCTGTCGGCGCTCGCCCAGATCAATCCCGTCTGGAACTACGGCCCCTACCGCGCGGACCAGGTGGCCACGGGCGCCCAGCCCGACTGGTACGTCGGCTTCCTGGAGGGAGCGCTGCGCATCATGCCGCCGTGGGAGGTGAACGTCGCCGGGCACACGTTCATGTTCAATGTGCTGATCCCGGCGATCATCCTGCCGGGCGTGCTGTTCACGGCGCTGTTCCTGTACCCCTTCTTCGAGCGGTGGGTCACCGGCGACGACACGGAGCACCACCTCTGCGACCGGCCCCGCAACCGGCCCACCCGGACGGGGCTCGGCGTGGCCGGCATCGTCTTCTACGGGGTCCTGCTGTTCGCGGGCGGCAATGACGTGACGGCGTACTCGTTCCGCGTCTCGGTCAACGCTCTCACCTGGATCCTGCGCGTCATGGTGTTCGTCGGCCCCGTGGTCGCGTTCGTCGTCACCAAGCGGCTGTGCCTCGCCCTCCAGGTCCACGAGCGGCGGCTCCTGGAGGAGGGCGAGGAGACGGGCGACCTGAGCCAGAGCGTCGACGGCGGCATCAGCGAGACGCATGAACCGCTGGGCGCTGCCGAAGGGCATCGCATCCTGGTGCGCGACATGCCACGGCCGCTGCCGCCGTTGGAGGCGGCCGCCCCGCGACGCGAGCGCCTGCGGGCCGCACTCAGCCGCTGGTACTACCAGGACCGTGTGGACATGCCGATGACGCCCAAACAGCGGCGGCTCGTCCACGCGATCCTGGCGGAGCCCGGCCGGGAGGCGGAGGACGCGGCGAGAACCGCCGCGATCAGGGAGTAGCCGGCGCCCCGGGTCGGCGCCCCTGTTGCTCGGTGCCCGGAGCCGGTACCTGCTCCTTCGCGCCCGGAGCCGGTACCTGTTTCTTCCGCGCCCGGAGCCGGTACCTGTTCTTCCGCGCCGGCGGCGCGAGCGGAGCCACGTCGTCCCCGCAGCCCCTGCCCCCCGGGGGCAGGGGCCGGCACAGGAACGCCGGGCCCAGGAGACGCGTTCCGCCCGGCCGCGGACGAACCGATCAGGTGCCCGTCCCGCCCGGCATGACGGAGCAGGCTCAGCGGCCCAGCGCCGCCGACACCACCGCCCGGGCCTCCTCCTGGACCCGGGCGAGGTGGTCAGGGCCCAGGAAGGACTCGGCGTAGATCTTGTAGACGTCCTCAGTTCCCGAGGGGCGGGCCGCGAACCAGGCGTTGGCGGTGGTCACCTTGATGCCGCCGATGGGCGCGCCGTTGCCCGGGGCCTCGGTGAGGATCCCGGTGACCGGCTCACCGGCGAGGGCGTCGGCGCTGACCTGCTCGGGTGAGAGCCGGGCGAGCACGGCCTTCTCGTCGCGGGAAGCGGGGGCGTCGATACGGGCGTACGCGGGTTCGCCGAAGCGGTCGGTCAGCGCCGCGTAGTGCTGCGAGGGCGTCCGCTCCGTGACCGCGAGGATCTCGGAGGCGAGCAGCGCCAGGAGGATGCCGTCCTTGTCGGTGGTCCACACCGAGCCGTCGCGGCGCAGGAAGGAGGCCCCGGCCGACTCCTCGCCGCCGAAGCCCAGCGACCCGCCGACGAGGCCGTCGACGAACCACTTGAATCCCACGGGCACTTCGACGAGCTTGCGGCCGAGATCGGCGGCGACCCGGTCGATCATCCCGGACGACACGAGCGTCTTGCCGATGCCCGCGTCCGCCGGCCACTGCTCGCGGTGGGTGAACAGGTAGCCGATTGCCGCGGACAGGTAGTGGTTGGGGTTCATCAGCCCGCCGTCCGGGGTGACGATGCCGTGCCGGTCGGCGTCGGCGTCGTTGCCCGTGGCGATCCGGAAGCGGTCGCGCTGTTCGATCAGCGAGGCCATCGCGTACGGCGACGAGCAGTCCATGCGGATCCTGCCGTCCCAGTCCAGCGTCATGAACCGCCAGGTGGGGTCCGTGAGCGGGTTGACCACGGTCAGGTCCAGCCGGTGCTGCTCCGCGATGCGGCCCCAGTAGGCCACGGACGCGCCGCCCAGCGGGTCGGCGCCGATGCGCACGCCCGCGGCGCGCACCGCGTCGAGGTCGAGGACGCTCGGCAGGTCGGTGACGTACCGGCCGAGGAAGTCGTACCGTCCGCTGCCGGGTGCGGCGAGGGCGCGGGTGTAGGGGATGCGGCGTACGTCCTTCATGCCGCCCGCGATGATCTCGTTGGCCCGGTCCTGGATCCAGGAGGTGGCGTCGGAGCCGGCGGGGCCGCCGCTGGGCGGGTTGTACTTGAATCCGCCGTCGGCGGGCGGGTTGTGCGAGGGCGTGACGACGACGCCGTCGGCGAGGCCCGATGTGCGGCCCCTGTTGTGGGTCAGGATGGCGTGCGACACCGCGGGGGTGGGCGTGTAGCCGTCGTCGGCGTCGACGAGGACGGGCACGTCGTTGGCGGCGAACACCTCGAGGGCGGTGACCCGGGCGGGCTCCGACAGGGCATGGGTGTCGGCGCCGAGGAAGAGCGGGCCGTCGGTGCCCCGGCCCGCGCGGTACTCGCAGATGGCCTGGCTGGTGGCGACGATGTGGTCCTCGTTGAACGCGGTCGCCAGGGACGATCCTCGGTGGCCCGATGTGCCGAACGTCACCCGCTGGCCGGGGTCGGCCGGATCCGGGTGCAGTGCGTAGTACGCGGTCACCAGCCGGGCGACGTCGATGAGGTCCTCCGGTCGCGCCGGCTGTCCCGCTCGCTCATGCTGCACGTGCCACTCCTCCGCCTCGGATGCGTGTTCCGTCGCGCGCCCATTTTCCGGTGCGCCCGGGCTGTGCGCGAGTGCGCCCCTCCCGGTGCCCGCGGGTACCGGTCCGCCGTCCGCCCCGCGGATGTCGACCGTCCGCCTCGCGGGAGACGGAGGGCTGCCCGGTGGGGAAACGGGAGCGATCGGGCCCTTGACATCTGCGCCGTCCCACCCGGAGGATCGCACCGTGAACCTGTCAGACAGCCAGACAGGTGGTTCGGTGCCGCGTCGCGTGAGCGCGATGGAGGCGGTCCTGACCCACCTGCGCAGTGCCATCGAACGCGGTGACTACGCCGTCGGGGACAAGCTGCCCTCCGAGGCGGAGCTCTGCCGTCGGCTGGAGGTCAGCCGCCCGGTGCTCAGGGAGGCCCTGCGCGCCCTGCAGACCATGGGCCTGACCGCATCCCGCACCGGCAAGGGCACCTTCGTGGTCTCCACCGGCCCGGTCGAGGACCCCACGTTCGGCGACTACGCGGCGAGCGACCTGCTGGAGGTCCGCCGCCATGTGGAGATCCCGGTCGCGGGCTACGCCGCCGAGCGTCGTACGCCCGAGGACCTCGACCACCTCGGCCATCTGCTGGAGCGGATGGAGCGCGAGACCGACACCACCGCCTGGGTGGCGATGGACACCCTGTTCCACCTCGCCGTGGCCCAGGCCGCCAGGAACCCGGTGTTCCGCAAGGTGATCGAGGAGATCCGCGATGCGCTGGCCCGGCAGTCGACGTTCCTCAACGAGCTCGGCGACCGGCGCGAGCAGTCGAACCGCGAGCACCGCGCCATCGTCGAGGCGCTGGCCGACGGTTCCGCGCAGGACGCGGCCGACGCGATGGCCCACCACCTCAACCGCGTCGAGACGACGCTGACCTCCATCGTCCGCCCCGACTCCGCCGACGCGGACCGAGGAAACGCGGGCCGAGGAAACCCGGAAGGGGAAATCCAGACATGAACGAGCAGTCCCTCCGGGAACGGACGGCACCCGTGGGCCCCACGGCCACCGACGGGCACACGACCGCGGGCGGCGGTGAGCGCAGCGGCGCGGGGGACGGGCGGACGGACCGGGCTCTCGCCCCGTCCCCGGGGCACGCGGGTGCTCCGGACGCGGCGCCCGTCGTCCGTGAGCCGCTGCACGCGCCGGTCGCGCATGTGGTGCGCGGCGGGATCGTCGAGGGCGTCCACTACGGCTCCGTCGTGGTGCTGGCCGCCGACGGCCGGGTGGAGTTCCGGCTCGGGGACATCGATGCGGCCTTCCACCCCCGCTCGGCGCTCAAGCCCGTCCAGGCGGTGGCCCTGCTGCGGGCCGGACTGCCGCTCGACGGCGAACTGCTCGCCCTGGCCGCAGCCAGTCACTCCGGCGAGGAACGCCATCTGGCCGGTACCCGGCGCATCCTGGAGCTCGCCGGGCTCACCGAGGACGCGCTGCGCAACACCCCCGACCTGCCGTTCGGCCCGACCGTCCGCGAGACATGGCTGCGCGAGGGCCGGCTGCCCTCCCGCGTCGCGCAGAACTGCTCGGGCAAGCATGCGGCGATGCTGCTCACCGCGCTGCGTCGCGGCTGGTCGCTCGACGACTACCTGGACCCGGTGCACCCGCTGCAGCGCGCGATCGCCGAGACCGTGGAGGACCTCACCGGGCAGCGCATCGCCGTGGTGACCACGGACGGTTGCGGCGCTCCCCTGTTCTCCGTCTCGCTGCTCGGCCTTGCCCGGGCCACCGCCCGGATCGCGTCCGCCGCGGCCGGCACACCGGAGGCACGTGTGGCGGACGCCGTGCGGGAGCACGCGGAGATGGCATCCGGGACGGGCCGGGACGTGGCCCGCCTGATGCGCGCGGTGCCCGGCCTGCTGGCCAAGGACGGCTTCGAGGGCGTGCAGGCGGCGGCCCTCCCGGACGGCCGGGCCTTCGCCGTGAAGATAGCCGACGGCGCCGACCGCGCCCGGATACCCGCGGCCGCGGCCGCGCTCGCCCGCTGCGGCGTCGACCCGGCGCTCCTCGCCGAGTTCGCCTCCGCACCCGTCCTCGGCGGCGGCACCGTCGTCGGCGGCATCCGCCCCGCCCCCGCGCTCGATCCCGGCGTCCCGGCGACGCCGCACGGCACCCGCGCCTGACGTCCGCACCGCCCACCGAAGGAAGAACCGCACCGATGACCGCCGTCCACCGCACCGAGCACGACCTCCTCGGCGACCGCGACGTCCCCGCCGATGCGTACTGGGGTGTCCACACCCTGCGCGCCCGGGAGAACTTCCCCATCACCGGCACGCCCATCTCCGCCTACCCGCACCTGATCGACGCGCTCGCCGCGGTCAAGGAGGCCGCCGCCCGCGCCAACGCGGAACTCGGACTGCTGCCCGCGGAGAAGGCCGACGCGATCGTCACGGCCTGCCGGGAGATCCGGGACGGAGGACTGCACGACCAGTTCGTCGTGGACGTCATCCAGGGCGGCGCCGGCACCTCGACCAACATGAACGCCAACGAGGTGATAGCCAACCGCGCCCTGGAGCTGCTGGGCCACGCCAAGGGCGACTACGCGCGGCTGCACCCGAACGAGGACGTCAACCTCGGCCAGTCCACGAACGACGTCTATCCGACCGCCGTCAAGGTCGCGACGGTCTTCGCGGTACGCGGGCTGCTGCAGGCCATGGCCGTGCTCCAGGACGCCTTCGCCGCCAAGGCCTTCGAGTTCCGCGACATCCTGAAGATGGGCCGCACCCAGCTTCAGGACGCGGTGCCCATGACGCTCGGTCAGGAGTTCTCGGCGTACGCCGTGATGCTGGAGGAGGACCGCGGCCGGCTCGGCGAGGCCGTGCAGCTCATCCACGAGATCAACCTGGGCGCCACCGCCATCGGCACCGGGCTCAACGCGCCCGCCGGTTACGCCGAGGCCGCGCGGCGCCATCTCACCGACATCACCGGGCTCCAGCTGGTGACCGCGGCCAACCTCGTCGAGGCGACACAGGACTGCGGCGCGTTCGTCCACCTGTCCGGTGTGCTCAAGCGCATCGCCGTCAAGCTCTCCAAGAGCTGCAACGACCTCAGGCTGCTCTCATCGGGTCCGCGTGCCGGACTGAACGAGATCAACCTGCCGCCGGTGCAGGCCGGATCCAGCATCATGCCGGGCAAGGTCAACCCGGTCATCCCGGAGGTCGTCAACCAGGTCGCCTTCGAAGTGATCGGCAACGACGTCGCCATCACGATGGCCGCCGAGGCCGGCCAGCTCCAGCTGAACGCCTTCGAGCCGGTCATCCTGCACTCGCTGTCCGAGAGCATCACGCATCTGCGGGCCGCCTGCCTCACCCTCGCCGAGCGCTGCGTCGCCGGGATCACCGCCAACGCCGACGTGCTGCGCGCCTCCGTCGAGAACTCCATCGGCCTGGTCACCGCGCTCAATCCGCACATCGGCTACACCGCGGCCACCGCGATCGCTCAGGAGGCCCTGAGCACCGGGCGCGGCGTGGCGGAACTGGTCCTGGAGAAGGGCCTGCTGCCGGCCGAGCGGCTCTCGGCGCTGCTCAGCCCGGAACGGCTCGCCGGTGCCGGTACGGCCGTGGGCTCGGGAGTGCCCCTGACCGGCTGAGTCCCGCCGGGCAGGGGCCGGGCCCGACACCACCGCCCGGTCGCGGACCCCGCTCGTCGGCGGGTGGCGCGCCGGGCGGCACAATGGGCCGTGATCCGAACACCAGCGCAGTGCGTGCGTCCCGCGGGCCCCGGCCGGCGCGGCGCACGCGCCACGCCGCCGCACCACCGTACGAAGCCGGAGTGACAGTGCCGTCGCCCTCCTTGCCGCCCCCTCCCCCGTCCTCCCCGTGGCGTGAGTCCTTCCAGTCGGTCCTCGACCGCATCGCCGAGGACATCGCCAGAGCCCCCGGCCGCGGTCGTCCCGCCGACTACATTCCGGCCCTCGCCTCCGTCGACCCGCGCCGCTTCGGCATGGCGCTCGCCGAGCCCGACGGGACGGTGTACGGCGTGGGCGAGTGGCAGCAGCCGTTCTCGGCGCAGTCCATCACCAAGGCGTTCACGCTCGCCCTGGTGCTGGCTCTCGAGGGCGAGGAGCTGTGGGAGCACGTGGGCCGCGAGCCCTCCGGCAACCCCTTCAACTCGCTGGTCCAGCTGGAGTACGAGAACGGCATCCCCCGCAATCCCTTCATCAACGCGGGCGCCCTGGTCGTCACCGACCGCCTCCAGTCCCTGACGGGCGACGCGGTGGGCACCCTGCGGGAGTTCCTCCGGGCGGAGAGCGGCAACCCGGACCTCACCTTCGACGAGGCCGTAGCCGCCTCCGAGACCGCGCACGGCGACCGCAACGCGGCACTCGCCCATTTCATGGCGTCGTACCGCAACATCACCAATCCCGTGCCGACGCTGCTGGACCAGTACTTCCGTCAGTGCTCCATCGAGGCCTCCTGCGCCGATCTGGCGCGCGCCGCCGGGTTCCTCGCCCGGTACGGGATGCGCGCGGACGGCTCGCGGCTGCTCACGGGCAGCCAGACCAAGCAGGTGAACGCGGTCATGCTGACCTGCGGCACGTACGACGCCGCGGGCGACTTCGCCTACCGCGTGGGCCTGCCCGGCAAGAGCGGTGTGGGCGGAGGCATCATCGCGGTCGTGCCCGGCCGCTGCACGCTGTGCGTATGGAGCCCCGGCCTCGACGAGCGCGGCAACTCGGTGGCGGGCGTGGCCGCTCTGGACCGCTTCACCACCCTGACGGGGCTGTCCGTGTTCTGACCGCCGCCACCACGTCGCACGGCCCCGGCCATGGACCCGCGGGCCGGGCGACGGGCGACGGGCGACGGGCGGGAGCCTGCGCCGTCCGGGCGGTGGTCAGTCCCCGCGCCGTGCGAACTCCATGACCATGCCGACCACTCCGGCGAGCAGCAGGAGCAGTGCGGGGACGAAGAGCCACAGGCCGTAGACGATGCCGATGGCGGCCAGGGCGGCGCCCAGGGCGATCAGGGGCGGATAGGCGCTCCGCGGCGGAAAGAAGTCGAGAAAGCCGGCACGCTCCCGGATCTCCCCGTCCTTGCGGTCCTCCGGCCTGCTCCCCCGCAGAAGCAGATTGCGGGCGAAGAAGAAGGAGATCAGGGAGGACATGGCGAAGCTGACCGCGAAGGCCACGATACCGACGGGTTCCTGCGCGAACCATGCGTAGAACACGTCGGTGACCAGGAAGAAGACGGCGACACCGGCGAAGAGCAGGGCCTCGGTCCTCATCCGTCGTGCTCTTCGCGGGTGTCCGGCGTGCTCTGCGGCCCCCGCCAGGCGGCGGGCAGCTCCGGCCCCTCGGGGTGGTGGAGGTCGAAGGCGGGCGAGTCGGAGCGGATACGGGGCAGCGCGTCGAAGTTGTGCCGGGGCGGCGGGCAGGAGGTCGCCCACTCCAGGGAACGCCCGAAGCCCCAGGGGTCGTCGACGTCGACCGCGGGCGCGTACCGGGCGGTCCTCCAGACGTTGTAGAGGAACGGCAGGGTCGACATGCCGAGCAGGAACGCGCCGATGGACGAGACGGTGTTGAGCGTGGTGAAGCCGTCCGCGGCGAGGTAGTCGGCGTAGCGGCGGGGCATGCCCTCGGCGCCGAGCCAGTGCTGGACGAGGAAGGTGGCCTGGAACCCGAAGAACAGGGTCCAGAAGTGGATCTTCCCGAGGCGTTCGTCGAGCATCCGTCCTGTCCACTTGGGCCACCAGAAGTAGAAGCCGCCGAACATCGCGAAGACGACGGTGCCGAAGAGCACGTAGTGCAGGTGGGCCACGATGAAGTAGCTGTCGGTGACGTGGAAGTCGATCGGCGGGGAGGCGATGAGGACTCCGCTGAGGCCGCCGAGCAGGAAGGTGACGAGGAAGCCGACCGACCAGAGCATCGGGGTCTCGAAGGAGAGGCTGCCGTGCCACATCGTGCCGATCCAGTTGAAGAACTTCACGCCCGTGGGGACGGCGATCAGGAACGACATCAGCGCGAAGAACGGCAGCAGCACGGCGCCCGTCGCGAACATGTGGTGCGCCCAGACACTGGCGGAGAGCATGGTGATGAGGATCGTCGCGCCCACCATGCCCATGTAGCCGAAGAGCGGCGCACGGCTGAAGACCGGGATGATCTCCGAGATCACACCGAAGAACGGCAGCGCGACGATGTAGACCTCGGGGTGGCCGAAGAACCAGAACAGGTGCTGCCACAGCAGCGCTCCCCCGTTGGCCGGGTCGTAGACGAGCGCGCCGAACTTCCGGTCCGCCTCCAGGACGAGCAGGGCGGCGGTGAGGACGGGGAACGCCAGCAGCGCCAGGATGGACGTGAACAGGATGTTCCAGGTGAAGATCGGCATCCGGAACATCGTCATGCCCGGGGCCCGCAGACAGACGATGGTGGCGATGAAGTTCACCGAGCCCAGGACGGTGCTGAGTCCGGCCACCACCAGGCCCATGGCCCACAGGTCGCCGCCCGCTCCGGGCGAGCGGATCGCGCTGTTGAGCGGCGCGTAGGCGAACCAGCCGAAGCCCGCGGCGCCCTCCGGGGTGAGGAACCCGGACACGACGATGAGACCACCGAACAGGAACAGCCAGTACGACAGCGCGTTGAGCCGGGGGAACGCCACGTCGGGCGCCCCGATCTGCAGCGGCATCACCGCGTTCGCGAAGCCGGCGAACATCGGGGTCGCGAAGAGCAGCATCATGATCGTGCCGTGGATGGTGAACAGCTCGTTGTACTGGTCCGCGCTGAAGATCTGCATACCCGGCCGGGCGAGTTCGGCGCGCATGCCCATCGCGAGCAGCCCGGCGAAGAGGAAGAACCCGAAGGCCGTGACCATGTACATGTTGCCGATGACCTTGTGATCGGTGGTCGTCACATAGCCCATCAGCCGGGTGCCGAGCGCGATCCGGCGCTCGGTGCCCGCCGCCGCCCGCCGGTCCCGGACGTCCTGGTCGACTTGCGACATCACCCCTCCACCGACGACTGGCGACGGACGCGTCCACGGGGCCCGGCGGATGCGGGTGCCCAGGCGCCAGGTAGCCGCAAGTCACGGGCGCCAAACGTGGACTGCGCCGAACGGAGCAGCGCCCCTGCGGCCGGCGTCCCGTGCGCACGGCGGACATGAGGACGCCCCCGGCGGTCGCCCGAACCGAGGCCCGGTGCGACTGCCGGGGGCGGTGAGCCCCGGTGCGCGGATCAGTGGTGGGTCGCCCGCTTGGCCCGCTCGGTGGTCCGCTCCGCGGCCTCCTGGGCCTTGCCCGTGATCTGCTCGCCGCGGCCCTCCGCCTGCATGCCACGGTCGCCCATGGCCTTGCCCGCGGTTTCCTTCATCTTGCCCTTGACCTGCTTGGTCTTGGCCTTTGCCTTAGCCATGCCATTCATCCTTCTGTGGGGGTTGGACTGGCGATCCCACAGTGCGCCGAACACGCACACTTCGCAATCCGTACACATTTCAATACGTTCCGTAGCGATCACCCCAGGGCTTCCGCGCTCTCCCCCGGTCCCCCCGGAGAGGCCCGCACACAGGGCCTTTCGCCGGTCGGCGCCGGCCCGTGGGGCGCGTCGCGGTCGTCACAGCGCACAGCGTCCTTCGGGTGAATCGCCTCCGCCCACGTCGCGCGGCCGCATCCGGTGCGGGCGCACCCGGGCGAGGGCTTCCACGACACCTTCCAGGAGCAGGCGTCCCGACCGGATACGCATGGCGTACGACCGCGCCGGGACGACAATGGAATGGCCCGAGAGTGCTTCGAGCCAGCCCGGAGGGGACGCATGACGTCAGACGACCGGTCGCGGGCCGGTGAGGTGACCGATGCGGCGGCGGAGCCGGTCCCGCCCGACGAGACGGCGACGCGCGTGTTCCAACTGGAGGAGGAGATCGGCCAGCTGAAGCAGGCCGTCCACTCCCACGCCACCGTCGACCAGGCGATCGGGATGATCGTCGCACTCGGCCGGGTCACGCCCGACGAAGGGTGGACGATCCTTCAGGAGGTCTCCCAGCACACCAACATCAAGCTGCGCAATATCGCGGAACTCATCATCATCTGGGGACGCAACGGCGACCTGCCCGCCGAGGTCAGGGCCGAGCTGGAGGACGCGATCGACCGGCACGGGCCCACGCAGGTTCCACGGGGCACCCCCCAGGTGCCGGGCGGCGCCCAGGACGGCTGAGACCGCGACGGCCGATGGCGTGCGTCCCGCTGCCGTCGTGCGGCCTCGGTCCCGCCCTCGCCGTCCGTCCTGTCCGTCGAGTCATGCGGCGTCCGCAGCCGTCATGCGGCGTCGGCGAGCACCTCGTCGCGCAGCCTGCCGCAGCAGCGGCTGATCAGCCGCGAGACGTGCATCTGCGAGATGCCGAGCTCCTCGGCTATGCAGCTCTGGGTCATGTCGCCGAAGAAGCGCATGTACAGGATGGTCCGCTCGCGTTCGGGGAGGGCGCGCAGGGCCGGCTTGACGGCCTCCCGGTCGACGACGACCTCGAGCGCCCCGTCGGGGGAACCCAGCGCGTCGCGCAGGGCGTAGCCGTCGTCACTGCCCGGCAGCTCCGCGTCCAGGGACAGGGCGGTGAAGCTGTCCAGAGCCTCCAGCCCGGCGCGGACGTCGTCCTCGCTCAGATGCGCGTGGGCGGCGATCTCGGCGATCGTCGGTCCGCGGCCGGAGATGGTCTGCGAGAGCTCCTGCACCGCGGCGCGCACCCGGTTGCGCAGGTCCTGCACTCGGCGCGGCACGTGCAGTGTCCACATGTGGTCGCGGAAGTGCCGTTTGATCTCGCCCGTCACCGTGGGTACCGCATAGCTCTCGAAGGCGCAGCCGCGTGCCGGGTCGTACCGGTCGACGGCCTTGACGAGGCCGAGCGCGGCGACCTGGCAGAGGTCCTCGACGGACTCCCCCCGGCCACGGAAGCGTCCGGCGATCCGGTCGGCCATGGGGAGCCAGGAACGCACGATGTCGTCACGCAGCCGTAGGCGCTCGGGGCCGTCGGGCAGATTCCTCAGCCTCTCGAAGGCCTCGGCCGTGTCCGGTGCGTCGTCGTGCGGATGATGCTTCGCAGCAGGGGTGGGGCGCATGGTGCCGCAACTCCCTCAGGGGCAGTCCCTGCGAGGGACAACAGTGCTGGCGACCGCGGAGAGCGCACGCAGAAGGACCGGAAAGGACACATCCGGAGCCCTGGAGCGGGCTACCGCGGACGTGCCTCCGGTCCGAAGCACATCAGCGTATTTTCCCGGCATCGGCCCTCTCGAAACATGTGCGCTTCATCGGGTGTCCCGTGTACTGAGAACCGTCGCCTCGGGTACCCGGCACGGGCACCGTCTTCCCTTGGGCATCGGAGGGAGTCATGCAACGAGGCAGTGACCGGCTGAGTGTCCGGCGTGACGACGAGATGAAGCACGAACTTCGCGAGCTGCTCCGCTCGCGGCACCCCACCAGGAGCGAGGAGTGGCACGACCCGGAGCCCACGGCCGACGACGACCCGGCGGTCGCCGGCGGTCCGGTCACCCCGGGCCGGTCGCCCGGGCCGGTGGAGAGCCTGCGTGACGACCTCGCACGGCATCTGGGCCGGGGCTCCTTCCCCGGCCGCCCGCGGGCCATCGCCCGTGAGCTGCGCGCACACCACGCGTCGGACGACCTGGTGCAGGGTCTGCGGAAGCTCCCCGGCGACACCACGTACCCGAACGCCGAGGAACTCGCCCGCGCGGTCCTGCGTCGGCAGGGCGAGATGTAGTCATCGGCGTGGAGGCGCCCGGGGGGGCGCACGAGAGGAGCGGCCGAGGGCACCGAAGAGCGTGCGCGGCGGGACCGACCGGTGGTGGCCCGTCAGTCCTTCGGCGCCGCCGGCCGCCGCCGGGCCGAGGCCTGCCGCCCGCGCGGCAGGTCCGACCACGGCTCGGTGCGCGCCTGGTCCACCGCCTTCCCGACGGTCCACCGGCGCGCGTGCACGGCCGCGTCGTCGACCTGTGCTCAGGTCAGGGGTACGGCGACGGGGGGCGCCCGGCAGGGCACGTACCGCATACGGCGCGGTCTGCCGTGGGCGGTTGCGCTGAACCTACCTCCTGGTGGAGGCGCCGGGCCGCGCCGAACCGGTACCGGGAAGGTCCTCACCCTCCTGGTACCGGCCCGCTGCCCCGTCGCGGCACCGCTCATCGTGCGTTCTCCGGGTGCCGGGCCGTGTGATGCGCGGTCAGCAGCCGTACCGCCGATGCGATGGAGTCGGCGTCGATGCCCGCGGCATGCAGCTGCTCGTCGGGCGTCGCCGAGCCCGGCATCGTACGCACCGCCAGGCGCATCAGCCGGGGTACGGGACGGCCGTCGACGAAGGCGTCGAGCACCGCGTCCCCGAGGCCGCCCTCCGGGTGGTGGTCCTCGACGGTGAGCAGGCACCCGGTGCGCTCGGCGGCGTCGTGGAGGGTGCGGCGGTCCACGGGCTTCACCGAGTACAGGTCGATGACCCGGGCGTGGATGCCCTCGCGGGCCAGCAGGTCGGCCGCCGCGAGGGCTTCGTGGACGGTGACGCCGGCGGCGACGATGGTCACCCTGTCCTCGTCGGAGGCACGCAGCACCTTGCTGCCGCCGATCGGGAACTCCTCCCCGGGCCCGTAGACGACGGGCGTGGCACCGCGGGTGGTCCGCAGATAGCGGATGCCGTGCAGGTCGGACATGGCGGCGACGAGGCAGGCCGTCTGGTGGGCGTCGCAGGGGTACAGCACAGTCGAGCCGTGGATGCCGCGGAGCATCGCGAGGTCCTCGAGGCCCATCTGCGACGGCCCGTCCTGGCCGATGGCGACGCCCGCGTGCGAGCCGACCAGGTTGATGCCGACACCGCTGACGGCGGCCATCCGGATGAAGTCGTGGGCGCGGGTCAGGAAGGCGGCGAACGTCGACGCGTAGGGCACCCAGCCGCGCGCCGCCATACCGACGGCTCCGGCCACGAGCTGCTGTTCGGCGATGTAGAACTCGAAATAGCGCTCGGGGTGTTCCTCGGCGAAGAACTCGGCGCGCGTCGAGTCGCCGACCTCGCCGTCCAGGGCGACCACGTCCCCGCGGACGGTGCCGAGCGCGGCGAGGGCCCTGCCGTACGCGTCGCGGGTCGCGGCGCTGTCGCCGACGGTGTAGCGCGGCAGGTCCGGGTGCCCCCCGCGCATCACGTGCACCGTGCGGGCGGGCGGCGGCTGGCGCACCTCGACGCGGATGTCGTGGACGCCGCCGAGTTCGGCGACGGCCTGGTCCGGGTCGGGGAGCGGTTTGCCGTGGTGCCCTTCCTGGTCCTCGACGCTTTTGACGCCCTTGCCCTTGAGGGTGCGGGCGAGGATCGCGGTGGGCTTCCCGGAGGTCGAACCGGCCTCGGCGTAGGCGCGGTCGACCGCCTGCACGTCGTGCCCGTCGATCTCGACGGTGTGCCAGCCGAAGGCCTCGAAGCGCCGGGCGTACGCGCCGAGGTCGTGGCCGTGCCGGGTGGGGCCGCGTTGGCCGAGCCGGTTCACGTCGACGATCACCGTGAGGTTGTCCAGGCGCTCGAACCCGGCGTGCTCGGCGGCCTCCCACACCGATCCCTCGGCCATCTCGCTGTCCCCGCACAGCACCCACACCCGGTAGTCGATCCGGTCGAGCCGTTTGCCGGTCAGTGCCATGCCCACGCCGACCGGCAGTCCCTGGCCGAGTGAACCGGTGGCGACCTCGACCCAGGGGAGCCGCTGCGGCGTCGGGTGGCCCTCCAGCCGGCTGCCCTGCCTGCGGAAGGTGAGCAGTTCGGTGTCGTTGATCGCTCCGGCCGCCTTGTACGCGGCGTACAGCAGCGGTGAGGCATGGCCCTTGGAGAGGATGAAGCGGTCGTTGCCGGGGTGCCCGGGCCGCTCGAAGTCGTAGCGCAGATGACGGGCGAGGAGGACCGCCATCAGATCGGCGGCGGACATCGAGGAGGTGGGGTGTCCGGATCCGGCCGCCGCGGCCGAGCGGACACTGTCGACGCGCAGCTGCTGCGCCAGGGCGTTCAGTTCCCGGGTGGTCTGGTCAGTCGTCACGAGGTGGCTCCTTCCTCGGGTCGCCCGGCAGCCGGGCGAGTTCGGGGGATGCCGTGTCCAGGGGTACGGAGGCCGGGCCGACGAGGCCGAGCTGGACTGCCTGGCGCGGCAGCACCGCGTTCAGCAGCCAGTCGGCGGCGACCCGGACGCGGTTGGCGGGCATCGCGGCCAGGTGATAGCCGCGGGTGACGGCGGCGGCGAGCGGCCCGGACAGCGGCACGCCCAGGGGGTTGGCCGCACCCTGTGCGTCACCGAGGTCGACGGTGAAGCCGAGGTCGCGGTGACGGTAGGGGCGGCGGGTGCCGCGGCCGAGGGACGCGGCGAGGTTGAGTGCGGCGATCCGGCCCTGCCGCCAGGCGTGCTGGGCGGTCATCGGCGTGTACGACCCCGGCTTCTCCAGGTCGGGTACGGCGGCCGAGTCGCCGCAGGCGAACACCTCGGGGTGGCCGGGCACGGTGAGATACGGGTCGACGAGCAGCCGCCCGCGTTCCAGGGGCAGGCCGAAGCTCTCCACCAGGGGGTCGGGGCGTACTCCGACGCACCACACCAGGGTCCGGGTGTCGACGGACTCCCCGTCGTCGAGCAGCACTCCCTGGGACGTGGCCTCCTTGACGGAGGTGCGGGTGCGTACGTCGACGCCGCGCCGGCGCAGCACCCGGTCGGCGGTGCGGGAGAGGTGTTCGTCCAGTTCGGGCAGGACACGGTCGGCGATGTCGACGAGCAGCCAGCGCGGCGGCGGCCCCGGCAGCGGACCGCGTCCGCGGCCGAGCTGGTCGGTGAACAGCTGCCCCTGCGCGGCGACCTCGGTGCCGGTGTAGCCCGCGCCGACGACGACGAAGGTGCGGCGGGCGGCGCGCTCGGCCGGGTCGTCGGCGGCCGCAGCGAGCTCCATCTGCCGGGTGACGTGGTCACGCAGGTACAGCGCTTCGGGCAGGCCCCGGAAGCCGTGGGCGTGCTCGGCGACGCCGGGGATCGGCAGCAGTTTGTTGACGCTGCCGACGGCGATGACGAGCCGTTCGTAGGGCAGCGCGAAGGGGGCTCCCTCGGGTCCGGTGGCGTGGACGACGCGTGCGTCCAGGTCGACGGAGTCGGCCTCGCCGAGCTCCAGTCGCACGTGCGGCAGCGTGTCCATCAGGGACACGGCGATCCGGCGCGGTTCGAGGACGCCGGTGGCCACTTCGGGCAGCAGCGGGAGGTAGAGGAAGTGGTCCGTCGGGTTGAGCAGGGTGATGTCGACGGCGTCCCGGTAGTGCCGGGACAGGGTGCGGGCCGCGCGGTAGCCGGCGAACCCGGCTCCGACGACCACGACGCGGGATCGGCTCACAGTGCGCCTCCGGCGAGTCGGGGGCGGTGGACGCGCGCCGCCCGGGTGTCCGCCGGCCCCGTGGGGTCGCACGGCGGGCACAGGCACGGCACGGTCACCGGTACGCGGTTCTCCGCGTGCCCTGTGCGACGGCACCCAAACGTCCACCGCCGGGCAGTGGCCCCGACGGGGGTGTGATGTGCCCTGCCTCCATGCGTACTCGCCGGGAGCCGGACACGCCATGTGAGCCGGGAGTGTGCTCGGCCCCGACCACCCGGGGAGGACGAGGACGGCGTGGACGGCCGCGCCGGGCCCGAGCCGGGCCATGCAGTCGCCGATGTGGAGGCCGCGGCCGCGGGGCTCCTGGCCCACGGCCGGTCCGTGCGGCGCGCGTGGGCCGCCCGGCGGCCGGGCCCCGCCGGAGCCGGCCCGCACCCATGCCGGAGGCCTGTCCCGGCTGTGCACGACCTCCGCGGAATCAGGACGGGCGCCCGGGCTCGGGCGCGGATACGGTGGGGAGTGGTGTGCGTGGTTCGTTCTGCTCGTGGCCGCAGGCGGCACACCTCCGCTCCCGAAGGGAGTCCGGCGATGGGGATCTTCGACAAGCTGAAGCACCAGACGGAGGACAAGGCCCGGAAGGGGTCCGAGCCGCTGGGCACGGACGCCGGTGCGCCGTCCCCCACGCACAAGGCGGGCAGGGCCCGGGAGCGGCTGCTGGAGGAGCGCCGCATCCACACCACCGATCCGAAGGCCGCCGAGGACGCGTCGTACGACCCCGACGCGACCGACGACGAGGGCATCGGCGGATACCACGGTCGCGGACACCAGCCCCTCTGACCGGCCACCGTCCCTCGACTCCGGCCTGCACGGCGCCGGGCGGCGGGGTGCGCCCCGTCGCGGTGTCCGGCGCCGCGCGGAAGCGTGTGCGAGGCTCCGGTCATGACCGTGCGGGCAGTCCTCATCGACATCGACGGCGTCCTCACGGTGTCGTGGAAGCCGTTGCCGGGCACGGTCGAGGCGCTGCACCGGATCCGTGACGCCGGGTTCGCCGTCGCGCTGGTCACCAACACGACCTCGCGCACCCGCGCATCCCTCGCCGGGACTCTCGGCGAGGCGGGATTCCCGGTGACGGCCGACGACATCCTCACCGCGCCGGCCGTCACCGCCGCGTATCTCGGCGACCGGTACCCCGGTGCCCGGTGCGCGCTGCTCAACAGCGGGGACATCGGCGAGGACCTGGCCGGGACGGACCTCGTGGACCTCGGCGCCACGGGCTCGGGACCGGTGCCCGACGTCGTCGTGCTCGGCGGCGCCGGACCGGAGTTCGACTACCGGGCGCTCAACCTCCTCTACGCCCACCTCCAGCACGGCGCCCGCCTCGTCGCCATGCACCGCAACCTGAACTGGCGCACCGAGGACGGCCTCCAACTGGACGTCGGCGCGTTCCTCCTCGGTCTGGAACGCGCGGCCGGTGTCGAGGCCGAGATCACGGGCAAGCCGTCCCCCGCGTTCTTCGCGACCGCCCTCGCCCGGCTGGGCGCGCCCCCCGCGGACGCCGTGATGATCGGCGACGACGTGGAGTCCGACGTCCTCGCCGCACAGCGCAGCGGGATCACCGGCGTGCTCGTCAGGACGGGCAAGTACCGGCCAGGGACGCTGGAGTCCGCGAGCGGGCACCCCGATCACGTGCTCGACTCCTTCGCCGGTCTGCCGGAGCTGCTGGAACGCCTCGCCGCGGGCGGATGAGCCCGGCGTGCGTGCCTATCCCTCCTGTGCCTGCGGTGCGCCGCCCATCATCCGGAGCATCGTGCGGCCGCCGGTGCGCAGGAACCGCCAGACCAGCGTGGCTGCGAGCAGCAGGAAGGCGATGTTCAGCCAGGTCGTGTAGTTCAGGGTCACGCCCTCCATGGGGATGCGTGCCTGCTGCTGGTCGGGGATGAGGCCGAGGGCACCGAAGACGATCTCGACGACGTATCCGGCGAGTGCCATCGCGGCGTAGAAGACGACGAGGATACGGACGGCCATCCGGGGGCCGTAGTACTTCCGGTAGATGTTGAGGATCGGCAGGATCAGCAGGTCGGCGAAGATGAAGGCGACCACACCGCCGAAGCTGATGCCGCCCTTCCACAGCACCACCGCCAGCGGCACGTTGCCGATGGAGCACACGAACGAGGCGATCGCCACGAGCGGTCCCAGCAGCGGTCCGATGACCTTGGCGGCCAGCGGGTGGCCCTCGAGGAACAGGCCCTGCCAGAAGGCGTCGGGCACCCAGGCGGCGATGGCGCCCGCGATGAGCAGCCCCGCCACCAGGTCCCGGAGGATCGCCGCCCACTCCATGACGAACACGTGGGACACGGAGGTGAACCCCTCGGGGGAGAACAGGCGCCGGGCGAAGGTCCCCTCGCGCCGCACCGACATGTCCATCGCCGCGTGCCCCTCCATGGAGCCGGCGAGGCCGCGGTCCGCCTGCTCGCGCGCCTCCCTCAGCACGCTCCCGCGCAGCACGGTCCGGAAGAACACCGCCACCAGGGCGATCATCACCGGGCCGCCCACGAACTCGGCGAGGGTGAACTGCCAGCCCATCAGCAGCGCCAGGATCACGCCGAGTTCGATCACGAGGTTCGTCGAGGCGATCTCGAAGGCCATGGCAGCGGTGAAGTCGGCCCCCTTGCGGAAGAGGGAGCGCGCCAGCGCCACGGCGGCGTACGAACACGACGAGGACGCCGCCCCGAGTCCCATGGCGACCGCGAGGGTGCGGGGCCGGTCGTCCCCCAGCATCCGTACGACGGTCGCCCGGCGCACCACCGCCTGGACCACCGCCGACAGCGCGAACCCGAGGATCAACGCCCAGGTGATCTCCCAGGTCATCGCCCCGGTGATGGACAGTGCGTGCAGGATCGCGTGCATGCTCGTCCGTCCTCTCCGCCCGGGCACGGCCACGCTGTACCCACTGGCGACGACTATCCCCCGCACGGCGCCCGGCTCGCCGGGCGACATCACCGACGGTCCCCGCCGCTACGCCGTACGGGCCCGTCCGGAACTCCGCCGGGGTGCCGGGACGTTGTGATGGGCGGATGGCCGGACCGGTCGGGTGTACGGGGGTGTGCCGATGAGCGAGTTGGTTCCGGGGGGCAATCTGCCTCTTCCGGAGGGGGTGCTCACCATCCGGGTCGGCGGGCCCTTCGACGTCTCGGCACTGATCACGGACGACGGCGGAAAGGTGCGGTCGGACGGCGACTTCGTGTTCTACAACCAGCCCGCGGCGCCCGGTGTGCGGCTGCGGGGCAGGGTGCTCGACGTGGACCCGGCCGCGCTGCGCGCCGGGGCGGCCCGGGTCACGGTGGTGGTCAGCCCCGCGCAGCCCGGGACACCGCCGGGGCGGCTGCCCGCGCCCGTCCTGCACGTCGACTCCGGCCGTGACGGACGGCCGCTGGCCCGCTTCACGCCGCCCCGCCCCCAGCGGGAGACGGCGCTGCTGCTCGCCGAGATCTACCGTCGTGGACCGCTGTGGAAGATACGGGCGCTGGGCCAGGGGTACGCCGACGGGCTGGCGGGTGTGGCGCGGGACTTCGGTGTCGAGGTGCAGGAGGACGCCGTCCGGCCCGGCCCCACGGCGCCGCCGCAGGCCCGGGCGGCTCGGACGGTGTCGACGGCGCCCGGAGCGAGCGTCGTGCCGTCCCCTCCCGGGACGGTCCCCGCGGACGGCTTCGTACGCCTGGTCAACGCCGCTCGCCGTGCGGCGGGTTCCCCGCCCGTCGCGCCGGATCCGCGGCTGATGACCGCCGCACAGGCCCACGCCGACGCCATGGCCGGACAGGACCGGCTCGGGCCCGAAGGGCCGGACGGGACCTCGGTGTTCCAGCGCATCACCGCCGGCGGCTACACCTACCTCACGGTCGGCGAACACCTCGTCTCCGGCCCACGCACCCATGACGGGTTCGTGGAGTACTGCCTGTCCTCGGAGGATGCGGCGCACACTCTGCGGGATCCCGCGTTCGCGCATGTCGGGGTGGCCTGCGCGAGCGGGGGCGGCCCTCACGGGCACGGGTCCGGGCGGGGCGGGATGTACTGGACGGCCGTGTGGACGGTGCCCCTCACCGCGCGGGGACTGGCCGGCACCCGCGCCGAGGTGGTCACCCTCACCAACGCCGCGCGAGCCGCCGCCGGGCTGCGGCCCCTGACCGCCGATCCCCTGCTCACCACGGCGGCCCAGGGCCACAGTTCGGACATGGTGGCGCGCGACTTCTACGCACACACCTCGCCCGAGGGCGGTGAACCCTGGGACCGGGCCGCCGGGGCGGGCAGCGGGCACCGCACGGTCGGCGAGAACATCGCCTGCGGCCAGCGCTCCCCCGCCGAGGTCGTCGAGGGCTGGTTGAACAGCCCCGGCCACCGGGCCAACATCCTCGGCCGCGGCTTCACCCATGTGGGCATCGGCCTCGCCGGGGGTGGCCGGGCGGGGACGTACTGGACGCAGCTCTTCGGCGGGTGACCGCGCTCAGGCCGCGGGCCGACGCGGCTCGGGCTTGAGGACGGCGAAGGGGGCTCCGAAGGGGTCGGCGAGCCAGGCGATCCTGCCGACGTCGGGGACGTCGGACGCGGGCATCAGGACGGTGCCACCACCGCTCTGCGCCTTGGCGGCGATGTCGTCGGCGTCGTCGACCGCGAAGTACGGCATCCAGCGCGTCTTCTCCGCCGGGTCCTGGAGCCCGACGAGCCCGCCGAAGCTCGCGTCCTCCTGGTCGCCCTCGGCCGTGGAGAGCACGGTGTAGCTCATCCCGGGCATCTCCATGACCTGGGAGCGCCAGCCGAACAGGGAGCGGTAGAAGGACATGGCCGCGGCGGGGTCCTTGCTGTGCAGTTCGGCCCACACCAGCGCGTTGGACTCCGACGCCTTCCCGAGGCCTCGCACCGCCGCGGGCTGCCAGACCGCGAAGTCCGCGCCGCCCGGGTCCGTGAAGCAGGCCATGCGTCCGGCCTCCATCACGTCCATGGGCTCGAGCCGCACGCTTCCGCCGCCCTTCTGGACGGCCTCGGCGGTGGCGTTCGCGTCGGGGGTCTGGAAGTACACGGTCCAGGCCGACGTCGCTCCCTCCTCCGTGAGCGGACCGACCGCGGCGACCGTCTCGCCGTCCTTCTGGAAGAAGCCGTAGCCACCGGCGTCGGGGCCCGCCGACTGGAACGACCAGCCGAAGACATTGCCGTAGAAGGTGGCAGCCGTCTTGGGGTCCGGGCTGCCTAGGTCGATCCAGTTGGGTGAGCCGGTCGTGAAGTCGGTGGTGAGCATCGTGGGTGTGCCCTGCCTCTCTGGGGATCGCTCCGGGCCGGGGACCGAGGTGTGTGCCACGCCCGCCGGCACATGCACCGCCGGGGGCCGGACCCGGCCGCATGCGCACCACGATTCCGGAAACACCGGCGCCCGGGCCGCCCATCGCACCCATTCGGTATCGGATTCACCCCGCGAGCGGTACGGTCCGATCCTTCGCCTCCTCGGTGACGCTTTGTCTCACCCTCAACTGGAGGGTGAGACTCCACTCGATGGGAGTACTTCCGGTTGCGGTGAACAACAGGGAAAGTGCTGAGGTGAGGCGGCCGCCGCTCGATGTGAGTACGATCCGGCACCAACCACCCATACGCACCACGCGGACGTGAAAGAGAGTTGCCATGCCGGACAACGACCTCCCCGACACCACCAACCTCAAATCGCAGTACGTCTCCCAGGTCACCACCGATCTGGAGCGCAACGCGAAGGATCAGGAACGCATCGGCGCCGAGCTGATCGCCCTTCAGGAACAGCTGCGGACACTGCGGCACGACCATGCACTGCTGGAGAGCATGCGGCAGGCCCTCACCGGTGAAGCCCCGGCCGGGGATCGGTCGGAGGCCACGACCGAGACCGTCGCCCAGTCCGAGGGCACCGCGGCGAGCAGGACCGAGGACACCGCTCAGGGCAGCACCGAGGCGGAGGCCACGGACACCGCCACCTCCTCCGCCTCCGAGTCCGCGGCCGCACTGCCCAAGGCCCGCAAGCCGCAGGAGGCCAACGGCACCAGGACCACCAAGGGCAGGAGCAAGGCGGCCAGGGCCAAGAAGCCGGAAGCACCTGAGGGCCGCGCCCCCCGGCCCCGCTCCGCCGGCACCCCCACCCTGCGCGAGCTGGTCAGCGGTGTCCTCGGCGGCCAGTCCGAACCGCGGTCCGCGGCCGAAGTGACCTCCGCACTCACCGAGGCCCACCCCGAGCGCAGGATCCAGCCCACCGTGGTCCGCAACACCCTCGAGGCCCTGGTCGCCAAGGGACATGTGCACCGCACGAAGCAGCAGAAGTCCGTCTTCTACTCCACCCCTGCCGACAGCTGACAGACGGGTCCGCTCGCCTGAGACACCGTCGGACGAGGATGGCAGCCGTGGTCGCCGTGGTCGCTGTCGCCACCGCACACGACCGGCCGGGCGTGCCCAGGGCGCCCGGCCGTACCACCCTCGCGCGCCGGCCGATCAACCACGGTGCGACCGGAGGCCGGTGGGCGGATACGGACCGGTGTGCCCCGTTCATGCGCGGGGAGGCGGGTGCGGCGGTGCGGCGAGCACCGTGTGACAGGCGAGCCGCGCGTCGGAGGTGAGCAGCTCCCGGAGGCGGGTGAACAGGGCGAGCAGCTCCGCACCCCACTTCTCGCGGAAGGCGGGGTCGGTGCGGGCCAGGTCGAGTTCGTTGGCGGCGGTCAGCTCCGCGAAGTCCCGGCACTGCTGCGGTGCCGGACTGTGCGTGCGGCCGGTGAACCGGTCGTGGAAGACCACGTCGGCCCGGGTGAGCGACGGGTAGGTGGCCGCGCGGTCGCACGAGGCGTAGAGGTACACGAGGGCTTCGGCCTCGGCGCCGACCAGCGCGGCGAGTTCCGCACGGCGGTCGAGCGACAGCAGCGCCGTGGGGAAGCCGTCGGTGCCGTAGAACGCGTGGCACAGGCCCGCGAGCCGGAGGGCGGGACGCGCCTTCCAGGTGCCGAGCAGGTCCTGTACACGCAGGAGGTGGGTGAGCAGCGTGCCGCCGGGATGGGTGATGTCCTCGGCGCCGAGTCCGCGCAGGACGGCGACGGCCCGGTCGGTCGCATCAGGGGGAACAGGCACGGCGTCCATGTCCTTTCGGTGGGGGTGCGGTCGGCACCCGTCCGCCGCCTTCGCCCGGTCCGGATCCTCGCGAAGGTGCCGGACGGGTTGCCGCCTGGGCCCTGCGACGATCATCGAGCCGGATGAACACCCCAGTCAATCCTGGGGATTTCTCGCCCGACCCAAGGTGTAGCTTGGATCCTTGTGACCCTTGACGACCTGCGGGTGTTCGTCGCCGTGTGCCGGGCGGGCAGCCTCAGCGCCGTGGCCCGGGAACTGTCCTGCACGCAGTCGGCCGTGAGCCAGCACGTGAAGCGGCTGGAGCGGGAGACCGGCATGAGCCTGCTGGAGCGCCAGCCGCGCGGCGTCGTGCCCACCGCGGCGGGGCGCATCCTGTGCGATGCCGCCGCCGAGGGGATCGCGGGGCTCGACTGTGCGCTGCGCCGGCTCGGGGATCTGGAGAGCGGCGAGAGCGGCTCGGTGCGGATCGCGACCGGCGGGACGACCGTGCGGCACTTCATGGCCGAGGCGATCGTGTCCTTCCGCCGCCGGTACCCCGGGGTGAGCCTCGAGTTCCGGACCGAGGCCTCGAGCCGCAGCTGTCTCGACTCACTCCTCGCGGGCGACCCGGACCTGGCCTGGATCACCATCGGCGGCCCGGTGCGCGGCATCGAACAACGCACCGTCGTCGAGCTGCCCTGGGTGCTGGCCGTACGGGCCGACGACCCGCTCGCCGACCGGGCGCACATCGAGGTGTCCGACCTCATGGACATCCGCCTCGTGCGACTGCCCCCGAACTCCACGTCCGGCGCCCATCTGGAGACGGCCTTCGTCGACCTGGGCATCCGCGCCGACTCGGACACGAGCGTCGCCGACTGGGACACCGCCATGCTGCTCGCCGAACTCGGCCTGGGCCACACCGTCGTACCCGACCTGCCCGGCCGGCCGGCATCCGGCGGCGGGCCGCTGCGCCTGCTGCCCATTCCGGCGCTGCCACCGCTGCCGGTCGGCTGGGCCGTACGCCGCTGGGACGCGTTGTCCCCGCTCGCCAGAGCCTTCGCCGACACCGTCGCCGGCAGCCTGGTGCGCTGGTCCGCGACCTCGGGGGCCGCGGGCGACGGGCTCGAAGCCGGGCGTTGATCACCGCCGGTACCGGTCCTGGACGAAACGGCTACGGGGCGGGCCGGTCACGCCAGACGCTCCTCGGCCTCGGCGAGGATCTCCGTGACGCGCAGTCCGAACCGCGCGTCGCAGGCGTGCGCGTCCCCGGCCCGTACCGCCCCTGCCAGCGCGTCGACCGCGGACCGGAACGCACCGACGGCGTCACCGCCCACGGGCATGACCACCCTTCCCCGCTCCCCCGCCAGTTCGACCGACGCACCGGCCGCCGCCCGCGGCGCGCTCAGGCCGAGGGTGGCCGTGCTCGACGCCCCTGACGTGTGCCGCAGCACCAGGTGCACGGTGTCCGCCGGGCCGCGCAGTGCCGTCACGGCGGTGACATCACCGAGCACCGGCAGCAGGACGGACAGGGCATGCGGGCCGACGTCCCACAGCCCGCCCTTCTCGCCCCGCCAGGGCGAAGCCGCGTACGGACTCGTGGAGTCCGCCGCGTAGAGGGAGCCGAGCCACTGGGCGTGGGCCGTGAGCCAGCCGCCCGCCGCGGCCTGCTCCGCGACCCAGGGCGCCGTGACCGCGGCGAACCGGAGCGTGCAGAAGACGATCGACGCGACGCCCGTCCGCTCGGCGGCCGTCACGATCTCGCGTGCGGCGGCGACGGTCGTCGCCACGGGCTTGTCCAGCAGCAGATGCCGTCCCGCCGCGGCCGCCCGGGCCGCGAGCGGCGCCTGCACATCCGGCGGCAGGGCGAACGCGACGGCGTCGCTCGCCTCGATGAGGGCGTCCGCGTCGTCGTACGCGGTCACGCCGTGGGCCGCCGCGAGCGCCGCGGCCGCCTCCGGGCGGCGCCCCCACACGCCGGTGAACTCGACGTCGGGGTGGGCGGCGAGTGCGGGGGCCTGGGTGCCGGCGGCCCAGGGGCCGGTACCGAGAAGTCCTGTGCGCAGCTTGGTCATGCCGCCCAGTCTCCCCACCCGCGATGACTCCGGCGGCACAACAGGCATGGAAGGGAGGGAGGGCAGGGAAGAATCCAGGGAGAAGGAGTGCATGAAAAAGCGACCGGCCGGGCGTGCCCAAGGCGCCCGGCCGGTCGATGGGTGACCCCCCGCGTGATGACGAGGGCCACCGCTTCCCCCACGGGACCTCAGGACTTCAGGACGTCGGCGTGGAGTGACCTGAAGTCCGTCGGCCGTCTCGGACCCCTCCGAAGGACGGTGTCGGCCCCTCAGAAGGAGAAGTTCCTCAGAAGGAGTAGAGAACGGAGTTGAAGGAGTCCTTGATGCAGTCGTTCGCGAAGGTGCGCTCGTAGGTGACGCGCGTTCCCCTCCACACGCCCTGCACGGTCACCACGACCGGGGCGTACTGACGGGTGCACAGGCCCCCGCTTCCGGTAGCGAGCGCGTCCAGGTCGCCGTTGACGCCGATCAGTTCGGCACAGGCGTCCTTGGCTGCGGGGTGGGTGCCCGATGCGGTCGGCGAACAGGTGAGGGTGACCGCGCGTTCGGGAGTCGCAGAGGCCGCCGTCTCCCCGTGGCCCACGGTGAGGACCAGGGACGAGGGGGCGTAGAGCGCGGCCGGCCCGGGGTGGGGCGCGGCGTTCGCGGTGCCGCTGAGAGGACCGCTGGCGGCTGCTGCGACGAGGGTGAGGGCAGCGGCCCAGCGGGCGGCTTTCGGCATTGTGTGCATCCTTCCGCTCAGGTGTGTGCCGGATCGGCGAGCGCGAGTCTGCCGAGTCCGCACCGGAAACACACATCGACCCCACGTGTTTCGGTAACCTTGGGTATTGAACCAGTGGCGTGAAGTAACGGAATTCGAACGCGTCCGCCCTGGAAACAAGCGTGTGCGAGGGTGGGGCACATGCCGCCTGGCCGAATTCCGGTCGCCCCGCAAACGGCTTGAAACCTTCCGATTGAGGGGGTCCCGTTCGTATACGGACGGGCCCGCACCCGCCGCGCACGCACCCCCTTCACACGCCTTCGGCGTCATTCCCTGCCGCGAATTTCCGCAAATCGGCAGTGAGTTGTTCCGCATGGGTGACGAACAGCCCGTGCCCTGCGTTCTCGTAGACCCTCAGGGTGCCGTCGGGCACGAGTTCCGCGGTGCGGCGGCCGGTCAGGTCGATCGGAGCCGAGACGTCGTGCGTGCCGTGCACGACGAGCACCGGAACATCGAGCCGCCGCAGTTCGGGAACCATGTCCAGGGTGACCAGAAGGTCCTGGAGCGCCGTGGCGGCCCGGGCCGTCGCACCGTGGCAGCGCCTGACGAGGTACTGCACGTAGGGGTCCGAGACGTGGTTGCCTGGCAGGTCGAGGGCGAAGAACGCCGCCGCACCCTCGGAGAAGAACGCCGAGCGGTCGCGGCCGAACTCCTCGTTCCCCGCTGCGATCACGGAGGGGTCCACACCGTCCGGATGGCCCTCCGAACGGGCCGGTCCGGGAACCATTCCCGCAATGATCGCGACCCGCGTCACCCGGTCACTGCCGTGCCTGCTCAGACAGCGGACGATCTCCGCGGTGCCGATCGAGTGGCCGACGAGCGTGACCTCGCGCAGATCGAGGTGGACGAGCAGGGCGTGCAGGTCGCCGGCGAGGGTGTCCAGGTCGAAGCCGTGCCACACGTCGTCGGAGCGACCGTGACCCCGGCGGTCCAGCCCGATGCAGCGGTACCCCTCCTGGGCCAGCGGGAGCATCTGGAACTCCCACATCTCCGTACCGAAGAAGGCGCTGTTGACGAAGACGACGACCTGACCGTCGGCCGGTCCGTAGTCGATGTAGTGCAGGCGGGTTCCGTCGGTGGTCGTGTCGAAGTACGGCATGTCGTCTCCCCGGACGTTGCTGCTGAGGTGGTGTGCCCTCATGCTGCCGAGAAGTCCGGGGGACGGTCGATTACCTCCCGGGTCATGACCGGACGGCCGTCCGGGGGTCACGGGCGGGGCCCGCGCCCCGCCCGTCGGCTCAGTAGCCCGCGCCGGCGAACTCCGTGCCGCACCAGCCGCAGTACCTCGCTCCCGGCTCGCCCCCGAGGTGCCCGCACTCCGGGCAGACGCGGGGCAGAGCACAGGCCGGTTCGCCCCCCTCCTGCTCGACGGCACGGCCGCCGATCCGCAGACCGGGGCGTCGCCGATGCACCGTCAGATACGCCAGCCCCTCGGGCCCGGCGAGCAGCCCGCGCCGCGATCCCTGCGGCAGCCACGCCAGGGATCCGGGGCTCAGCGGCTCCCGGGCCGCCCCTCCGTCGAGGTACCCGTCGCCGTCCACGACGACGAGGACGACGTCCAGGTCGGGTTCCACGTGCGGGTCCACGGACGCGCCGGGCGGCAGCCGGATCAGGTTCGCATCGAGCTGTCTGCGGTCCTCGCTCAGCCGCCACAGCGCACCGCCGAGGTCCTCGGGCGCCGCGGCGAGGCGGGCGTCCAGGGCCGCCAGAACGCGGGCCCCTCCCTGGGGAGCTGCCGGAGACGAGTGCGCCAAGAGTGCCTCCCGATGGTTCGACGGGCCTGTGCGGCGCAGACCCGCCTCGATCCTACGGCGGCACCGGGCTCCTCCCCGCGGCCGCACCTGCCGCACCTGCGCTCCGTGCGCCCTCCCGCCCGGCACACTCCCGGCGAGCACCCCCTCACCCTGTGTGCGGGTCCGTGCGGTCCGGCAGCACGCCCGGACGGCCGCGGAAGGCCTCTTGCTACCATGGGTGGCTGCGAAGGGGAGTAGTCCCGAAACACCGGTCGGTCGACACACTGGCCACCCACCATCCGATGGGTGACCCGGCCACCGGGCCACGGCAGCCGTTCCGGGAACGGCTGCGGTGGTGGACGAGACCTTCGGCCAGGTATGACGCGCCCGCAGGCGGCGGCGTACACGTCGGTGACGTGGACCCGTACATCCGTGGGCGTCACCGTCGTGCCGGGCCGAGTGGTCCTCTCCTCGCCTCTCCGGGCGCGTACGGACCTCTGGGTCCGGCCCTCACAGAAAGCAAGCCACCCGGATGACTCTCGACCCCCTGGCGATCCTCACCGCCTTCGGGCTGATCTTTCTCGCCGAGCTCCCCGACAAGACGATGTTCGCGTCGCTCGCCATGGGCACCAGGATGCGACCCCTCTACGTCTGGTTCGGCACCTCCACGGCGTTCCTCGTGCACGTGGCGATCGCCGTCGGCGCCGGCGGCCTCATCGGACTGCTTCCGCACTGGACCGTGAAGGTGATCTCGGCGGCGCTGTTCGCGTTCGGCGCGTTCATGCTGCTGCGCGGCGGGGACGCCGACGGCGAGGACGAGGCCGGGGGCAGGACCGTCACGGGCTTCTGGCCCGTCTACACCACCGCGTTCATGGCCGTGTTCATCAGCGAGTGGGGTGACCTGACGCAGATCACCACGGCCAACCTCGCCGCCACCAACGGCATCGCATCCACGGCGATCGGGTCCGCCGCCGCGCTCATGACCGTGTCGGCGCTCGCCCTCGTCGTCGGCCGCTTCATCGCCAAGCGCGTCCCGTTGAAGACCGTCCAGCGGGTCGGCGGCCTGTGCATGCTGGGGCTGGCCGTCTGGTCCCTGTACGAGGCGATCGCGGGCTGACGCGGCGGCGCGGGGCAGGAGGCGGCTCCGGGCGGCCGGATCCGCGCGGGACGGCACGGAGAAACCCGAGGTCACGGAAAATCCCGAAGATCGTCGCCGTCCCGTACCGCGCCCCCGTCACACTGGGCACATGGACATCGCCAGGGCCGAGGCCTACCTGCGCCGCATCGACGTCGAACGACCCCCCGCAGCGACCGCTGAGGCGCTGCGGCAGCTGCATCTCGCCCATCTGCGGGCCGTGCCGTTCGAGAACCTGTCCATCCACCTGGGCCAGGACATCGTGCTCACCGAGGAGGCGCTGGTCGCCAAGGTGGTCGACGACCGGCGCGGCGGCTTCTGCTACGAGCTCAACGGCGCGTTCGCTGCGCTGCTGACCGCCCTCGGCTTCGAGGTGACCCTGCTCCAGGCCCGGGTGTACGGAGCGGAGGGCCGCCCCGGGATTCCGTACGACCACATGGCGCTGCGGGTCCGCACCGAGGACGGCGGGCTCTGGCTCGCCGACGTCGGGTTCGGCGCCCACAGCCACGCTCCGCTCGCCTTCGACGAGCGCGGTGACCAGGCCGACCCCGGCGGCACCTTCCGGATCACGGACGCACCGCACGGCGACCTGGACGTGATCAAGGACGGTGCTCCGGAGTATCTGCTCGACCGACGCCCCCGAGAACTGGGCGACTTCACGGTGGGCGCCTGGTACCACCGCACCTCCCCCGACTCGCACTTCACCCGCTCCCTGGTCTGCTCCCGGCTCACCGGAGCCGGCCGCATCACGCTCAGCGGACACACCCTCACCACCACCGCCGCCGACGGACGTCGCGAGCAGACGGAACTGACCACCGACGCCGAAGTCCTCGCCGCCTACGACAAGCACTTCGGGATCACGCTGGACGAGGTGCCCGTGGTGCGGCCACTACAGCGACCCGGATGCGGCGGATGAGCAGGGGTGCCGGTCCGCACGAGACGCGCGCAGGAGACGGAACCCGCACGGGAGCCGGCCCGGGAGGGGTCAGCCCGGAAGCGGAGGCGGACGCGGGCGAGCCCCGGTCCGGGGCTGGAGCCGGTCCGGACGGGGCGCCGAGGCGGCAGCCGGGGCGGCGCGGGCTGCTCGGCGGGGCGTTCGCGGTGGCCGCGGGTGCGGTGATCGGGCCGTCCGCGGGGCAGGCTCCCGCGCCCGTCTCCCGGCCCGGCGAGGACACGGCAACGCCTCCCCGTGGGCACGCCGGGGATCCGCACCGCCCCAGGCGCCTGTACCTCGGCACCTACACCTCCGTCGACGGCGGCGGCAGCGGGATCGGGCTCGCCGCGTACGACGAGGCCACCGGGCGGATCACGGGCGCCGGAACGCTTCCCGGGGTGGCGGATCCGTCGTTCCTCGCGGTACACCCGGACGGGCGCACGCTCTACGCCGTCGACGAGCGCTCACCCGGCGCCGTGACCGCCGTGTCCGTCGCGGGACCGGGGCGGCCGCGGGTACTGGGGAGCGAGGACACCGGGGGCGACGGCCCGTGCCATCTGTCCGTGCACCCGAGCGGCCGCTGGCTCCTCAGCGCGAACTACCTCTCCGGAAGCGTCGCCGTGCACCCCATCGGCGGCTCGGGGGCGCCGGGCGGCCGAACGGACGTCGTGACGCACTCGGAACCGCCGCCCGGCCCCGGACAGGACGGCCCGCACGCCCACCAGATCGTCACCGCACCGGACGGCGGCCACGTCCTCGCCGTCGACCTCGGCACCGACACCGTGTACACCTACCGCCTCGACACGGGAACGGGCCGGCTCGCCCCGGTCTCGCGCGCACGGCTGCGGCCCGGATCCGGGCCGCGCCACCTCACCTTTCACCCGTCCGGGCGCTTCGCCTACCTCGCCGACGAGGTGGACGACACCGTCGTCGTCTGCGCCTACGAGCCGTCGACCGGCCGCCTCACACCCGGTGCGCCGCAGCCGACGGGTGCAGGGGCGGGGCCCGGGACGAACTATCCGGCGCAGCTGCTCGTCACCCGCGACGGCCGGTTCGCCTATCTCGCCAACCGCGGTCACAACAGTCTGTCCCGGTACGCCGTCGAGGCGGGCGGGGCTCGGCTGCGCCTGCTCGACACGGTGCCAGTGGGCGGCGACTTCCCCCGCCACATCGCGTTCTCGCCCTCGCAGCAGCTGCTGTTCGCGGCGAACCAGAAGTCGGGCACGGTCAGTGTGTTCCACGTCGACCGCGTCAGCGGTGAACTGCGGCTCGCGGGCAAGCCGTTCGCGGCGCCCATGGCGGTGTGCACGCTCCCGCTGTAACGGCCGGGCCCGCCCGTCCCGTACCACGGACACACCGTCCGCCATGCGGCCCGTCGCCGCCTGCGCGACGCTGGAGGCGTTGCACGCACCCCGTCGTGCCCGTCAAGTCCCGCAGGAGGTGGCCGCGGTGGAACCCGTCGAGGCACTCGACAGGATCGCGTTCCTGCTGGAACGGAGCATGGCGCCCACCTACCGGGTGCGGGCCTTCCGCACGGCCGCGGCAGTGATCGAGGCGATGGACGCGGAGGAGGTCTCACGACGCGCCGCCGCGGGCTCGTGGGCCGATGTGAAGGGCGTCGGCCCGAAGACGGGGCAGGTCGTGCGGGAGGCCCTGGCCGGCCGGGTCCCGGCCTATCTGGAAGGGCTCGAGAAGGAGGCCGGCGGGCCCCCGGCCGAGGGCGGCGAGCGGCTGCGGGCCCTGCTGCGCGGTGACTGCCATCTGCACTCCGACTGGTCCGACGGCGGCAGCCCCATCGAGGTGATGGGGCGGACCGCGGCGCGTCTGGGCCACGAGTGGGCGGTGCTCACCGACCACTCTCCCCGGCTGACCGTCGCCAACGGTCTGTCCCCGGAGCGGTTGCGCCGCCAGCTGGACGTGATCGCCGAACTCAACGCCGGGTGGGCGCCGTTCCGGCTGCTCACCGGTATCGAGTGCGACATCCTCGACGACGGCTCCCTCGACCAGGAGCCGGAGCTGCTGGACCGGCTCGACGTGGTGGTCGTGTCGGTGCACTCCAAGCTGGCCATGGACGCGTCGAGCATGACCCGGCGCATGATCAACGCGGTGCGGCATCCGCGGGCCAATGTGCTCGGCCACTGCACGGGCCGGCTGGTGACCGGGGAACGGGGGCGGCGGCCCGAGTCCGCGTTCGACGCCGACGCGGTGTTCGCCGCCTGCGCCGATTCGGACACCGCCGTGGAGATCAACAGCCGCCCCGAGCGGCTGGACCCGCCCCGGCGCCTGCTGCGCAGGGCGGTCGCGGCGGGCACCCTCTTCGCCGTCGACACGGACGCGCACGCACCCGGCCAGCTCGACTGGCAGGCTATCGGCTGCGCCCGGGCCGAGGAGTGCGAGGTGCCCGCCGAACGCGTCGTCAACACCTGGGCGGCCGATGAGCTGCTGGCCTGGTCACGTGCGGGGGTGTGAGGAGCCCGGCGGGACCACGGCGCACCACCGTTTTACCGTCGAGTAATATCCGCCGCAGACCGATCAGGGGATCGATCAGGAGTCGCGGACCCGCGGACGCGGAGTGCCGCACGGCGGAGAGGGGCCGGACGATGAAGGCCGGTGACAAGGTCGAGGACTTCACACTGCCCGACGAGACGGGGACCCCGCGGTCGCTGTCGGGGCTGCTCCAGGACGGCCCCGTGGTGCTGTTCTTCTACCCGGCCGCGCTGACCCCCGGCTGCACCGCCGAGGCCTGCCACTTCCGCGACCTCGCCGCGGAGTTCCGCGCGGTCGGGGCGCAGCCGGTGGGCATCAGCGCTGACGGCGTGGACAAGCAGCAGGAGTTCGCCGACCGCCACTCGTTCGGCTTCCCGCTGCTCTCCGACCCGGAGGGGACCGTGCGTGACCGGTTCGGCGTGAAGCGTGGCTTCTCGCTGGCACCCACGAAGCGGGTCACGTTCGTGATCGGCACCGACCGGACGGTGCTCGATGTGGTGCGCAGCGAGATCCGGATGAGCGCGCACGCGGACCGCGCCCTGGAGACCCTCCGCGCCCACCGGGGCTGATCCACCGCTGCCGCCCGGGCCCGCGTCGGCCGGACACGGCCCGGGGCCCGGACGGTGAAGGCGCCGCCCTGCGGCCCACTGCCACTCCCGCTGTGCCTGCGCCTGCGGCCACGACGCCGTGGCGCCCCTACGCCGTCGCGGGCACCGACGCGAACTCGGCGAGCACGGCCTCGCAGAACGTCTTCAGGTCGGCCGGCCTGCGGCTGGTGATCAGCGCGTTCGGCCCGTCCCGGTCGACCACCACCTCCTGGTCGACCCAGGTGCCGCCCGCGTTGCGGATGTCGGTGCGCAGGCTGGGCCACGAGGTGAGCGTCCGGCCGCGTACGACATCCGCCTCGACGAGCAGCCACGGTGCGTGGCAGATCGCGGCGACGGGCTTCCCGGCGGCGAAAAAGCCCTTCGTGAAGGCGACGGCCCGCTTGTCCATCCGCAGGAAGTCGGGGTTGGCGACGCCGCCGGGCAGCACCAGGCCGGCGTACTCGGCGACGCGGACGGCGTCGAGGGCGTGGTCCACGGGGAAGCCGCCGGCCGGATCCAGGTGGTGGAACGCACGGATCTGACCGGACGTGGTGGAGATCAGTTCGGGCAGGCCGCCGATCTGCCGCACGCCCCGCCACGGCTCGGTCAGCTCGACCTGTTCGACACCATCGGGGGCCACCAGGAAAGCGATACGCATGGCACGGCTCCCTTCTCACGTGCGCGTATGTGCCGTTCCGGGCTCCGGGTACCCCGGTGGCCCCCGCTCTCACCCTCCGAAGAGGCCGGGTCGTCCTCAGCCCGCGTAGACGTCCTCCACGTAGCGCCCCTCCGCGACCAGCTCCTTGAGCCAGGTCTCGGCGGCCCCGGCGTCGGCACCCGGGGTGCGGTCCCGGAAGAGGGTCCGGAAGGCGTCCCGTACGCCGGGCGCCATGCGGGCGCCGTCGCCGCACACGTACACCCGGGCACCGTCCGTGAGGAGCGCCCAGACCTCGTCCGCGTCGGCCGCGATCCGGTGCTGGACGAAGGACACGCCGTCCGTGGGCGCGTCGCTGAACGCGGGGCGCACCCGGACCGCTCCGGCCGCTTCGGCGGCGTGCAGCTCGGCGGCGTGCAGGAAGTCCCCGTCGGGGTGGTCGCAGCCGAAGTACAGCAGCGCCGGGGCGAGCGCGGCGCCGTCCGCGACGAGCGCACCGCGGTCGGCGACGGCGCCGCGGAACGGGGCGAGACCCGTACCCGCACCGATCATGATCACCGGGGTGTCGGTGTCATGGGCGATCCGGAAGTCCTCGCGGCACGGCTGGACGCGCGCCAGGACCGTGTCGCCCGGGCGCACCGCGGCGAGGTGGCCGGAACCCGCGCCCCGGAAGCGTCCACGGCCCGAGCGGGCCGGGCCCTCCAGCAGCGACACCATCAGGTCGACGTGGCCGGGCCGGACGGAGGGCGACGAGGAGACCGAGTAGTGGCGGGGCCGCAGCGGCGGCAGCAGCCCGAGCAGCAGCTGCCAGTCGAGCGCTCCGCGCAGGGCGGGGTGGTCCTCGACGAGTTCGACGAGGCTGCGCGGGTCGTCCTCGGGGAGCGCGCCGAGCGCGGCCCGCTCCGGCGGGCAGGGGTTGGCCGCGGCCAGCAGGGCCACCTGCCGCGGGGTCGGCCGGTCCGCCAGCTCGACGTGATGCCTGAGCAGTTCGCGTACGGTCAGGGGCCGGTCGACGGCCGGGCCGTCCCGGCGGGGGCGCCGCGCCCGGATGTCCAGCACGGTGTCGAGTGCGACGCCGAACGCCGCGGCGGCCCGCTCGACGAGCGCGGAGGCGTTGACCGGCAGCACGGTCAGGTGGTCGCCGGTGCGATAGCCGCCGCCCTCGGGCAGTTCCACCCGCAGGAACCGCTTCGTCCGCGGGTGCCCGGGAGCCGTGAGGTCGTGCGCGTCGGTGACCTTCATGGACACCAGTCCGTGGCGCGCGGCTACGGCGTCGAGCGGGCCGCCGGTGAGCTCGCGCACGTCGTACGTGTCGTCGGCGTCCGCGGGGTGTGCGGCGTCCGTGGCCTCGGGGTCGCCGTACCGTTCGAGCAGGGCGGTGCGCAGCCGGGCCGTGAAGTCCCGTACGGTGCCGCCCATGTCGCCGGACGCGTCGGCGGCGGCCCGGTCGGTGAGCCGGGTCGCGCCGAGCTCGGCGAGGCGGTCGTCGAAGAAGGTGGGCACGTGCTGGTAGGTGGCGGCCCAGTTGCGGTCGCCGACGCCGAGGACGGCGTAGGTGACGTCGGCGGCGGTGCCGTCGGGGGCGTTGCGCAGCCAGGAAGCGAAGGCCGCGGCGTCGTCGGTGGGGCGGCCGTTGTAGGAGGCCGCGACGACGACGACCGGACGGTCGGCGGGAAGAGCGTCCGTGCCGGAGTCGAGCGGGGCGACGGCGGTGTCGCAGCCCAGCGCGGCGGCCTCGTCCGCGAGTTGCTCGGCGAGGCCCCGGCAGGTGCCGTAGTTGCTGCCGTGGAGCAGCAGCAGGCCGGTGCCGGGCCGGACCCTGGCGGGCAGCGCGTCGGTGCTCGCGCTCCGGCCCGAGGACAGGGGCGCGGCGGCGCCGGGCAGCGGGGTGTGCGTCCGGTCGCCGGTGGTGCGCGGGGCGAGCGCGAGCGTGAAGCCGTCGGGCTTCAGGGTGAGGGTCTCCTTGACCGTGAGCCGGTAGTCGGCGTGGTCGCTGAGCCGGTAGCGGTGCACGATCAGACCGAGCAGCATGGTGGCCTCGTGCAGCGCGAACTGCCGCCCGATGCAAGCGCGTTCGCCGGTGCCGAAGGGCTTGAAGGCGTGCGGCGAGCGCGCGGCCTCCGCCTCCGGGGTGAAGCGGGACGGGTCGAACAGTCCGGGGTTGTCACCCCAGACGGGCTGCCGGTGCAGCATCGGGGTGAGCACCGTCACGCCCTGCCCCGCCTTCAGCGGGATGCGCCCGCCGAGCAGTGTGTCCTCGCGCGCCTGGCGGCTGAAGGCGGCGGCGGTCGGCCACAGCCTCAGCGCTTCGTTGAGGACCTGCCGGGTGTACGTGAGCCGGCCCACCTCCTCGAACGTCGGCTCGGGGTCGGCGGCGCCGCCCCACAGCGCGTCCACCTCGCGCCGTACGAGCTCCAGCGCGACGGGGTGCTTCGCCAGGTAGTACAGCGCGAACGACATGGCGCCCGACGTGGTCTCGTGGCCCGCGATGAGGAACGTGATGACCTGGTTGCGGATGTTGGCGGTGTCGAGGGCGCTGCCGTCGGGGTGGCGGGCGGTCAGCATCAGCCCGAGCAGGTCCTCGGCGGGGCCTTCGGCGTCCGCCGCGTCGGTGCGGGCCGTGATGACCTCGTCGACGACCTGCGACAGGTAGCCGGCGTCGGCGCGGAAGGCCGCGTCCGCGGCCGCGTGGTCCCCGCCGGGCGTGCGGCTGAGCCGCTTCATGCTCCATTCCAGGCAGCGGACCATGGACTCGACGAAGGGATGCGGCTCGGCGCTCCCGAAGGACCCGAAGTCGTAGCCGAAGCCGGCGAGGCCGATGGTGTCGAGCGTCATCCGGGTCATGTCCCCGGGCACGTCCACGGGGTGGCCGGCGGCGGCGTCGCGGTCCCAGGACTCCAGGAGCCGGCGGGCCACGCGCAGCATGACCGGGTGGTACGTCCGCATGGAGCCGAGCGCGAAGGCGGGCATCAGGATGTCATGGGCCCGGGCCCAGTTGGGTTCGTCGTTGTAGGCGGTGAACAGGCCGTCGGCGGTGAACTCGCGGACGTTCTCCAGGGCCGGTCCGACGTGCTTGGCGAACCGGGTCTCGTCGGCGAGTTCGGTGACCAGGTCCAGATCGCTCACGAAGAGGGCGTCGCGGCCGTGGAGGCGGCGCACGAAGGCGGACCCGTGGCGGCGGGTGAGTTCCATCGCCTGCTGGAGCGGGGTGGGACCCGGTCCGGTGGCGGTGATGTCGATCAGCGGAACGACGGCCGAGGCGTCCGGGAGCAGCGCGGTGTGGGGCATGGCGCGGCAACTGCCTTTCCTGGTAGGGACCTCGCTGTACGGAGGTCACTGCTCTCCAGCTTGGTCCCGATGCCCCGGCCGCCCACGCCGCGGGACTACATGATTGTGTAGTGGTGAACGACGCCCCGGGGTTGCCGCGGGGACGGTGCCGTGCCAGGGCGCTGCCGTCCCGTCCGGGGTCCAGCGCCCCGGAGTGCCGCAGACGGTCCGCGGGGCGGACTCGGGGAAACCTCAGGGAAAGGGGACGCCGATGTTCGACCAGGACGAGCCGCCGGCGGACGCCGTGGTGTGGCGCAACCGGGCCCTGCTCCTGTTCGACCGGGTCGCCGCGCCCATCGCGCTGTGCGACGCGCACGGTGCGATCCTGCTGGCGAACCCGGCGCTGGCCACCGAGTGGGGCATCCCGCCGGGGCGCCTGCAGGGCCGGAACATGCTCGACATGTTCCGGCCCGTGGAGGCGGCACAGGTGTGCCGCATCCGTGAGGCGCTGCGGCTGCGCCGCCGCTCCCGCTATCCGATCTCCGTGTCCTGGCAGGCCGCCGACGGCACCGAGCGCCACGGCGAGTTGGCGGTCGAGCCGGTCAGCGACAGCGTCGACGACGAGCCCGCCCTGCTGGTGCTGCTGCGCATGCTCGACACGCATGAGAGCCCCGCTGCCGCGGCTCCTGCGGCGAGTCCCGCCGAGGCCCGCATCCTCGCGCTGCTCGCCGGTGGCGCCACCACGGCCCGGGCCGCCCGGGAGACCGGCCTGACCACCGACGGCGTCACCTACCACCTGCGCCGTCTCACGCAGCGCTGGTCCGCCGCCAACCGTACGGAGCTGATCGCCCGCGCCTACGCCTACGGCGTGCTCATCCCCGGCGTATGGCCGCCGACAGTGGCACCTACGGCGCAGTGACGGTGTCGCGTACAGCGGCGCGGTGGCGCACTGGCGCAGGGACGGTGCCGGGGTGCAGCGGCACAGCGGCGGAGCCGCGGACAGCCGTCCCTCCCGGGGCCGGACTCCCCCGGGGCCCCGGAGAAATCTCCCTGCGGTCCCGCGCAGACCCGGTGGCGGACGGCGAACCGACGGCGCAGGTCCGATCGGGTGTCGTCACAGCGGGATCCGGTCCTCGGGACCGGTGACCGCGCGCCGACAGCAGTCCTGCCTCCGAGCGCGTCCGCAGGCCGCAGCGCCTGCACACCGGGCCGGCGGCCCGCGACGTCCGGCGGTACGCGGCAGCCGGGTGAGCCCGGAGGGCCGTTGCCCCGGGGCGCCGTGGGGGCCGAGGGCATCGGCCCCCACGGTGTCCGCGGTGCGTGGGTCCGGGGCGCGGACCACTCCGCCCGCGGGGACTGGGACAGGAGGCGGTCAGCGGGCCGAGGCCACCAGCGGATAGTGGTCGGAGAGGTTGGTGTACGTGTAGCTCTTGCCCCAGCTGCTCACGGTCCAGGGGGCCGTCTGCTCCTTGACGACCTCGTCGGTCCAACCGGCGGGCCGGGCGTGTCCCGCGCGGTGGAGGACGTAGTCCAGGTCCTCCCGCGGGTCGTCCGGATACCGGTAGTTGGCGATGGAGTTCTCCTGTGTGTCGAAGGAGTAGGGGTGCCCGGTGCGCGCGTCCGCGGCGACCAGGTCGGCGTCGGCGAGCATGGACGCGTACTCGGAGCTGCGCGAGTCGACGTTCATGTCGCCCGCGACGACGACCTCTTCCGACGCGGGAATGTTCTTGGCATCGAGGAACGCGTCGATCGCCTTGAACTGCTTGCTGCGGTCGGCCGCAGCCTCCCCGGCCCCGCAGCCCGAGTCGGTCGACTGCGCGTGGGTGCCGAGGATGTGCACCTTGGTGCCGTTCACGTCGAGGACCGCGTACACGAAGCCCTTGTTCGACCACCAGTCGGAGCCGCAGGCGTCCTTGTAGACGTACTGCTCCTTGTGGAGGATCGGCCACTTGCTCAGCAGCGTCACCCCTCCGTCCTCCGGGGTCATGGAGGAGTACGAGCCGCCGGTGGCGTCCCAGCCGGAGGTGCTGCGGCCCACGACGGGGGTCTGGTAGGGATAGGCCGCGGAGGCGTTCCGCTTCAGTGCGTCGGACGCGGAGTTGTCGAAGGCCTCCTGCAGGACGACGACGTCGTTGCCCTGGAAGAACGACGCCTTGGGGATCTCCGCGGCCCGGTGGTCCTGTCCCCAGTTCGGGTACAGGTTCTTGCTCATCAGAAAGGTGTTGTACGTGAGCACCTTCAGCGCGGGCGCCGCTTCGGCGGCGTGGGCGGCGGGCGCCGTGAGCGTGAACCCGGCCAGCGCGGCGGTCGCGGCCAGGGCCGCGCCGTTGATACGGCGGAGCGCGGAGTACGGCACAGGAACTCCCGTTTTCGGAGGGGGGTGTTGAGTGGTCGGCGCACATCCAAACAGCCGCAGTTACTTTTCGGTAGCCATCGGGTGCCGTTTTTCCGGCGCTCGCCCGTCGGACGTGCCAACTCGCACCCGGGCCTGCTCCGGGCAAGCATGGGAGAGCCCGCAGCATAAGGAGCCCGCATGCAGTCCCAGCCCGTCATCGCCGTCACCGGGGCCGGAGGCCGTGTCGGCGGTCTCGTCGCGCGCCGCCTCTCCACGGCTGGCGCCAGGCAGCGGCTGCTCGGCCGGAACCCGATGCGGCTGCCCGAGCTGCCGGGCGCGGTGAGCGCCCCGGGCGCGTCGTACGGCGACGGTGAGGCGGTGCGCCGTGCGGTCAACGGAGCCCACACCCTGTTCCTGGTGTCGGCGCACGAGGGCCCGGACCGGGTGCGCGACCACTACACGGTGGTGGACGCGGCGATCACGGCAGGTGTGGAGCGCATCGTGTACCTGTCGTACGTCGGGGCCTCGCCGGGTGCCACGTTCACCTTCGCGCGCGACCACTGGCACACGGAGCAGCACATCCGCGGGGCCGGAGTGCGGTTCACCTTCCTCCGGGACAACCACTACATGTCCGAGATCGCCCACATGGTCGGCGACGACGGTGTGCTGCGCGGTCCGGCGGGCAAGGGCAGGATCGCCGCGGTGGCGCACGAGGACGTCGCGCACTCGGCCGCGGCGGTGCTCCTCGACGAGAGCGGACACGACGGCCGTACCTACGACCTCACGGGGCCGGAGGCGTTCACCTTCGCGGAGGCGGCGGACGAGCTGAGCCACTTCTGCGGGCGGCCGGTCGACTACGTCCCCGAGACACGCGCCGAGGCCTATGCGTCACGGGAGAGGTTCGGCGCGCCCGAGTGGGAGGTGACGGGGTGGGTCACCTCGTACGAGGCGATCGCCGCCGGTGAGATGGCCGCGGTGTCGGACGCCGTACCGCGGCTGACGGGCGGGCGGGCCCGGACGCTGCGCGAGTTCCTGCGGGACCACCCGGAGAACTACGCGCGGTTGATGGCGGAGAGGTGAGCCGAGCGGAGCACATGCCGTTCGGCGGCCCGGTCGTGCCGGCCGCGGCGCTCTTCTCCGGCCGCGGCGCGCTGCGGCCACGGCCCGCCCGGCCGCCCGCCGGCCCGCGGCCGGCCGGCGACGAATCGGCGGCGCCCGGACCGCTCCTGCGGCCGTGCTCACCGCGCATCCTCATCGCACCTCCTCACGGGGTGAGGAAGGCCTGGAGCACGGGTGCGTACCGGTCCACGACGGCGGACAGGGGTTCGGCGCGCAGATGGGTGCCGCGTGCGATGCCGTACATGACGCCGAGCCCGAGAAGCATGCCGACGGCGAGCTCGGCCCTGACCCCTGCATCGGGCCCGTCGAGACGTGCGGCCAGCCGGTCGGTCACCTGGGCGCGGAAGTTGGCACGCAGGATCTCGCCCTGTTCCCCGTGCAGGGGCGCGAACACGATGCGCAGCAGCGGATCGGCTCCCTGCTCGGTCTGGCTCACCAGGACGTGCTCGGCCATGTGCCGGCCCAGCTCCTCCAGCGGTGCGGCGAGTACGGCGTCCGCATCGGCCTCGAAGGACATGACCTGCGCGAAGAGCGTGTCCTTGTTGCCGAAGTACTTCAGGATCAACGGCGCACTGACTCCGGCGCGTTCGGCCACCGCCTTCAGCGTGATGTCGGCGTGCGCGTGCCGGGCCAGCAGATGGCGGGCGGCCCGCAGGATCGCCGCCCTCGTCGCCACGGCGTCGCGGCGCGCGCCGCTCCCGCCGTCTCCCCCGCCCCCGCCCGTCCCGCCGGTCACGGTGCTCACCCCGCTCACGCTCCCTCCAGGGCCCGCTCCTGAGCGGGGCCCGCGTCCTGGTCGCCGTCGCGCCCCGGGCGCTCGGCGTCCGCGGGGACGGCGAGTGCGGCGGCGCAGGCGACGAGGGCGACGCTACCGGCCATCGCGAACGCCAGCCGGTAGCCGTGGAGCGTGGGCACCGGGGCGCCGTCGACTCGGGTGGTGTGGTGGACCAGCACGGCGGCGACGGCGGCGCTGCACACGGCCTGGCCGATGGTGCGCATGAGGACGTTGACACCGTTCGCGGACGCGGTCTGGCCGGGCGGGACGGCGCGCAGGATGAGCGTCGGCAGGGCCGAGTAGGCGAGGGTCGTGCCCGTCGAGACGACGCACGCGCCGACGACGATCACCCACAGCGCGCGGCTGTCCGCGATGCGCACGGCGTAGCCGAGTGCGATGACGACGGCGCCGACGGCGAGGGTGATCCGGGCCCCGTGCGCCGCGGAGATACGGGCCGAGACCGGTGAGAGCAGCAGCATGACGAGCCCGTTGGGCAGCAGGCACAGGCCGGTCGCCACGATGGACAGGCCGAGTCCGTAGCCGGTGGCGGCGGGTGCCTGGACGAGCTGTGCGGTGACCAGGGAGTTCGCGTAGAAGGCGAAACCGGCGAGCAGCGCGGCCACGTGCGGCAGGGCCACCCGCGGCCCGGCAGCGAGGCGCAGGTCGACGAGGGGCCGGGCGGTGCGCAGTTCCCTGCGGCACCACAGGAGCAGGACGACGAGGGCACCGGCGAACAGGCCCAGCACCCAGGGGCTGCCCCATCCCCACTGGCCGCCCTGGGAGACGGCGAGCAGCAGACACACCAATGCGGCGGCGAGTCCCAGCGCCCCGAGGACGTCGAACCGCCCGGGGGAACGCAGCGGCGACTCGCGCACGGCCCACCAGGCGAGCGCGAGGCCGGCGGCGCCGAGGGCGCTCGTCGCCCAGAACATGGTGTGCCAGTCGGCGTACTGGACGACGAGGGCGGCGAGCGGCAGCCCGAGCGCGGCTCCGACACCGACCGTGGAGCTCATCAGCGCGACGGCCGAGCCGGTGCGCTCCGGCGGCAGTTCGTCGCGCAGGATGCTGATCGACAGCGGTACGACGGCCGCTGCGGCGCCCTGCAGGGCGCGCGCGGCGATGAGGACCCGGATGTCGGAGGTCGTCGCGCACAGCACCGACCCGAGGGTCATGAGGGCCAGTGCGCTCAGCAGGACGCGGCGCTTGCCGTACATGTCGCCGGCCCGGCCGAGTACGGGGGTGAGCACGGCGCCGGTCAGGAGGGTCGCGGTGACGGTCCAGGAGACGGTGCCCGCCGATGCCCCGGTCAGCCGTGGCAGGTCCGGCAGCAGGGGCACGACGACGGTCTGCATGACGGCCATGAGGATGCCGCCGAACGCGAGGACCGGGACGGTGAGGCGTGCACGGAGGCGGGCGACGGCGGACGGAGGGGGCGCGCCGGTGGATATCGGGGCGGGCTCCATGGGCGCTCCTGCGGAAAGGGATGGGTGAATGGGAATTCACCTGGCTGGTGAATTCCCATTCACCCATCCTTCTCCGTCTCGGCGCAAGCGCGGACCCCGGGGCCCGGCCGCGCACGGGCGGGCCGGCGGCCGTGCGACGCGCACCCGGCCGGCCCTACTCGAGGCCCGTGTCCCCGTCGATCACGTGCACCGCGGCCTCCTCGGCCGATGCCGCCGCCCCGTCGATCCCGACGTCGTACGCGATGAGGTCGCCCTGCTCGTTGTCGTGCGCCCCCTCACCGGGGGCCATGAGGCGGCCCGCGCGGGCGGCGCCGCACTCCTCGTCGCGCGCTTCGCCGTCGGTGTCCCAGGTGTCCCCGATGCCGTCGCCGTCCGGCACGGTCACATCGGGAAGCTCTTCGGCGAGCCGCTGCTCGAGCGTCTCCCCGCGTGCGCCCTCGCTCGCGGTGACGCCCTGCCGCGCCACGGCCCACGGCCGGTCGGGGGGCGAGTAGCCGCGGTCGAGCGGGTCTTCGACGCCGTCCGCGACCAGGGTGTCCGACGCGTCGAGCAGCCCTTCGTCGTCCTGCACTTCGGAGCCGTCCGGCTGATAGACGTCGTCTCCTCGTGCACCGTCGCCGTTCATCGCACCTCCTCCGGTTCCGCACTTCCATCGTCCACCCGCGGGGCCTTTCCGCAACGTCTCGACGCGCATGCGAACGGTTTCCGGCCCCCGCTCCGCGCCCGCCCGCCGGTCCGGCGGCGGCGCCCCCTCCGGGCCGCACGGCCGCATCCCGGGACCGGATCAGCACAGGCCACCACTGAACCCACTTAAAGGCGCATATCATGTAAATGGGGGCAATTCTGATGGCAGGGGGCCGTCATGTGGCAGGAACTCCTGGGCGTTGCGGCAGCGGCTGCTTCGGTGGCCGCCATCTACACGGCTGCCGCGGCGCGGGTGGTCAAGCAGTACGAGCGGGGCGTCGTCTTCCGCCTCGGCCGCCTGTACGGGGGCCTGCGGGCCCCGGGGTTCACCATGGTGATCCCTCTCGTGGACCGGCTGTACAAGGTCAACATGCAGATCGTGACGATGCCCGTGCCCGCACAGGAGGGCATCACCCGCGACAACGTGACGGTCCGCGTCGACGCGGTGGTCTACTTCAAGGTCGTCCACGCCGCCGATGCGCTGATCCAGGTCGAGGACTACCGCTTCGCGGTCTCCCAGATGGCGCAGACCTCGCTGCGCTCGATCATCGGCAAGAGCGACCTCGACGACCTGCTGTCCAACCGCGAGAAGCTCAACCAGGGGCTGGAGCTGATGATCGACAGCCCCGCCATCGGCTGGGGCGTGCAGATCGACCGTGTCGAGATCAAGGACGTGTCGCTGCCGGACGCGATGAAGCGGTCCATGGCGCGTCAGGCCGAGGCCGACCGCGAACGGCGGGCCCGCCTCATCAACGCGGACGCCGAACTCCAGGCGTCCTGGAAGCTCGCCGAGGCCGCCAGGGCGATGTCGGACCAGCCGGCCGCACTCCAGCTGCGCCTGCTCCAGACGGTCGTCGCGGTCGCCGCGGAGAAGAACTCCACGCTGGTCCTGCCCTTCCCCGTGGAGCTCCTGCGGTTCCTGGAGCGGGCACAGCCCCAGGAGCACACGCACACGCACACGTACCCGGCGTCCGCGGAGGGCGTCGGCCCGGTGGAGCCCGGCGAGGACGGACGCCCGACCGTCGAACCCTCCCCCTACGAGCCCCCGTCGGCGGAACCCACCGAACACGAGCAGGCATCCGACCTCCTGCTCGATCTGCCGCTGGAGCCACCCGATCACCCCGCCCCGCGCCCGGACGGCGCGCCGAGCGGCACGGTGCCGGATTAGTCGGAGAGGGGGCGCGCGACCCCGCAGCCGGAGCGGCCGGACCGGGCCCCGGGCTCACCAGGTGACGACGAGGGTCTGCGGGCCGCGGATGAACGCCTTGCTCTGGAAGACCGTGTCCGACGGCGGACCCGCGAGCCGCAGCCCCGGGAAGCGGTCGAGCAGTCCGGCGATCATCACCTCCGACTCCATCCGGGCGAGGATCGCGCCCATGCAGTGGTGCACGCCGTGCCCGAATGAGAGGTGCGCGACGCCGGACCGGTCGAAGTCGAGGGCGTCCGGGTCCTCGAAGACCGCGGGGTCGCGGTTGGCCGTGAGGTACGAGACGTACACCGCGTCGCCCGCGCGGATCACCCGGTCACCCACCTCCACGTCCTCCAGCGCGAGGCGTGGGATGCCGACCGCGTTGCGGTGCGGGATGTGCCGGATCATCTCGTCGACGGCCTGCGGCAGCACCGAGCGGTCCGCCCGCAGCCGGGCCAGGTGCTCGGGGTGCGTGAGCAGCATGTACACCATGTTGGCGCTGTTGTAGCGGACCGCGTGGGCGCCGCTGATGACGATCGCGGTGGCCAGCGAGACGGCCTCGTCCCGGGCGATCTCCTCGTGCTCCCACGCGTGCGCGAGCACACCTGCGAGGTCGTCGGAGTCCTGGCCGAAGCGGCTCCGCAGCAGTCCGGCCACGTACGCGGTGACTTCGGCCTTGGCGGCGCGGCTGGCCTCGGCCCCGATGCCCGCGCTGAGGATCCGGTCGGGCCACACGGTGAACATGTCCCGCTCCTCGCGCGGAACGCCGAGCAGGTCGGAGACCACGGCCAGCGGCAGCGGCCCGTGCAGGGACTCCATCAGGTCCGCCGGGGGCCCCTGCTCCTCCATGGCGTCGAGCAGCTGCGCCGTCGTCCGCTCGGCCTCGGGCCGCAGCGTCTTCATGTGCCGCCCGGTGAACGCCTTGTTGACGATCTTCCGGAGCTTGGTGTGGTACGGCGGATCGGTGTAGTTGAGTCCCGCATCCGCCGCCACACGGTGCTCGGAGAGGGCCGTCACCCTGACGTCCCGCAGCGCCTCCCGGCTGAACCGGGGGTCGGAGGTGACCGCCTTGACGTCGTCGTACCGGGTCACCAGCCAGGCGTCCAGATCCCCCGCGTACGGCAGACGGATGCGCGACACCGGCTCCTCACGCAGCAGCCTGGCCAGCATCGGGTCGAACCGGAGCCCCGGCAGGTCCTCGACCTCCCAGACGTGCACGGGCGGCCGTCCGTCCCCGCCTCCCGTCGTGGACGCGGGGCGGTGCTCCGGCGTGTCCTCCGGTACGGGCCCGGTCGTGGGCTGGGACGTCATCGCTGTTCGTCTCCCGGTGCGGTCGGGCGGCCGCCGGGCGGCCGCCGGGGCCTCGGTCCACGACCGGCTTCCCGGCCCCGGGCCCTGATGGGCCCATGGGTTCCCGCCCCCGGCTCGCCGCGACGCGTCGCACGGGCCGCCGCCCCCTGAACGGCGCAGCGCCCGGGCCGAGCGGGCGACCCGCGGACCGCACGGCCGGCATGGGCCGACAGCCGGGACGGACGGGCGGCCTCCGGCGGCCGGGCGGCCTTCGCGGGGCCCGTTCTTCGCGGTCGGCCCGGCGCACGTTGACGCGATCCCGACGGCACGGTGCCGTCAGGAGCACGCGCCCCGGGTCGCACGACCGCCCCCGCCCCGCTTCCCGTCGTTGCATCGGTCCCGGTCCTCATGGGGGCGGCAGGTCCGTGACCTGCCCCTGTGGGGCCACCCGAGGCAGAGCCCGCGGACACGTGCGTGCCCCGGGGCGAAACCCGGGCCGCCGGATCACTCGGTGCTTACGCTGAGCTGACAACCCTTCGCAATGGCCGAAAACTTTCGCCGCAGGTCAGGAGCGCCCGATGTCCACCCCTGCCGACGTTCATACGAGTCGCCTGCGCGCGTGGATGCTCGAAGGCCTGTCCGACATGGCCAAGCACCACCCGGGGCCGCAGGTGGAGGCCGCCCACCGGGGCCAGCGCTGGTGGCGGGTGATGTGCCTGACCGGTGTCGACTACTTCTCGACCCTGGGCTACCAGCCGGGCATCGCCGCCCTGGCGGCCGGGCTGCTGTCACCGGTGGCGACGATCGTGCTGGTGATCGTCACCCTGGCGGGCGCGCTGCCGGTCTACCGGCGGGTCGCCGAGGAGAGCCCGCACGGCGAGGGCTCGATCTCGATGCTGGAGCGGCTGCTGTCGTTCTGGCAGGGCAAGCTGTTCGTGCTGACCCTGCTGGGATTCGCCGCCACCGACTTCCTGATCACGATCACGCTGTCCGCGGCGGACGCGGCCACGCACCTGGTGGAGAACCCCCATCTGACCAGCGTGCTGCACGACCGGCAGATGGTGATCACGCTGCTGCTGATCGCCCTGCTGGGAGCGGTGTTCCTCAAGGGCTTCCTGGAGGCGATCGGCGTCGCCGTCGCACTGGTCGGCATCTATCTGGCCCTGAACGCGGTCGTCGTGTGTGTGGGGCTGGAACACGTCATCACGGCCCCCCACGTGGTCACCGACTGGACCGCCGCCCTGACCGCCCAGCACGGCAGCGTCCTGGCCATGATCGGCGTCGCGCTGCTGGTCTTCCCCAAACTGGCGCTCGGCCTGTCCGGCTTCGAGACCGGCGTCGCGGTCATGCCGCACGTCCAGGGCGACCCCGGCGACACGGAGGAGCGGCCCACCGGGCGGATCCGCGACACCAAGAAGCTGCTCACCACCGCCGCCGTGATCATGAGCGTGTTCCTGATCACCACCAGCTTCATCACCACGCTGCTCATCCCGGCGAACGAGTTCAAGCCCGGCGGCCAGGCCAACGGGCGCGCCCTCGCCTACCTGGCCCACGAATACCTCGGCAATGCCTTCGGCACGGTCTACGACGTCTCCACCATCGCCATCCTGTGGTTCGCCGGGGCCTCCGCGATGGCCGGGCTGCTCAACCTGATGCCCCGCTATCTGCCCCGCTACGGCATGGCACCGCACTGGGCGCGCGCCGTGCGCCCCATGGTGATCGTCTTCATCCTGGTGGCGTTCCTGGTCACCTGGATCTTCGACGCCGACGTCGACGCGCAGGGCGGCGCCTACGCCACCGGCGTCCTGGTGCTGATCTCCTCGGCCGCGATCGCGGTGACCATCGCCGCCCGGCGCGCCCGGCAGCGGCGCTGGACGGTCGCCTTCGCGGTCATCGCGCTGATCTTCCTCTACACCACCGTCGCGAACGTCATCGAGCGGCCGGACGGTGTGAAGATCGGTGCCTGTTTCATCGTCGGCATCATCCTGATCTCCCTGCTGTCCCGGCTGCGCCGCGCCTTCGAGCTGCGCGTCACCCACGTCACGATGGACGACATGGCCGAGCGGTTCGTGCGCGACATCGCCAGCCGCAGGATCCGGTTCATCGCCAACGAGCCCGACCGCCGCGACAAGGCCGAGTACCGGGACAAGGTCAAGCAGATCCGGGCGGACAACGACCTCCCGCCCGAGGAGGACTTCGTCTTCGTCGAGGTCACCATCATCGACCCCTCGGAGTTCGAGGCGGGGCTGAACGTCCGCGGCGAAGTGCTGCACGAACGCTACCGGGTCCTGACCGTGGAGAGCTCCTCCATCCCGAACGCCCTGGCCGCGCTGCTGCTGCACGTCCGCGACAGCACCGGCCAGCGCCCGCACATCTACTTCGAGTGGACCGAGGGCAATCCGCTGGCCAACTTCGTGCGCTTCTTCCTGTTCGGGCAGGGAGAAGTCGCGCCGGTGACCCGTGAGGTCCTGCGCGAGGCCGAACCCGACCGGTCCCGCCGCCCCCGGGTGCACGTCGGCTGACCTCCGCGCCCGCGCAAGGATCGCGTCAAGACCCGTCAGAGGTGCGTCAGGGCCGCGCGCGGTTCCGCACCCGGCCGCATACCGTCGCAGATATGGAGCGGAGCGGAGGGAGAGCTTCCGCCGGCGACCGCCACTGGCGCGGCGCCGCGCGGTTCGCCGTCCTCTGCAGCCTGCTCTTCCTCTGCATGGCGACGTTGACCGACTGGAACGCGGGCACCCTCACCCTCCCGCGCGCGGGCATCTGGCTCGCCCTGGCGGCTCTGGTGTTCAGCGTGCTGCTGCCGCCGCGGGTGACCGCCGGGGGCGGCTGGCTCACGGTCCGCGGTCCGCTGCACGCACACCGGGTGCGCCTCGACGCGCTGGCCGGGGTGCGCCAGGACGGCGACGTCGCCGCACGCCTCGTTCTGTGGGACGTACACGGCCGGCGGCTGTGCCTCGACCCGCGGGTCCTGGTCGACAACCCGTTCCTCTGGCACGAGCTGGAGACGGGCGGCCGGCGCTCCCTCGAACGCGGCACCCTCCGGTACGGCGCCGGTCTGCTCCGGCGCCTGGGCGAGCACATGGACGGCGGCGAGGCCCGGGCGATACTGCGGGCGTCCGGGATGGAGTGAACCCGGCGGACCCGCACCGGGAGGTCCGGCCGGCGCATGCGGCGGCTCAGCGTCCCCAGGGGTCCTGTCCGCGCAGCGCGTACTCGCGCAGGGCCCGTTCCACGTACGCCACCTCGTCGTCGCACGGCGCGGGCCGTCCCGTCAGGCCCAGACCGCGTCCGGCCAGCTCGGCGAAGACCTCGCCGTGGCGGACGAACCGGGCGCGCTCGGCTGCGCCGAGCCGGCCGCCGACGGTGTCCGGGGCGTCGAGGGCGAGCAGCGGTGGCCCGGTCGCGCCGTTCACCACCAGACGGAACTTCCACCAGTCACCACCGTCGGCCGCCGACCGCCGCCGCTGCACGCACATGCCGCCGATGTGCGCCCACGGCACATGGCGGCGCCGCCACGGACGGACGACGGTGACACCCGCGTCGTCGAAGCGCACCACGAAGCGCCCGCGCAGCCCCATGTGCAGGGCGAGCGCGACCACCAACGGCGCCAGGCAGAACAGCACGGGCTCGTCGAGCAGCCCGAGCGGCAGTGCCAGGGCCGGGCCCGCGGCCACCCCCGCGGCGACCAGGACACAACCCCATTCGAGCGCGAAACGGGACTCCAGTACGGGTATGACGACGGCGCGGCGCCCCGGCTCCGCGGACGGCCTCATGCGGTATGCACCCCCGCGCTCGATCATCCCAGAGCACGGCGTCCGCGGAAGCGCGTGACGAGCCAACCCGCCGACGGGTCCCGGTCAGCCACTGACGCTCGCGGCCCCGGTCTCGATATGGCCCGTGAACCGCCGGGACCAGCCTCCGTCGATGTCCACGGTGACGGTGAAGTCGTACCAGCCGTTCTGGTAGGCGACGGCGTTGAAGTAGTCCTCGGTGGAGCCGCCCGCGGCGACGGTGTACTTCCAGGGGCCGTCGCTGCGGTAGTGGTGGGAGGTGATGGTGAACGTCGCCGCCGAACCGCCCGTGTTGGTCATCTTGAAGTAGACGGCCGTCCTGCCCGTGCCGGGCTCGGTCGCGAAACGGCTGCTCACCTCGACGGCCTTGCCCGCCTTCGTGGCGTCACCGACGAAACGGCGCAGGAAGCGGTTGGGGCCCACCATGGACAGGTCGTACTTCCCGCCGCCGTTGCCGGTCCCGATGGAGAAGTAGTCGGACGCGGTGCCGCCGGCGTCGACGGTGTACTGCCAGGGCGTGGTGTCGCGGTAGGCGTTCGGGTGGATCGAGAAGTGGACGGCGCTCCTGGCGGGACTGCCCTGGTTGGCCATGGTGAACCAGGCGAGGATCTTGCCCGCGCTGCCGAACTCGAGGTGGTCGAGGTAGCCGTTGGGCTGGTAGGGCAGTGCCCGGGCGGGCCGGGTGCCGGGCTCCTGCGCGGGCAGGGCGTTGTTCGTGGGCACCGGATTGGGCAGCGGGCCGCAGGTGCCGTACCCGATGACTCCGGTGGCGGGCAGCGACGGCACGCCGTACACGGGGTGGGCGAAGTCGAAGACGCCGGTCAGGTCACCGATCACCTTGCGCCGCCAGGCGCTGATGTTCGGGCAGGTCGCGGGCTTGCCCAGCGCGGCCGTCCAGGTCTCCAGGAAGCGCAGTACGGACGTGTGGTCGAAGACCTCGGAGGACACCCAGCCGCCCCGCGTCCACGGTGAGATGACCAGCATCGGCACCCGGAAGCCGAGCCCGTACGGGGTGCCGTTCAGGAACTCGCCCGGCGTTCCCGCGGGCGGCACCGGGGGCGGTACATGGTCGAAGTAGCCGTCGTTCTCGTCGTAGTTGAGGAAGAGGACGGTCGAGTCGAAGACCGTGGAGTCCGCGGCGAGGGCTCGGTAGACGAGATCCACGAAGTGCGCTCCGTCGCCGGGCGGGGCGTAGGGGTGCTCGGAGAACGCCTGGTTCGCGACCACCCAGGACACCTGCGGCAGCATGCCCGCGAGCACGTCCGCCTTGATGGCGGCCGCGATGTCGTCGGGCGTGGAGCCGGTGGCCTTCGGCACGGACCCCATGCCCCGGTCGTGGAGGGGGTCGCCGGGTGCCGCGTCGGTGAACTTCTTGAAGTAGGCGCAGGCGTTGTCCCCGTAGTTGTCGTCGGCGTTCTGGTAGACCTTCCAGCTCACCCCGGCCCGCTGCAGGGCCTCGGCGTAGTTCTCCCAGGTGAGCCCGGACTCGTCGCCGCCGTCGTTGCTGGAGCCGTCGACCTTGCCGCTCCACAGATAGGTGCGGTTGGGCCCGGTCGCGCTCAGCGCGGAGGAGAAGTAGGCGTCGCAGATGGTGTAGTTGTCGGCCAGCGCATAGTGGAAGGGGATGTCGGAGCGGTCCAGGTAGCCGAGTGTGCGGACGTTGCCCACGCCGAACACCCAGCTGTCGAGACGGCCCTTGTTCCATGCGCTGTGCTGCGAGAGCCACGAGTGCGGCAGATCGCCGGTGCACTGGGCGAGCGTCTCGCCGTCCGCGCCGCCCGCGGACGGCGTCGCGCTCAGCTTCCACGGGTACTGACGGCCGAGGCCGTTCGGCTGGTCGAAGACCGAGTGGCCGCCGGACAGGGTGATGCCGCTGCGGTCGTCGAAGCCGCGTACGCCCTTCAGTCTGCCGAAGTAGTGGTCGAAGCTGCGGTTCTCCTGCATCAGGATCACCACGTGCTTGACGTCCGTGAGGGAGCCGCCGGTGGCGGCCGCCGCGGGCACGGGGCGTGCGCCGGCCCCCACGGCCACGCCCGCGGTGACCCCAGCGCCCAGCGTCACGAACCCTCTTCGGCTGATCGGTGTCATCGGCCCGCCCTCGTCACGGATGTGCCCTCGTGGCACATCGAGCGCAAGGGTGCACGGGCGGCCCGCACAGGTCCACGCCCGTGCAATGAGCGGTGTGCGAACAGCCGTTGAATCATGGGATCGTGGGCGGAACGCTGACGCGGAGGCCTTGCGGAGGCCTTGCAGGGGACCTTGCGGGACTCCTTCCGGGAGGACTCAGGCATATGCCGGAAGCACCACCGAATCGTGTGTTGCCAAATCCCTTACGGGGCGTCGCCCGCTGTGCGACAGTCGTTACCGGTCCTTCCTCAGCCTTGGTCGTACCGCGCTCGTATCGGAGTACGTCATGCCGCCCCATGCCTTTGCGGACCGCCCCGCACAGCCGCCGCAGCGCGGCACGGTCGAGGCACTGATCTCGCAGACGCGCCGGCTGCTCGGCGACGTCCACGCGGTACGCAGTGAGGCGCGGCACGACGACGCCGACACCGAGGGGCGCTGGCAGCGCGCCCTCTACGACCTGGCCGTGCACCAGCTCAGCGACCTGGACGGGCACCTCGCACAACTGCGCGACGGGCTGCCCCCTTCCGCGCCGCTGGACGCGCTGCCCTCCCCCCGTCCGGCGCCGACCGGACCGCGGCCCGGTTCGCTGCTCAGCCGGGTCGGCAGCGCCGAGTGGAATCTGCTGACGGACGCCGCGAGCTGGTCCGGGGAGCTCTACGAGATCCTCGGCCGGGACCCCGCGGCTCCGCCGCTGACCCTCGACGAACTGCCCGCGCTGGTGCACGAGGACGACCGGCAGAGGCTGACGACGATGGTCACGGACTGCCTGGTCGACGGCAAACCGATCGACGGGGAGTTCCGGATCGTACGACCGGACAGCAGTGTGCGGACCGTGCACATGATGGGCGAGCCCGTGCTCGATGCCGACGGCAGCACCGCCGCGATGTGGGCGGTGCTGCGGGACGTCAGCGAGCTGCGCCGCAGCCAACGCGTGGTGAGCGAGACCCGTGACTCGCTGCAGCGCGAGCGGCACATCGCGCAGACCGAGCACCGGCTTGCGGTCGAGCTGCAGGAGGCCGTTCTGCCGCCGTGGCGCGGCTCCCTGCGGTTCCCGCACATCGGCCCCGAGACCCTGGAGCTGTCCGCCCGCCATCTGCCGTGCTCGTCCGGCGCGCCGATCGGCGGCACCTGGTTCGACGCGGTGGAACTCCCGGACGGTCAGTCCCTGTTGAGTGTCGGCGGCCTCACCGGGCACGGAGTGACCGCGGCCTCGGGCATGGCGATGCTGCTCGGCGCGGTGCGCGGCATGGCGATCGCCGGCACTGCCCCGGGCCGGCTGCTGGGCTGGCTCAACCAGCTTCTGGACGCGTCGGTGCGGCCTTCTCTGGGCAGCGCCGTGTGCTGCCGGTTCGACCCGGTGAACCGCACCCTGTCGTGGGCGCAGGCCGGACACCCCGCCCCGCTGCTGTTCCGCAACGGGGCCGGGCGCGCGCTGGCGCCTCCGGAGGGAGTGCTGCTCGGGGCGAGCTCGGGCGCGACCTATGGGCAGGCCGAGGAAGCCCTGCTGCCCGGCGACCTGTTGTTGCTCCACACCGACGGACTGGTCCCACGGTGTGCCGGAGCGGACGCCGAGCAACGGCTGCTCGCCCTCGCACCGAGGCTCGCCGACTCCTCCTCCGCCCAGGACTGCATGCGGACGGTGGTCGAGGAGTTCGGTGAGGTGGAGCGTGAGGACGACGCCTGTGTGTTGATCGCCCGGATCACGGGCTGATGGACATGCGGAGGGACATGGTGGTGACGGACACGTAGGGACGCACGCTGTGGTGCTCAGTCGGACATGACGGTGTTCCGGGCGCTTTCACGCCCGGTAGGGCTGCCCCGCCAGGGGGCCCGGCATGGGCATGCACCAGGGATTGCCCGGTGCGGGCAGGAGACCGAGGACCACTCCAACTCGGCATGGAGCGTGCTGCACAGGCCTGTTGCCGGCACAGTACCGACATCCGAGCCCGGTGCGAGGCGTGCCCCGCAAGAGCCCGCCGAGCGGCCGGCGCGGTTACGCCGGGGTGCTCCGCGGCTTCCCCACGGCCTTGGGCAGCGCGAGCATGATCTCCTCGCGCAGGTCCTCGATCTTGGGGTAGCCCGCATACTGCGCGGTCAGCCGGTACATCTCACGGAGCCGGTCCCAGGTGCGCTGCGATGAGTTGGAGCCCATCGACACCAGGGCCAGGCGTGCGTAACGGTCGGCTTGTTCGGGGTCGTCGGCGATGAAGCACGCCGAGGCGAGCGAGATGTAGTCGAAGATCCGTGATCGGTCCCGGCCCCCGGCACGCAGCGCCAGGGCCTCCTTGGCATGCCGCTGGGCCGTGTTGGCGGCGCCCGCTTCGTGTTCGGCGAGGGTGCGGTAGGCGAGGGCCTGCATACCGTGCAGGTCCGCCTCGTCGAACATCTGCATCCAACTGGGCGGTGGCACATCGCCCTTGTCGGAGACGAAGAGTTCCTCGGCCGCGCCGAGGGTGCGCCGCATGGCCTGCCCGTGTCCCATCGACGCCTGTGCCCAGGCCTCGATGGTGTAGAGCATCGCCCGGGTACGGGGCAGGGTCTGGTCGCCGGATCCGGACTTGGCGAGCTTCATCAGGTCCAACGCGTCGTCGGGGCGGCCCAGGTGCACCATCTGGCGGGCGGCCCGTGAAAGGGCCTCCCCGGCGCGGGGCCGGTCCCCGCCCTCACGGGCGGCATGGGCGGCGATCACGAAGTACTTCTGGGCAGTGGGTTCGAGGCCGACGTCGTGCGACATCCAGCCGGCGAGTACGGCGAGGTTGGCGGCGACGCCCCAGAGGCGCCGCTGCAGATGGTCGGGGTGTCGGTAGGCAAGGATGCCGCCCACTTCATTGAGCTGGCCCACCACCGCCTTGCGCTGCAGCCCGCCGCCGCGGGATGCGTCCCAGGCCCGGAACACCTCGACCGAACGCTCCAGCTCCTCGATCTCCTGCGACCCGATGGGAGCGGCCTCGTAGCGGTCGTACCCGGCGGCGTCGGCGTGCAGGGGATCGTCGGTGCGGGGGGCGTCGGCCACGAGGGCCGGATCGGTGTGGAGCCAGTCGTACATGGCGCTGCTGAGTGCGGATCCTGCGGCGAGCGCGGCACCCGCGCCCACCAAGCCGCGTCGGTTGAGCATGAGGTCCATTCCCGTGAATTCGGTGAGGACCGCCGCGGTCCGCTCGGGCGCCCACGGCACTCCGTCGGGATGCTCGATGATCCCGGCGTCACGCCGTTTACCCACGCGCCCGTGCCGGACCAGACCGAGGTCCTCGATGGTCACGACACGGCCGAGTCGCTCGGTGAACAGCGCCGCCAACACCCTCGGCACCGGATCGCGGGGGATCTCCCCCATGTCGATCCAACGCCGCACCCGCGAGGTGTCGGTCGCCAGCTGGGGGTGGCCCATGGCCGCCGCCTGCCGGTTCACCAGCCTCGCGAGCTCGCCCTTCGACCAGCCGGCCAGGCCGAACAGGTCCGCCAGGCGAGTGTTGGGTTGTCCGCTCACGTCAAGCCCCCAGGTTCTCGGCTGAGTTGACAGTAACCCCCTGTCAGTTGCTGAGCGACTATTCGCCAGGGTTCGCCAGGGTGCGCCAGATGGTGTGCCAGTGGGCACCGGGTGTCAGGTAGGAAAGCGCCACCCCGACCCGGCTGCCGCAGGGACTCTCCCCAGGGTGTACCCGGGCGGCCGGGGCGGGCACGCACGTAATTCGCAGGCACACGAAGGGATCTGTACCGCCCATGTACACAGCATCGTCTTCCGTGTCCGCCCCGCCCCGGCCGCTGCACCCCTTTGCGCCCGCGCACACCCCGGCGTCGCGGAACCGTGAGGTACCGCCCGTCAGCGGCCCCTACCTCGACCCAACCCGTCCGGGAGCGGCCGCGCTCGCCGGTGGCCGGACGCGACGCGTTCCGGGACTCGGCACCCAACCGCTCAGCGGGAGAATCGACTTGTCCGGCCCCCAGGGCGCGCAGCTGCGCACGGCGATCGCCGCGGTGCACCGCATCTGTCCGGAGTTCAGCCCGGTGCAGGTGCTCCGCCGCAGCGGACGCTCGGTGCTGCTGGTCGGCACGACAGGGCGCAGCACGGCCGTCGCCAAGTGCTTACTCGACCATTCGCCGGTGTGGGCGGAGCGCATCCGGCACGAAATAGCGACATACCGTTCGTTCGTCCGGCATCGGCCGCCCGTGCGGGTGCCGCGGCTCATCGCCGCGGATCCCGACCGGTGCACGCTGGTGATCGAGCGGATGCCGGGCCGGGTGGCCGCACTGCAGCGGCACCCGGTCGAGGCCACTCCGCGTGCGGACGTACGGGCGGCGCTGGCCGCGGTGTGCCGGCTCAACCAGTGGCAGCCGCCGCAGGGCACGTTCGGCAGACCGCTGGACTACGGGGCGCGGATCGCGCGCTACCACGAGCTGGGTCTGCTCACCGACCGGGACATGGGCGATCTGCAGAAGCTGTGGCACGGCATCGCTCAGTCGGCGAGCCGTCAGGGCCTGTGGCAGTTCTGCCATGGCGACGCGCTGCTGTCGAACATGCTGTTGTCACCGGCAGGTCCGGTGCTGGTGGACTGGGAGCATGCGGGCTGGTATCTGCCCGGGTACGACCTGGCGACCCTCTGGGCGGTGCTCGGCGAGGCCCCGATGGCGCGCCGGCAGATCAGCCAGTTGGCGCAGGCCGCGGGGCCGGCTGCCCGGGATGCGTTCCTGGTCAACCTGATGCTGGTACTGACGCGTGAGATCCGCACGTACGAGACGGCCGTACAGCGTGCGATCCACGACGGGCCCCCCGCGGCACCGGGCCAGACCCCTCCGGGAGCTGCGCCGTCCGGCGAGGAGCAGCGGCTGTTGCTGCGGCGGCTGCACGACGACTGCAACATGGCCCGCAGGGCGGTCCGTGCCGCCGTCGGCACGCGCTGAAGGGGACGAAGGCCCGCGATGCGCCCGGCACGACCGGGGCGCACCGCGGGCCTTCGTCATGGCCACGTTCTCCCGAAGCTGCCGCGGAGTGACAAGTAACTCAGCGTGTCGTCAGGGACCTGGCCTCTGTACGGGGTTCAGGAACCTCGCTGCCAGTGATGGCAGCAAAGTCGGCGAGGGTCTGGGCGACGGCTTCGGGGTACGCCTCGCATTTGGCGTGCTCGGCGAGCGCCCGGTAGATGCTGGCGACCGAGGGGTTCTGACCCTTGCGCTTACCGGTGGGGACGATGAGGGTCGGGCCGGATCCGCTCGACGGACTCCCCGAGCGCCCGGCACCGCAGCACGGGGTGCAGCACGTCCTCGGTGATGACCGGCAGCCGGCCGCCGTGCTTGCCCTTGCGGGCCGCGGCGTCGAGCCCCTCCAGCCTGGACTCCCTGCTGTTCTCCCGCCCAGTCTCCGCCATCGCCAATAAGTAGGCGAACAGCAGCCTGCCGTGCCCGCTGGGGTCGTACATCCCCGCGAGGGGACCGGCGAGCATCACCAACACCAAGCCGTGGGCGGAGAGGTGGTAGGCCAGCGCGGTGAGCTCGGCGGCGTCGCGACCGAGGCGCTTCATGTCGTTCACCGTGAGGATCACCGATGGGGTGTTCGAGGACGCCGGACGTCGGCGCCTGGGCTGCGGCGAACGGCTGCGACCGGGGGTACGGTCCGATGCCCTGTACTGCTCGGCAGCGTGTCGTGCCAGGCAGTGGCGGGATGACCGTCAGCTGAAGCAGCGCCTGGCGGCCGTTCAGCGGGGCGCGGCCCGGGACGGCCCGCTCGCGTCGTCCCGGGCCCGCCGGACCCCACAGTTCTCTGTCCTACTATCCCGCGCATGACTGTGACGACCTCGGGAGCGAACGCCCGACAGCCCCGTGCCCGGATCCTCCTCGTCGAGGACGACGAGCCGATGGCCGAGCTGTTGGAGGCGTCGCTGCGGCACGAGGGGTACGACACCGTCACCATCAGCAGTGCCCGTGACTGCCTGTCCGCCGGCCCCACTCCCGACTGTGATCTGCTGATCCTCGACGTCAACCTGCCCGACCTCGACGGGTTCGAGGTGTGCGGGCGGCTGCGCAGCGCCGGCTGCGAGCTGCCGGTCATCTTCCTCACCGCCCGGGACAGCCGGGCCGACCTGCGCGCAGGGTTCGCCCGGGGCTGCGACGACTATCTGACGAAGCCCTTCAGCCTGGAGGAGCTGACCCTCAGGATCGCCGCCGTACTGCGCCGCAGTGGGCGGACCGACCAGGTGGACCGGCCGTTGCAGATCACCGACCTCGTGCTCGACGACCGGGCCCACCGGGTGACCCGGGGCGGCCGGGAGGTCGTCCTGTCCCCCACCGAGTACCGGATCCTGCGCTACCTGCTCCAGGGGCGTGGCCGGGTGCTGTCGAAGGCGCAGATCATCGAGGCCGTCTGGGGGCACATCGAGGTCGGCCGCGGCGACGGCAACCTGGTGGAGGCGCACATCAGCCAGCTGCGCAGAAAGGTGGACGCGCACGGTCCGGCCCTGATCCACACGGTGCGCGGATTCGGCTATGTGCTGCGGTCGGAGCGGTGAGGCATGCGGCTGCGCGCGCGTCTGGCCCTCCTGGTGGCCGTGCTGCTCACCGGGTCGGTGGCGGTCCTGGGCGGCGGCACCCTGTGGTGGACCCGGTCGAACCTCTTCGCCGAGGCCGACGCACGGCTCCTGCGCGCCCGCGCCCAGCCGCAGTCGGCACAGCCGGGTCAATCGGCGCAGTCCGCGGTCCGGCCGGGCGGGGACCAGTCTCCGGCCCGGCAGGTCGCCCTGCTGCGCTTCGGCCAGCGGGGGCGCCTCGAGGAGGCCGTGCCCTCGGAGCTGACCGGGGGCCCGGATCCGCTGCCGGACGTCTCCTGGAAGACCGCGCTGTCCGGCGGCCCGGACGGCCGTATCAGGAGCGCCGGGAGCGTGGACGGGACGCTGGAGTACCACTGGACCGCGGTCCACCGGCCCGACGGCGGCGTGACCGTCTTCGCCGTCTCGCTGGCGGAGGCGGCCCGGACGACCGACCTGCTGCTGTGGAGCCTGCTGCTCGGCGGCGGCGCCGTCGTGGCGCTCGGCGGCGGCGTCGGCTGGTGGGTGGTACGGCGGCAACTGCGGCCCCTGGACGACCTGGTTGACGCCACGGAGGCGGTGGCTGCCGGTGACCTGACGCGCCGTACCCGGCCCCGCGCCACCCGCGACGAGGTCGGACGGCTGACCACGGGGTTCGACCACATGCTCGTCCAGCTCGACGCCTCCCTCGCCGCTCGCGAGGCCGCCCGGCTCAGGCTGGAGCAGTTCGTGGCCGACGCCTCCCACGAACTGCGTACGCCCCTGGCGCTCATCCGCGGCTACGCCGAGCTCCATGGCCGCGGCGGGCTGCCGCCCGGCCCGCTGCTCGAACGGGCGATGTCCCGGATCGCCGCGGAGACGGAGCGGATGACCGGCCTGGTGGAGGATCTGCTCCTCCTCGCACGCCTCGACCACGATGCCGCGGATGTGGACACGGATGTGGACACGGATGTGGAGGTGGCCGACGCCCTCCGGGGCGCGGTCGAGGAACACCGCGCCATCGGCCCCGGCCACCCCGTCGAACTGGACCTCGCGACCGGCCCGGCCGTCTCCGTCCGCGCGAACGCACTGCGGCTGCGGCAGGTGATCGGGAATCTGCTGGCGAACGTCCGCAACCACACGCCGCCCGGCACCGTCACCCGGATCACCGCCGAGGCGGTCGGGCCGGTGGTCGAGATCCGGGTGATCGACAACGGCCCCGGGATCGCGGCCGCCGACCGCCCGTACGTCTTCGAGCGTTTCTTCCGCCCCGACGGTTCCCGGGCGCGCACGCGGTCCGGAACGGGATCAGGTCTCGGGCTGGCCATCGTGGCGGCGCTGGTGAGCAGCTGCGACGGGACGGTGACTGCGCTGGAGAGCCCTGGCGGCGGCGCCACCTTCCTGGTGCGCCTGCCCCGGCCGCCGGCGTCGGGCGGAGCGCGTGTGTTTTCAGCCGATCTTCAGGAGGGCCTCAGCGGTTCGCGCCCCTGAGACTGCCAGCGTTCTCGCTCGACGGACCGGCAAGGCCCGGGGCCGCTTCGGCCGTGGGTGCGAGTCCCACCCGTCATCACCCTCCCGAGCAAAGGAACGACCGTGACAGCGAGATCTGTGAAATCTGGAAGGTTCGCGCTGCGAGGGCTGGCCATGGCGGGCGGTACGGTGCTGCTGGCGGCCTGCGCGTCCACAGTCCCCTCCTCCCCTGGACAGCAGTCCTCGCCCGGGCAGTCCGTGAGCCCGGCGCCGTCGGTAGCCGACGGAGGCGTCCCCTCGTCCTGGTCGGGGGTCACCGACCCCACGAAGATCCCCCTCGGCGACGACAAGGTCTCGACCGCTCCGCAGACTGGGCACATCTACTCGTGTCAGACCTCCTTCCGCCCCGGCGGGGCACGCCACGACGGCCCCTGGATGGACACGGCGAACAAGACGTGGGACTCCACCTCGAAGGTGCAGGTGCAGGGCGAGCGCAGCTGGCCGGACGCCGAGTACGACGAGAGCGTCCGGGGCGACTCCCGGGTCATCACCTCCAAGGACCTGCCGACGCACCAGAGCACCGGCACCTTCCCCATCCAGCAGTCCGACCCGGCCTACCAGTACGACACCAACCCGAATGCCATCGCGGCGAAGACCGTCAACCTCGCCCTGCCGCTCAACCCGAGCCTCGCCGACAACGCCGGCTGCCTCTCCATGGGAGCCATCGGCATCCTCAAGAACGGCGTCTACCTCTACAACGCCCTCGACGACGCGGGACGGGACGCAGCGGCCCACGAGACCCAGGACATGTGCGACGGACATCCCGACGGTGCGGAGGACTACCACTACCACGACATTCCGTCCTGTCTGCTCTCCGCGGCGACGGAAAAGGGCTCGACCCTCGTGGGGTACGCCCTGGACGGCTTCGGCATCTACGTGGAGCGGGACGACAAGGGCAACCTCCCCACCAACACCGACCTCGACGGCTGCCACGGGCGCACCAGCAAGGTGATGTGGAACGGCGAGGAGACGACGATGTACCACTACAGCGCCACCCTGGAATTCCCCTACACCGTGGGCTGTTACCGCGGCATACCGATCGAGGCCCCGGCACATGACCGCACCGGGGGCAACCGCAAGGGCGCCGGCGAGGGGCAGGGCCGGGGTAAGCGGCAGGGGCCGGGACAGGGGCAGCGCCAAGGGCAGGGGCAGCGCCCGGCCCAGGGCGCGGGCCACGGGCAGGGATAGGCCAACAACCGTCCACGGCAACCGTGTTGATTCCGTGGCCGTAGGGACGGCCTGATGTCGGGACACGGGGACACAAAGCAGCGGACCGTTCGCGCGCAACGGGCGGTCCGCTGCCTGATGTGCCCCAACGCCCGGAGTCACCCCTTTGTCCTCACCGGAACCAGCAACGCTGTCCGTTGCCCTGGTCGGCGCCGGCCCACGCGGCACCAGCGTCCTCGAGGGCCTCGGCCAAACACTGGATGGCGTCCTCCAATGCCTGGCCAGCCGCTGCTCACTGGCGATGAGCTGCGCTCTGGCCTCCTGCACCAGTCTCCTGGTGTCTGCGAAGCCTGCCGCGAGAATCGCCGCCGTCGCTGCCGTGATGACGGCCGCGTAGTCATCGCTCATGGCCGAGCTCAGGAGTGCATGTGCTGCAGGGCTCTCATCGCGCTGTCGAGGACCTCGTCGTCGGATGCCCGGGCGAGTCGGTGGGCCTGGTCGCCGCCGTTGAGGCCGAGGAGTACAGGCTTGCCGAAGGCCTTGTATCCGTTGACCCACCAGGACCACAGGTTGGGGTTCTTGGGGTCGAACCATTCGATGACGTCGACGTCTTTGTCCCAGAAGGGCTTGGGGAATTCGAGCCACAGTTTGTCGAGAAGACCGGCTCCCAGCACTTTGATGGCCTCCTGTTTGGCGTCGGACAGGGCCGGCTCAAAGTCGATGGTTGCGGCCTTGAGTACGCCGATCGGAACGGTGATCACCGCGCGATCGGCCTGCATGGTGGTGCCGTCCCGCAGGGTCACCGTCACTCCGTCCCCGCCGTACTGAATGCCGGTGACGACGTGTCGTATACGCACCGAGATACTGCCGCGGACGTGTGCGACGATGCGGTCGTAGCCGCGCGGCAGTAGAAGATCAGGGCCCTTCAGGTCTCGGCCCTCGATGGTGGCCATCACCGAGAGCTGACGGGGCTCGGCGGCGTATTCCAGGGGATAGTTGATGCCCAGGGCAGTGCGCAGCGCGGCGGAGGGATTGCGTGGCATCACTGAGGCGACGGTGGCTTCATTCGGGTCCTCCACATCCTCCAACTTCGCCTCATAGCGAGCGAGCTCGCGCATCGCCTGTTCGTCCTCACCGGTGACGTTGTCGTAGTCGAAGGTGTAACTCGGGTCTCCTGTTTCCTTCAGGACGCGGGTCATGACGTTGCCCGAGGAGCCGTGGATCCAGGAGGCCCCCATCTCCGCCGGGACTCCGGCGATGTGCTGGGTCCAGATCCGCCCGCCGATGCGGTCGCGCCCTTCGAGAACCGTCACCTGGTAGTCCTCGTCGACAAGCGCGCGAGCGCAGCCGAGTCCGGCGAACCCGGACCCGATGACCACGATGTGCTCGCCCTCCTCGGCCGCGTCGATGACTTGCCTGGCCGCGCGCCGTCCGCTCTCCAGGGCGCCATGGGCTGTGGAGGGCGCCTCGGAGGACGTCGCCTCCCCGGCGAAGTACAGGCGGTCTCCCACCGGCGCGGCCAGCAGTGTGCGTGCCCGCGCACCCAGGCTGCTGGGCGCGAGGTAGGAGTAGGAGCAGCGGGCGAAGGGGTCGATGGACCAGGACGTTCGCAGGTATGCCACCGGTTCCCGGACTGCGGGGTTGCCGCGTCCTGGCGCTGTGCTCGGCTTGCAGGAAGCCGCCGTTCCGGTGACGGCCATGGCGAGAGCCGAGCCGAGCAGCCTGCGGCGCCCGATTTCGTTCGGTGACTTCATGCGAAGGAATCCTGTCCAGGCGAGCAGTATGGGAAAGTCGCCTGCAAGACGAGAGCATGACAGTCATGGTTGCGCAACTGCGGTTGCTTCCCGGCCGGTGGCGGCGAGGACGATCTCCCGCAGGTTGACGTTCTGAGGTTGGCGGTAGGCGTAGTGGATGGCCTCGACTCCGATCTGGGGATCGAGTGCGCCGCCGGAGTGCGCTGTCACGCGCCGCAACGCCCCTCCTCGCCCTTGCCCAGGCCTTCCCCGGCCCGGTGCCTCACCCCGGTCAGCGATCCAACCGCCCGCCAGCGATGCCGGGGTACGGGGCTTCAGGATGCCGACCCGGCCGCACCCTCCGCCGCCGGTTCGGGAGTCTGCGTAGCGGGCGCGGTGCGACGGCCGGGCACCATGGACGCCGCGGCGGCGAGGTCCAGGTGGGAGTTCATGTCCAGCTCGAACCGGCCGTAGGGGTTCACGTGAGTCCAGAGCGGTGGGGACAGGGCCCGCCGGTCGGCGTCGGTGAGCCGCTTCTGCCACTTCTCCTCGCCCAGGATGTCCTGGAGGAGCAGACAGAGAGCTACTTCTCGCTTCGTGGCAGCTTCGGGGGAACAGGGCCGCCATGTGCGGCGCATCCTCCGTTGGGCCGACCGTGTGCCAAGTGGAGGGATTTTCGGGGGTCATTGGTCCATTCCACTGACGCGTCGCAGGCGGTTGCACCTCCGCCGCGAAACCTCGCCCGTACGCTGGCTGACGTGCGCATTCCCTCTGCCTGGGCGTGATTGACGGATCGTCGGGGAGCGGGTACCACTGACGCACGTTCGACCCCCGCACGGCCCATCGCGCTCTCTTGCCCCAGGAGGCTGCTTTGCGAGGTTCCGCCCCTGACCGCACCACGGCGACACGCAGACGGTTGCCCCGGACGGCGGGCGCGGTCGCGTCGGCCGCACTGTTGCTGCCGCTGCTCGGTGCCGCACCCTCCGACTCGGCCGACACGACGTCCTCGGAATCGCTGCAGCAGGCATTCTCGGACGCCTCCGCCGCCTACCACGTGCCGCAGAGCGTGCTGCTCGGCGTCTCCTATCTCCAGTCCCGCTGGGACACCCACGGTGGCGCGCCGAGCGTGACCGGCGGCTACGGCCCGATGCATCTGACCGACGCGCGTGCGGCGCTCGCCGCGTCGCAGCACCACAGCGAGGGCGCCGAGGACGCACGCGGCGACTCCTCGCGCAAGGAACTGCTGCCCAAGGTGAAGGTACCCGCCGACTCCCGGCTCCCGGACCGTCTCACCACCTTGACCAGGGCCGCCCGGCTGACCGGGATTCCCGCCGGCGAGCTGCGTACCGACGCCGCGGCGAACGTCCGCGGCGGTGCGGCACTGCTGGCGGCGGAGCAGCAGCGGCTCGGCAAGCCGCTCAGCAACGACCCGGCCGACTGGTACGGCGCCGTGGCGGCGTTCTCCGGCGCCGACGACACGGCGACCGCGGCGACGTACGCCAATGACGTCTTCGCCGTCATCCGTGACGGGGAGCAGCGCACCACCGACGCCGGTCAGCACGTCGCGCTGCGGGCCGAGCCCGGTCTTGCGCCGGATGCGGCGCAGGTCCAGAAGATGGGACTGAGGAAGGCCGACGAGGACGGCACGGAGTGTCCGCGGACCGTGGCCTGCGAGTGGATCCCCGCGCCGTACGAGGAGTTCGGCGACGGCGACTACGGCAATCACGACCTGGCGGACCGTCCGAAGGACCAGTCGCTCGACTACATCGTCATCCACGACACCGAGGGCAGCTGGGACGTCTCGGTGAAGCTGGTGCAGGATCCCACCTATCTGGGCTGGCACTACACCATCCGCTCCACGGACGGGCACATCGCCCAGCATGTGAAGGCGAAGGACGTCGGCTGGCACGCCGGCAACTGGTACGTCAACGCGCACTCGATCGGCATCGAGCACGAAGGATTCCTGGCGGACCCGGACGCCTGGTACACCGAGGAGATGTACCGGACGTCGTCGCGGCTGGTGCAGTATCTGGCGCAGCGCTACCGCATCCCGCTGGACCGGCAGCACATCCTGGGCCACGACACGGTGCCGGGACCGACCGCATCGACGATTCCGGGGATGCACACGGACCCCGGCCCGTACTGGGACTGGGCGCACTACTTCACTCTGCTGGGCAAGCCGTTCCACTCGACGGGGGGCCCGCACGACGGAATGGTCACCGTGCTGCCGGACTACGGCGACAACCGGCCCGCGTACACGGGCTGTGTCAAGGCGGGCGAGCCCTGCGCAGCGCACGGCTCCAGCGCGGTCCGTCTGTACACGGGACCGGGCGAGGGCTATCCGCTGGTCAAGGACGTCGGCCGGTACCCGGGCGGGCAGGACTCGACCATCGATGTGAACGACATGGCGTCCCGGGTCTCCACCGGCCAGCAGTACGCGGTCGCCGGGCGTGACGGCGACTGGACGGCGATTTGGTACCTGGGTCAGAAGGCCTGGTTCAGGAACCCGGAGGACGAGCCGACCGCGGTCGACGCGATGGGCCTGGTCGTGACGCCGAAGGCGGGCCGCACGGACGTTCCGGTCTACGGCCGCGCCTACCCGGAGAAGGAGGCGTACCCGGCGGACGTGCCCGTGCAGGCGGTCTCACCGCTGCCGTACAAGATCCTCGCGGGACAGTCGTACGTCCTGGGCGGTGTGCAGAAGGGCGAGTACTTCTACTCACCGACGTTCGACACGGCACCCCACCGGGTGGTTCGCGGGAACGACGTCTACTACGAGATCCAGTTCGGGCACCGTGTGGAGTTCGTGCGGGCCGCCGACGTCGACGTGAAGCTCTCGCGCGGCTGAGCCGATCGATTGCCACCGACACCGTCGGGTCCGGACCCGCGTAGCGCGGGCCCGGACCCGACGGTCCGGCGAAGGGTGGGGTCAGCCCTGCTGGAACAGCTCCGAGGGCAGCGGCTTCAGCAGCGCGTACAGGTCCTCGGTGATCGGGCGGTCCCAGGAGGCGATGGTCACGAGGACGTTGTCGCTGCGGTCGAACTGCACGCAGGAGATACGGCTCTCGGAGAGCTTGATCCGCCGCACCACGAGCAGGTTGTCGCCCTGCATGACGGGCACGTCCTCGGTGTCGACGACGGAGACCTCTTCGTCGTTCTCCAGCGCGAGCAGCAGCTGCGCCACCTCGAAGGGGACCTGGCCCTCGGCGACCTCGCGGGCCGGGGAGCCCTCCGGAAGATTGCCGATGATCATGGCTGGTCCGCGGCCGCCGAACAGGTCGTAGCGCAGGAAGACCCCCTGGCAGCTGCCGTCCGGGGCGGGGAGCAGGCCCGCGCCGAGGTTGCCGGGCCAGTCGCCCGGGTCCATGGCCAGGACGTCGAAGTCGGGGCCGGCGGGGGTTGCGCTGCGGCGGCGGAGGAAGGACATGCGGACATGGTACGTGGCCCCCGGTGCTTTCCGGCGTGGGGCCGGGGGCCGTCCGTGGGCCCCCGGAGGGTGGTTTTCCGGAGCCGGCCGGTCCGTCTAGCCGCCGGCGAGCTCGGTCAGCAGCCGTACGGCGTCCCCGGACCGCTCGTACGGCACGAACAGGTGATCGTGGTGGAATCCCGCGACGACGTTGCAGCTGAGCCCGGCCTCCGTCAGGACCCGGGAGACCGCGGCGGTGAGGCCGACGGCGTCCAGCGCGGAGTGGATGCGCAGGGTGATCCAGCCGGCCACGTAGTCGTACGCCAGTCCCGCCGCGTCGGCCTGGTCCTGTTCCAGGATCAGGGTGAGGCCCTCGTCCTCGGCGACGGTCACCACGGGCTCCAGCCCGGGTGGGACGCGTCGGCCGGGAACGGTCGTGAAGACGTAGCGCCCCGGGTTCGGCTCCGGCCGCATCCCGGACAGCAGGCGGTCGAGATCACGTTCTGCGCTCATGGCCCGAGGGTAGGTCCTGCTCTGGCACTGCCGCCGTCCGCCCCGAGGACGGGAGGGCACGGGACGGCAGGGCATGGGATGGCAGGGACCGGGTTCTGGACGGAGGAACGCCGTCGTGGACCCGCGGCCGAGCAGGGTCGGCACCCGCACGTGACGTGCACACATCGATGAAGGGAAGGGGCACCCCATGACTCCGGCTCCGGGAACGGGCGGCGGTCCGCCGTCCGGCGGCTCCTGCGCACAGCGGCCGCCGCTGGGCACGAGCGGACCGGCGACCCGAGAGGCGGCGGGGGACGGACGGGGTCCGGACGGCGTGGTCGTGAATCACTGGCGCGCGGGGCTCGACACCGTGCCGGACGACGTCTGGGCCCACCCCGGCCCCGAGGTCCTGCTGCTGCCCGACAACCGCCTCACGCGCATTCCCGACCGCATCGGCACCCTGCGCCGCCTGCACACTCTCGACCTGGGCCACAACCACCTCACCCACGTGCCGGACACCCTCGGCGACCTGACCGGTCTCGACCGGTTCCTCTACCTCCACGACAACCGGATCACCGTGCTCCCGGACACCCTGGGGCGGCTGACCCGGCTCGCCTATCTGAACGTCGGCGAGAATCCGCTCGCCGCGCTCCCGGAGTCTCTCGGCCGTATGTCCGGTCTGGTGGAACTGCGTGCCCAGCACTGCCGGCTCACGGCGCTGCCGGACTCCGTCGGCGGGCTCGGTGCGCTGCGCGAGCTGTGGCTGCGCGGCAACCGCCTCACCGGTCTCCCGGAGTCCGTGGGCCGGTTGCGCGAGCTGCGTGAGCTGGAACTGCGCGAGAACGCCTTCGTCGAGGTGCCGCAGGCCCTGCGCCGGCTGCCGGCACTCCGACGGCTGGATCTTCGATCCAACCGGCTGCGAGAGGTGCCGGGTTGGGTCGCCGAGCTGCCCGCGCTGGAGAAGCTGGACCTGCGGTGGAACGACGTCGAGGTGCCGCGGCCCCTGCTCGCGGCCTTCGCCCGGCGCGGGTGCGTGGTGCTGCACTGACGGGCAGGTGGGCCGGGACGTCCCGGCGCGCGGCAACGGCCGGACGGCCGCGCGCCACCCGTCGTCCCGGTCCTGCGTCGGCTGTTCCTCCCCGTCCGCCGCCACCCGCAAGCCGTTCTCGGATCGGCCCGGCCTCCGGGGAGGTGTGCCCTGCCGTCACCGGTGAGGCCCGGCGCGTCCACCGGCACCGCGGAGGGGGCGCCCTGGGGCTGTCGTCATATTCCCGTCGTCGCCCGAAGGGCGGCCCCGCGGCGTGCCAGGCGTCGCGGGGCGGACGGGAATGTGACGGCAGGCCCTAGGTCAGGTCGAACTCCCCTTCACGCGCGCCGAGCACGAAGGCTCCCCATTCGTCCGGAGTGAAGATCAGGGAAGGGCCTTCGGGCCGGCCGCTGTTGCGCATCGCGATGAATCCCTCGACGAAGGCGATCTGCACGTCCCCCAGCCCTCGGCTGCTGGACTGCCACTCCGCCTTGCTGAGATCCAGACGCTCCGGCTTGTCCCAGCCGGTCGACGCGTGCTGCTGGATGGTGCTCTCGGCCACGTCCGTGCTCCTCCCGGTTCGTCGTCCGCGGCCAGCCTAGCGACCGGTCCGGGCGCCGCACAGGCCGCGAACGTCTCCGCGCCCCGCACACGGCGGCTCGCCGCCTCGAACGCGGCAACTCCGCGCTCCGGCGCGGCGGGTCGACGGCTGTCGACGCCGCAGCTCCGCCTCCCGACACGGCGGGCCGACAGCTGCGGACGCGGCAACTGCGCGGACGGGCACGGCGCTCGGCTCTCCGCACGCGACGACCCGTGACCGCTCGCGCGAACACGCGCCGGTGCCGACGCCGCGCCCCTACGAACGCGGCGGCTCCGCGCCCACGAGCCACATGGAGAAGAACTGCGATCCACCGCCGTAGGCGTGGCCGAGGACCGTGCGTGCCCCGTCGACCTGGTGCTCCCCGGCCTGTCCGCGCACCTGGAGGGCGGCCTCGGCGAAGCGGATCATGCCGGATGCGCCGATGGGATTGGTGGACAGCACCCCGCCCGACATATTGACGGGAAGGTCGCCGTCGAGTTCGGTGACGCCGGACTCGGTGAGCTTCCAGCCCTCGCCCTCCTCGGCGAAGCCCAGATTCTCCAGCCACATCGGCTCGTACCAGGAGAAGGGCACGTACATCTCGACCGCGTCGATCTCGCGCCGCGGATCGGCGATGCCCGCCTGCCGGTAGACGTCGGCGGCGCAGTCCTTCCCGGCCTGCGGGGACACGAAGTCCTTGCCCGCGAACAGGGTCGGCTCGCTGCGCATGGCGCCGCCGAGCATCCAGGCGGGCGGACGCGGTGACCGGGCCGCGCCGGCCCGGTCGGTGAGGACCATGGCGCAGGCACCGTCGGATGACGGGCAGGTCTCCGAGTAGCGGATCGGATCCCACAGCATCGGCGACGCCTGGACCTTCTCGAGCGTGATGTCGTGCTCGTGGAGATGCGCACAGGGGTTCTTGAGGGCGTTGCGGCGGTCCTTATACGCGACGAGCGAGCCGACCGAGTCCGGCGCGCCGCTGCGCCGCATGTACGCGCGCACGTGCGGCGCGAAGAAGCCGCCCGCCCCGGCGAGGAGCGGCTGCTGGAACGGGACGGGCAGGGACAGGCCCCACATCGCATTCGATTCCGACTGTTTTTCGAAGGCGAGGGTGAGGACGGTCCCGTGGACGCGGCCCGCGATCAGCTGGGCGGCGACGAGTGCGGTGGAGCCGCCGACGGAACCGGCCGTGTGGACGCGCAGCATGGGTTTGCCCACGGCGCCGAGTGCGTCCGCGAGGTACAGCTCCGGCATCATCACGCCCTCGAAGAAGTCGGGGGCCTTGCCGATGACGACGGCGTCGATGTCCGCCCAGGTCAGTTCGGCGTCGTCGAGGGCCCGCAGGGCGGCCTCGCGGACCAGTCCGGCGATCGACACGTCCCGGCGGGCGGCGACGTGCTTGGTCTGCCCGATCCCGACGACGGCCACGGGCTCCCGGCCCGCCGTGTGCGCGGCGCTCATCGGGGGTCTCCTTCCAGTACGGCGACCAGGTTCTGCTGCAGACAGGGGCCCGAGGTGGCGTGGGCGAGCGCGCGGTCGGAGGCGCCGCGGTGGATACGAGCGGCGGCCTCGCCGATGCGGATGAGGCCGGCGGCCATCACGGGGTTGGCGGCGAGCGCGCCGCCGGAGGGGTTGACGGCGACGTCGTCGTCGAGTCTCAGCGCCTTGCGCAGCACGACTTCCTGCGAGGTGAAGGGGGCGTGCAGTTCGGCGGTGTCGACGTCGGGGGCGCCGGCCGTGCCCCTGGGGCCGCGGGGGTGTGCGAAGGCGCCGGCCTTCTCGGCGGCGAGCCGGGTGGACGGCGAGTCGGTGAGGTCACGGACCCCGAGGCTGTGGGCCTCGATGCGGTGGTCGATGCCGCGTATCCAGGCGGGCCGCTCGCACAGCTCGCGCGCCCGGTCCCCGGCGGCGAGGATCACGGCCGCGGCGCCGTCGCCGACGGGCGGGCAGTCGCCGGTGCGCAGCGGGCGTACGACGTACTCGCCTTGCGGGCGCGGGCCGCGCAGCTGGGCGTGCGGATTGCCGGCCGCGGCCCCGCGGCTGCGGGCGGCGACGGCGGCGAGCTCCCGCTCGTCCGTGTCGCCCGCGTCGATCAGTGCCTGTGCCTGGAGCGCGGCCAGGGCGACGGAGTCGGGCCACAGCGGTGCCACGTAGTAGGGGTCGAGCTGCCGGGTCAGCACATCGCGCAGCGGGCCGGGGGACGACTTGCCGTAGGAGTAGACGAGCGCGGTGTCGGCCTCGCCGGTCTGCAGCTTCGTCCAGGCCTCGTACAGCGCCCAGGCGCCGTCCGTCTCCACGTGCGACTCGGAGATCGGCGGCCAGGCGCCGACGCCGTCTAGAGCCATGGTGAACGAGAAGGCGCGGCCCGCGAGGTAGTCGCTGGAGCCCGAGCAGGTGAACCCGATGTCGCTGGTCCGCAGTCCGGTCGCGCCCAGAACCTCGTGCAGGACGGGCATGAGCATCTCTACCTCGGAGAGCTCGTCGGTGGTGCGCAGATGGTCGCTCTGCGCGAAGGCGACGACGGCGACCTCGCGAAGGCCTCGCATCTACACCAGCTCCTTGTACGTCTCGTAGTCCGCGTCGGGCTCACCGGTGGGCCGGTAGTGGTCGGGGTGGCGGGCGCTCTCGGTCCACACGGGCTCCACACGCAGGCCCATGCGCACCTGGTCGTAGGGGATGCCGGCGATGCGGCCGTGCAGGGCGAGGTCGGCGCCGTCCAGCACGATGTGCGCGTAGACGTAGGGCACTTCGATGTCGAGGTTCTTCGCCTTGATGTTGACGATGCAGTACGTGGTGACGGTGCCGCGGGGTCCGACCTCGACCCGCTCGGTGGTGGCCACGCCGCAGGTGGGGCAGGCGCCGCGCGGCGGGACGTACACCTTGTGGCAGGACGGGCAGCGCTCTCCGACGGTGCGCCGGTCGGCGAGCGCGGTGATGTACTGCGACTGGGCGCGCCCGGGTGCGTAGGTGTAGTCGAGCCGGGCGGGGGCGACGATCCCGGTGACGGCGTCCTCGAAGCGTCCGTCGTGGCCACCCGTGGTGACCGCCGGACCGTCGTAGGGCTCGAAGCAGGCGATGTCGGTGATGGCGCCGGTGCGCTGCCCCGCCCAGCGGACGCGGACGCGCTGCCCGGTGCGGACGGCTTCGGGTCCGGGTGCGTCGAGGGCGTGCAGCAGTGCGGTGTCGGCGCCGTCGAGCCGGACCAGGACCCAGGCGAAGGGGGTGTCGAGGGGCTGGCCGGTGCGCGGCTCGGGGTTCCAGGCCCACGTGGTGACGGTGCCGGTGGGGGCGACTTCGACGAGGTCGCGTATCTCGTCGGCGGTGACGGGGTCGTACTCGACGGGCGGGACCAGTGTCCGGCCGTCGGAGGTCCTGACGCCCAGGACGACGCGTTCACGCAGACCGGTGAGGAAGGCGCTCTGGACGGGTCCGAGGGAGCGGGTGAAGGGGAACTCGACGACGAGGGGGGCCTTGAGGACTTCGGGCACGGAGGTCACGGGGGTCTCCTGCGGTTCGGGCACGCGGCTCGCGTGCGTCGGGCGCGGCAGGCGTCGGGCGCGGCCGGTGGAAGGGCGTCGGGCGCGTCGGGCATGGGGCGCTGTGGTGCAGTGGTGCCGGTGCAGTGGTGCCGGTGCGGTGGTGCCGGTGCGGTGGTGCCGGTGCGGTGGTGCCGGTGCGGGGGGGGCGGGCGGTGGACGGCTGTCAGGCGCGCCGGTAGACGGGCGGGCGCTTCTCGGCGAAGGCGCGCGCACCTTCCTTCGCGTCGGCCGTGTCGAAGACGGGCCAGCCGCGGGCGAGTTCGGCGGCGAGGCCGTCGGCTTCGGTCATCTCGGCGGTCTCGTACACGGACGCCTTGACCGCCTCGACGGCGAGCGGTCCGCAGGCGTTGATCTGTTCGGCGATGGACAGGGCCTTGTCGAGTGCGGTGCCGTCGGGGACGACATGGCCGACGAGTCCGATGCGTTCGGCCTCGGCCGCGGTGTAGGGGCGGCCGGTGAGGAGCATTTCGAGGGCGTGGGTGCGCGGGATCTGGCGCTGGAGCCGCACGGTCGAGCCGCCGATGGGGAACAGGCCGCGCCTGACCTCGAACAGCCCGAAGGTCGCGGACTCGGCGGCCACCCGGATGTCGGTGCCCTGGAGGATCTCCGTACCGCCGGCGACGCAGTACCCCTCGACGGCGGCGATGACGGGCTTGCGCGGCCGGTGGTGGCGCAGCATCGCCTTCCAGTGCAGGTCGGGGTCGGCCGTGAGCCGGTCCCGGTACTGCTCGCCCTCCATGCCCCTGCCCGCGAGGGCCTTGAGGTCCATGCCGGCGCAGAAGGCGCCGCCGGCGCCGGTGAGCACGACGGACCGGATCGCGTCGTCCTCGTCGGCCTCGGTCCACCCGTCGTACAGGCCGACGAGCATGGGGAGCGAGAGGGCGTTCCTCGCCTCCGGACGGTTGAGCGTGAGGACGAGCGTGGCGCCCTCGCGCTGGACGGTGAGGTGTTCGGTCCCACCCATGACATGCCTCCCGGTGTCGGACTGGAACAGGTTGCAGGAGCCCGTGGTCCAGTTCAATAGTTTTCTGACAGTCAGTCAGATTTCTTGTGCGGCGGCCCTTCCCTGTTGGATCGGGCTCTGCTCTGATGACGGCCACACGGCAGACGTACGGGGTCAGGAGGAGCGGTGGAGTTCAACCTTGCCGACCTGTTCGAGTCGGTCGTCGACGTGGTGCCCGACCGCGAGGCGCTCGTCCATCTCGATCACCCCGGCACGGGAGCGGAACGCCGGCTGACGTACGCGCAGCTCGACGCGGCGGCGAACCGGATCGCGCACCACCTGACCGACAGCGGCCTGAAGCCGGGTGAACACCTCGGTCTGCACCTCTACAACGGCGTCGAATACCTTCAGACGGCCCTCGGCTGCCTCAAGGCGCGCATCGTCCCGGTGAACGTCAACTACCGCTACGTCGAAGAGGAGTTGGTCTACCTCTACCGGGACGCCGATCTGGCGGCGCTGGTGTTCGACGCGGAGTTCACCGGGCGTGTTGCGGCCGCGCTGCCGCGGACGGAGAAGCTGCGGCATCTGGTGCGGGTGGGGACCCCGCCGGAGGATGCGCCGCCGCTGGACGCGGTGCCCTTCGAAGAGGCCGAAGCGGGTGCTTCGCCCGAGCGGGGCTTCCCACCGAGGTCGACCGACGACCAGTTCATCATCTACACGGGCGGCACCACCGGCATGCCCAAGGGCGTGATGTGGCGCCAGGAGGACCTCTTCTTCTCGGGTCTGGGCGGCGGGGCCCCGACGGGGGAGCCGGTGAAGACGCCGCAGGAGCTGGCGGAGCGGGTCGCGGCGGGCGGTGAGGGCATCACCTTCTTCCCCACCCCCCCGCTGATGCACGGCACGTCGACCCTGACGGCGTTCATCGGCTTCAACTTCGGCCAACGGGTCGTTCTGCACCGCAAGTTCGTCCCGGAGGAAGTCCTGCGCACGATCGAGAAGGAGCGGGTCACCAGCGTGTCACTGGTGGGCGACGCCATGCTGCGCCCGCTGGTCGACGCGCTCGCAGGGCCCCTCAAGGGGACGGACTGCTCGGCCCTGTTCAGCGTCTCGTCCTCGGGCGCGATCCTGTCCGAGACGGTACGGGAGCAGTTCCTGGCGCTGTGCCCGCACGTGCTGCTGCTGAACAACTTCGGGTCGTCGGAGTCGGGTTTCAACGGCACGGCGACGGACGACTCGGGGGCCGGGAACGGCTTCCGGCTCCGGGTCAACGCCCGTACCCGGGTGGTCGACCCGGTGACGCACGAGCCCGTGGCGGCCGGTGAGGCGGGGCGCATCGCCCAGTGCGGCCACGTCCCGCTGGGGTACTACAACGACCCGGGGAAGACCGCCGAGACGTTCTTCCGCAAGGACGGCGAGCGCTGGGTGCTCCTCGGCGACATGGCGACCGTCGACGGGGACGGGGTCGTCACCGTGCTCGGGCGCGGCTCGCAGTGCATCAACACGGGCGGCGAGAAGGTGTATCCGGAGGAGGTCGAGCAGGCACTCAAGTCCCATCCGGACGTCTACGACGCGCTGGTGGCCGGAGTGCCGGACGCCACCTGGGGCAACCGTGTGGCGGCGGTGGTGCAGCTGCGCCGGGGCGCACCGCGCCCGTCCCTGGAGGCCGTCCAGGCCCACTGCCGCACCCGCCTCGCCGGCTACAAGGTCCCCCGCCGGCTGGTGATCACCGACCGCATCCAGCGCTCCCCGAGCGGCAAGGCGGACTACCGGTGGGCCCGGGCGATGGCGGCCGGGGCGGCGGGCGCCTGAGTCAGCCGGCCTCGAGGAACGGCCGCACCGTCGCGGTGAACTCCGCCGGCAGCGTCGCGTGCACCAGATGGCCCGCGTCGAGGGTGACCAGCCGGGCGTCGGGGAGGCGCCCGGCGAGCGCGACGAGGTGTTCCTGCGGGATCGGGCTGGCCGGGCCGCCGCCGATGAGGAGAGTCGGCACGGTGACCCTGTCCATGCGCTGCCACCAGGCGGGGTCGGGCGCGTTCCGCTGCCGGTCGGTGGCGAGGATCATGTTCCAGTCGAACGGAAGGTCGCCCTCCGGGCGCGGCGCGGGCGGTCTCCGCGGGTCCAGCGGGAAGGGGGCCGGAGCGTCTTCGAGGACGAGCCTGCGGATGCGCTCCGGCTCCTCCTGCGCGAGCAGCAGCGCGACGATTCCGCCCAGGGAGTGGCCGATCACATCGGTCCGCTCGATCGCGAGCGCCGTGAGGAAGGCGCGGACGTCGTCGCGCATCAGCTCGTACGAGTAGTCGCCCGGCCAGTCGCTGCGCCCGTGCCCCCGCAGGTCCACGGCGTAGACCCGTCGTGCGGTCGCCAGTTCCCCGGCGACCGCCGCCCAGTCGGCGCCGTCGGCGCCCCGGCAGTGCAGGAGCAGCAGGGGCGGCGCGCCGTGGGGGCCCCAGGCCCGGTACGCGAGCGTGACGGAGCCCGCCCGCACGGTGAGGGGTTCGGTGATCACGGCGATGACCGTACCGGCCTGCCGCGACGGGTACGAGGGGTGTCCGCCGTGGGCGGAGCCGTTCAGCCGGCGGCGAAGAACGCGCCGACCCTGTCCAGGAACCACGCCGGGTCGTCGAGCCAGGGATGGTGACCTGCACCCGGCTGGACGGCGACGTCGGCGTGGGGGAAGACGTCCGCGATCCGGCGTGCGCGTGCGGGACGCGGGTTGCCGTCGAGTTCGCCCGCGAGCACCAGCACCGGGGCGTCCAGCCGTGCGAGCGCGGCGCGGACGGCGGACGGGTCGCGCATGCCCTCGGCGTGATAGAGGTCGGCCGCCTCGTCGTTAGTCTCCTCCTCGCCGGCCGCGAAGTGCGCCCTGGCCCGGTCGTCCCACCGCCCGTAGAAGAAGGGCGCGTAGAGCATGTCGTCCACCTCCTGCTCCCCCGCCGCCTCAGCCTGGACGGCCGCGTACGCGGCGTCGAACCAGGGCTCGTCCCGGCGCAGCCGCATGGCCTCCTCCCAGTCGTCCCGGGTCCGCGCCATGCCGATCGCCCGGCCGTTGGGGGTGATGAGCCCGAGCCGCGCCACCCGCTCGGGGCGGCCTGCCGCGTACAGCAGGGCGACGCTCGCACCCGCCGAGTGCGCGAGCAGGTCCACGCGCTCCAGGCCCAGGTGGACGCGCAGCGCCTCGACGTCGTCGGCGAGCCGGTCGCAGCGGTACGTCGTGGGGTCGGCGGGCACTGCCGAGCCGCCCGTCCCGCGCAGATCGAGGAAGATCAGGCGGCGTTGCCCGGTCAGCCCGCCCAGGTCCTCCAGATAGGCGGAGGCGCGCATGGCGCCCCCCGGCACGACGAGGACCGGGTCGCCCTCGCCCTTGACGTGGTAGGCGAGTCGGGTTCCGTCGGGCGCGGTGAAGGCGGGCATGCACCTGATCATCTCCAATGCCTCCGGGACGGCGCAACGGGCTTCCGCGCCGCGCCCGCGGGCGGCGACCGCGCGGCCGGCCGGGCGCCGGCAGCCGGGGCGCCTCCCACCGGCCGCCGGTCCCCCGAGGGGCGGTGCGGCGCACTCTCCCGGCGCGTGGCGCCACCCGGGCTTCCCGGAACGGGGCCGCCGGTTCGCACCCACCCCCTTGACGCCCGCCCGGCCTGCTGGATTACTGATCCCGAACACATCGACCGAATGATCGGTCGCCCGTATTGATGTGGTTTGGCGAGGGAGACATCCCTATGACGGATACGACGGACCTGCTGGACGCGGGAGAGCGGCTCGACCCGGACGGGCTCCGGGCCCTGCAGCTGGAGCGGCTGCGCGAGTCGCTGCGGCACGCATACACGCACGTGCCCTTCTACCGGCAGGCCTTCGACGCGGCCGGTATGTGTCCGGAGGACTGCCGGTCGCTCGCCGATCTCGCGCGGTTCCCGTTCACCACGAAGGCCGATCTGCGCGACAACTATCCGTTCGGGATGTTCGCCGTGCCCGAGGAAAGGGTGCGGCGCCTCCACGCGTCGAGCGGCACCACCGGACGTCCGACCGTCGTCGGGTACACCGACCGGGATCTGTCGACCTGGGCGGACGTCGTGGCCCGCTCGATCCGCGCCGCGGGCGGCCGGCCCGGCATGAAGGTCCATGTGGCGTACGGGTACGGGCTCTTCACCGGCGGGCTCGGCGCCCACTACGGCGCCGAGCGGCTCGGCTGCACCGTCATCCCGGCCTCCGGGGGCATGACCTCGCGCCAGGTCCAGCTGATCCAGGACTTCCGTCCCGAGATCATCATGGTGACGCCCTCGTACATGCTCACCCTGCTCGACGAGTTCGAGCGCCAGGGCGTCGATCCGCGGTCCACCTCGCTCAGGACCGGGATTTTCGGCGCCGAGCCGTGGACCGAGGCGATGCGCCGGGAGATCGAGGAGCGCTTCGCGATCGACGCGGTGGACATATACGGCCTCTCGGAGGTGATCGGTCCCGGGGTCGCGCAGGAGTGCGTCGAGACCAAGGACGGTCTGCACGTCTGGGAGGACCACTTCTACCCGGAGGTGGTGGACCCGATCACGGGTGAGGTGCTGCCGGACGGCGAGCAGGGCGAGCTGGTCTTCACCTCCCTCACCAAGGAGGCCATGCCGATCGTCCGCTACCGCACCCGCGACCTGACCCGGCTGCTGCCGGGTACGGCCCGTGTCTTCCGGCGCATGGAGAAGGTCACCGGGCGCAGCGACGACATGGTGATCCTGCGCGGGGTGAACCTCTTCCCCACCCAGGTGGAGGAGATCGTGCTCCGGACGGCCGGTGTCGCGCCGCACTTCCAGCTGCGGCTGACCCGGGAGGGGCGGATGGACGCGCTGACCGTGCGGGCGGAGGCCCGGGCCGGGGCGACTCCCGACGATCGGGAGGCGGCGGCCCGTGCCATCGCCTCCGGTGTGAAGGACGGGATCGGTGTCTCCGTCGGTGTCGAAATCGTCGATCCGGAGTCGCTGGAGCGGTCGGTGGGCAAGATCAAGCGAATCGTGGACCTGCGACCGCGGTAGGGCCCGGCGGGATTACTCGCCCGAACCGGTCCCTTCCCGCATCCGGAGCTCCGGATGCGGGAAGGGACCGGTTCGGGCCGATGCGAAGTCCCGGTGGGACGGCCCGCGGCGAGGGTGGGTG
>NZ_JBSFDP010000024.1:0-37015 GCF_053593975.1 Streptomyces sp. NPDC002004
GGGGGGGGGGGGGGGGGCGCGGGGGGGGCGGGGCGCCCGGGGGCGACCGGGCCACCGGGCGACCGCCGGAACCGAGTCCGGCGATCACCTCGCACACCGGATGTGCAGCGCGTTCAGTTGGTGCAGGTGTCGAGCATTGAGCCCAGGGCCTTCTTCTCGTCGTCGGTGGTGGTCAGCTTCCACACCGACTTGACGTGGGTGTAGTCCTTGGCGTAGGTGCACCAGAAGGCATGGTTGGTGGGCTTCCAGTCGGCGGGGCCGCTGTCGCTCTTGGAGCTGTTGGAGGACTCAGAGGCGATGAGCAGCTGGGGGTCCTTGAGGTCGTTGCCGAACGCCTTGCGCTGGTCGGCGGTCCAGTTGTCGGCGCCGGAGCGCCAGGCTTCGGCGAGCGGGACCATATGGTCGATGGTGGCCTGGGCGACGTCGGTGACGGTCTTGTCGTCGTAGACGGAGTACCACGAGCCGCTCTCCGGCTGGCAGTGGTCCGGCTTGTCCTGGACGTCCTTGCCGTCCCGGGCGAGGACGTCCTGACGGGTCGTACAGCCGTCGGGCTGCTTGGACCAGATCTCGAACTTGTCGCGTGCGTATCCGTCCATGGAGTGCGGCGTGGCAACGGTCAGGGCGGCCAGCTCCGCGCGGGCGGTCGCCGTCGACGGCGGCGCCGGCGGCTCCGCCGAAGCCGGTGCAGCAGCGAGGCCGACGACTATGAGGGCGGACGCGGACAGGCCAAGAACAGCACGAGGCATGAAAGTCTCCAAGAATGTGGGGGGTTGGAGAGACGCCTTCGAGGAAACCGCACACTTGTGCCTCTCGCTACGCGCGTTGCGTGTACATGACAAGTATTTTGCCCGACCATTGCCATCCTTTGAACCTCACTCCCCCACGCGACCCGGCGCGACCGCCTCGGTCCGCCACCGCGAACGACCAGGTCCCGATGCGGCGCCGCAACTCGCGGGCCTTGCTGCGCACTTGCACCGACCTCACAGGGAAGGGCACAGGAAAGGCGCCCCCCACCCCGCCGCACTCAGTGATGCGAGGGCGCCCGAACGCACACGAAAAGAGGCGTGCCGCACCCCTTGCAAGTGCGGCACGCCCTTGATTCAGACCCTCACGGACCGCATCCGGCCCTCCGGATCATCCCGCCCTGCGGCCGGATCAGTGGTGACGGCGGGTGCCCCAGGAGACGGCGTCGACGATGCGGCCGTGGTCGTTGCGCAGGGTGGCCGTGTCCGAGTAGTTGTCCCACACATAGAAGCGGCGGTCCTGGTAGACGTCACGGTACGTGTCGTGGCCCATGCCGGAGTGGACGCGGACCGTGTCATACCCCATCAGGCGCAGGTGATGGAAGGTGTAGGTCCGACCGTCACGGGCGGAGAGGGTCCAGCCGTCGAGGTCGACCGTGCGGCGGGTGGTGTTGCTGATGTCGACCCACTCGTGGTTCAGGGAGCGCAGGCTGCGGTCGTCGTGGCCCGGGGAGTCGTACTGCACGTGGCTGATCTCGACCTGCGGCCGGTCCCGCCACGGGCCGTGGTGGTCGGCGGACGCCGGCACGGCGGCGGCCCCGACCAGAGCGCCGGCCACCATGGCGGCAGCAGTGATGCGACGGGCGGACGTGGAAGCGGACATGAGTACCCCCTCGGTACAGGCAGCCCCCACCCACGGCGCAAACGGCCACCTGGGGGCTGCTGGTGCGGATCCCGGCCTCGATGGCCGAGAACACACACTGTGCCGCCCGTTTGCAGACGGTGTGAGAGATACGTGAACTGCTTTACCGTTCACCCACGTATCCGTGACACGCAAATGCAATGTCCATTTATACACCGAACGCACCAGGTTGACGGTCGGGAAGGTCCACGCGCCGTGCCGGCGCTGAGCGACGGCGATCATCCGCCAGGGCGCGCCACCCCACCTCGCCCGAGGCCTTCACCCGAAAGTGCGTAACAGGACTTCCCTCCCCCTGAAGGGCACGAACACCTCCCGTGGCCAATGGCTGCTCATCGCCAAAAAAGCCGACGGAGCGAGCGGTACGCGGACACGCGCAGCGGCAGGAGTCGGCTCCGTCGTGGTGCTCCGGCTCGAAACGGCCCCTGTGGGCCATCGGTGGCAAAGTCGCGCGTGCCCGCTTGCGCCTGCCGCCCGGGCACCCGCATGACGCCGACCATGGCCCTGGTCGAGAAGCATCAACGCAGCGAAGCCGCGGCGAGAGGAACGACCGATGGGCAGGGCAGGACGTCCGGAGCGTAGAGCCGTGCTTGCCGGTGGACTTGCGGGCGTCACGGCCGTACTCGCGGGGTGCACCTCGACAAGGGCCGCGTCGATGGCGGCGGAAACGTCATCCGGCAGCGCGACGCCGCAGCCGCGGCCGACCACACCCGCCGCAGCCTTCTCGCGGCTGATGCAGGGCAACGAGCGCTGGGTGAGCGGAGACCTCGAACACCCCGACCGGGATCCGGACCGGCGTGAATTCGTCGCCCAGGCGCAGGAGCCCTTCGGGGCGATCCTCTCCTGCATCGACTCCCGGGTTCCGCCTGAACTCGTCTTCGACACCGGGCTGGGCGACCTGTATGTGATGCGCACGGGCGGGGAGGCCATCGATCCGGTGGTCACCGGTTCCGTCGAGTACGGACCCCTGACCAGTGGCACCCCGCTCGTCATGGTCCTCGGACATCAGCGCTGCGGCGCCGTCGCGGCGGCGTACAAGTCCCTTCGCGACGGCAAGCCGCTGACCGGCAATCTCCAGGCGATCGTGAAGGCTCTCCAGCCGGCGTACGAGCAGGCGGTCCGGGAGGGCGCCGCCGACCCGGTCGAGACCATGGCCCGCGCCCAGGTCACGTTGACCGCGACCGATCTGCGGTCCAACCACGACCTCGCCCCTCTCGTGGCGAAGGGCGCCCTGGCCGTGGTCGGCGCCTACTACTCGCTGGACACCGGCAAGGTGGAAGTCCTGGGCGGCGCGCCTTCCTGAACCGGCCGCCGCTCCCGTACGCGCCGACGGCATACGAACCATGGCGGCGCTCGTCCCGGCGTTGCGGGCTGCCGCACGGCGGACAGAGCCCTCGGCCCGAGCAGCGAGCTCGGGCCGAGGGCTTGTCCACGAACGGTGTACCCGGGTGGGTGCGACGCCTCAGACGCGCCGTAGTCGCGCGGCCAGTCCATGGCCGACGAGCAGGTAGATGACAGCGGGCAGCCCGAAGTTGAGGAGGACCCTCAGCCACTCGGTGTCCATGGTGAAGATGTCCTGGGACCACCAGGCGAGCCAGTCCGCCGTGCCGTGCACGAAGTCGACGAAGACATTGGCCTGATTGGCTTCGAGCAGATAGAGCAGGATCCACAGCCCCAGAAAGGCCGCGGCGATGTCTGCGACGGTGTGGATGGCCAGGGCCGCTCGGTTCGCTCCGGCACCGTCCCGGGTGGGGCGGTAGGGCCGGCCGTCGGCGTAGGGGTCGTTGAGGGGTACGGGCTCGCGGGTGTTGTCCATGCCGCTCGACTTGCCTGCCGCGCGGTACGGAAAACCCCGGGACGGTCGCGATTCGGTATCGGAACCTCCGGTTCCATTCCGGCCACGGTGCGTGGTCGCCCCGTATCCGGCGCCAGGGCCGACGGGGCAGCGGCGGTCACCTGCCGCCCTCGTGCGCGGCGGCGGTCACCTCCTGCCCTCGTGCGCGGCGGCCGGCACCGGCTCGTCCGTCCGCCGTACCGTTCCGGCGCGGCCGCCGGTCCTGCCGGCCGCCACGCCACGGCCCAGCACCAGATGGAGCGCCGACATCAGCACGACTGTCACCGCGGCGCTCTGCCACAGCAGTGCGTCCAGGCGGCCCGCCGCCAGGTACGCGCCCACCGCGACGGCTGCCAGGGCGCACACACCGCGGTCCACGATGCTCTCCACGGACAGCAGGGTGGCGCGGGGGGCGTGCGCCGGGATGGCGTCGTTGATGAGCTTGCGCTGCACCGGATAGACGAGGCCGGTGATCGCGGCGAACACACAGAGCAGTGCGACGACGGACCACGGACCGCCGACGGCGATGCCCGCCAGGGTGGCGGCGAGTGCCATGCTCAGCAGGGACACCCACACCACCGGTCGTATCCGGCCGCCCAGCCACTGGGGGCGGGCCGAGGTCACCGCCTCGGCGACCGTCATCGCCGCGAGCACTCCCCCGTGCGCGCTCTCGCCGATGCCGTGGTCCAGCAGCACCGGCTGGAACAGGTTGACCTGGCAGATGCGCGAGAGCGTGAACACCGCGACGCCCTGCACCATCAGCAGTGCGAGCCACGGTGATGCCCGCAGACAGCGGAAGGCCGCGCCGACGTCGTGCAGGAGCGCGCCGCCCTGCCGCTTTCCCGGCGGCGCCCCCGCGCCGTCGCCGCGCGGGGCGAGGCGCGGCAGGGCGAGGGCGCAGCCCAGGGAGCCGGCGGCGCTTGCGGCGCTGAGCACGTAGGGAGCCTGCGGAGCCAGGAGCATCAGCGGCCCGACGAGCGGCCAGCACACGACCTTTGCGGCGAGCCCGAGGGCGCGCGCCGTGCCTTCCGCCTTCAGGTAGTGCGCTTCGGCCCCCTCGGCGCTCAGGCCGTCGTAGAGGTAGGCGCTCGCCGCTCCCGAGGTGAGGGAACGGCCCAGGGCGATGGCGAGGAAGTGCGCCAGGAAGCCCGTGTACGAGGGGGCGAACACGGGAGCCAGGTTCGCCGCGGTCATCACCACGGCCCCCGCTCGCAGACAGTTGCGGGCGCCGATGCGGTCGGCGACGATCCCGGTGGGGATCTCGAACAGGCAGAAGGCGACGTAGTAGATGCTCTGGATGCCGAAGATCTGGCCGTCGGACAGGCCCGCGTCACGCTGGTAGGCGTAGAAGACGGGCATCCACCACAGGAGGTTGAACAGGAGCTGGAAGCCGTTGTTGAGGCGGATGATGCGGCGGGCCGCCGGGCTCGGCGCGGGTCCGGACGCGCGGGAGGGCCACAGGGACGTCATACGGCGCCTCATCGGGCGTAGGGGCGGATCTGGACCAGGCGGAACGTGCCGTCCGCCGTCATCAGCCACTCGATGTCGAGGGCGTCGTCCGCGTCGTCCTCGCTGAAGTGGGACTGCAGCAGACGCCCCGTCAGGGCCAGCTCGGCAAGCCCGGCCCGCGTGGCCGTCGGAAGGTCCGCGCCCGCCGAGCCGACGGCGACGGTACGCCCGCCCCCCTCGACCGTGTTGTAGAGGTACTGCTGCGGCAGGGTCGTGCCGTCGACGACGCTCTCGGGTGAGCCCGGGGTGCAGTTGAGGTAGACGTTGCGGAAGTCCTCGCGCCGTGTCGGGTTGCAGGTCACCAGGACACCGCCCAGTTCCGCGTCGGCGTACTCCTGGACGATGACGCCCATGTAGGTGTCGTCGAGGGAGATCCCCGACTGGTGGCGCAGCCGCACGCTGCGCGGCGACAGCAGTGACGCCCATACCTGGCGCACCGCCTCCAGGAGTTCCTCGGCGCCGCGCACGGTGGTCACCGAGTCGTAGATCCCGGCCGCCGAGAAGCCGGGCAGGTCCTCGGCGTTCGAGGAGGAGCGCACCACCAGGCGGCTGCCCGAGGCGAGCGGCACGGGGACGGACCCGGTGATCAGCCGTGCCACCTCGTCCGGCATGGGCGTGTGGCGCACCAACTGCTGAAGATGCAGGCACAGCGGGTCGATCACGTCGAACGCCTCGAGCTCCAGCGCCATCTTGAGCTTGCCGATGCCCTGCTGCAGGGCGGCCGACGAGGTCAGGAACGCGTGCTGGAGGCAGAACGGCAGTGCCACCCCCTCGGGCGCCAGGACCGTGCGTGCCACGCGCTCGGCGGCGGCCGTGCGCAGTCGCTCCGGGGTGGCCCCCGGTTCGCCGAGCCGGGTCGCGAGATGGGCGAGCAGGTCGGCGCGCGGCGGTCGCGGGCGTGCGTAGAACGCGGTCAGGTCGGCGGTGCGGCTGTCGAGGACGTGGTGCAGTTCCCCGAGGTTGGCCGCTTTGGTGCCGTAGCAGTCGCGGTCCGAGCGGCGCAGCCGGTGCAGGTCGAGCACGGGCGCGTCCTCCAGCAGCGGCGTCTGCAGTCGTATGCGCTGCTGGTGCCAGGTCGGCTGCTCCAGAACCGGTGGGGACGCCAGGGGCGTCAGGGTGATCTCGTCCTCCTGCACCCGGTACCGGACCCAGGCGCCGTCCAGGCCGTCCTTGTCCACCAGGTCGTCCAGGTCGCGGACGATCGCGTTGGGGATGCCCCAGCCCGTGGCCAGCACGTTGGTGTGCGAGAGCGGGGTGATGGGCGCGGTGTTGATGAATCCGGCGACGCGGGGCACGTCGTCGGGCAGGCACGCCATCGCGACGATGTCCGACCAGCCCAGCCCGTCCGCGGCGGCCTCGTACTCCTTCTGGGTGCGGAAGCGGCGCAGCCGGCCGCGGGCCTCCCCCGGGTTCAGGCTGGTGCGGGTGCGGTTGCCGAAGAGCTCATGGCTGAGGATCCGCGGCACCCGCACCTCGCTGACCTGGGCCAGCTCGTGCTCCTGGCCGTGGTTGGCGGGCTTCAGCAGCAACGGGAGCCGGCCGTCGACCCTGCCGCGTACGAAGAGGTAGAACTCCTCCAGCAGGCCGCCCTGCATGGTGTCCGCCTCGGTCGTCTCCAGGACCAGGAAGGGACGCTCCCGGCCGTCGCTGTCGTCCTCCGTGTGCAGGGACAGCACCCCGAGCAGGAACCGGCGCTCGGGATCCATGTAGACGGAGGCGTTGAACGCGTCGAGGTCCTCGTCGAGGTCCGTCAGACTCATGCCGAGGACACGGGTCGCGATGTAGTTGACGTGGAACGGGTGGACGCGGGTGTCGAGAAGATGCCAGGTGCCCTCGTCACGGTCGACGACGACCTTCAGGTACGGGTGTCCCGCCAGCACCCCTGAGAGGGTGCGGAACAGCGGCAGCGACAGGTTGGCGCCGACGACGGTGCGGTCGCCCGCGGCGTCCGGCACACCCGCCTCGCTCAGTACGGTGGTCATGCCGACGCCCCCTCGGTGACGGCGGTGGGCAGCAGGCGCGGCAGGGCGTCGACCAGCGCGGCGAAGTCGCCGACGACCGTCTGCGGGTCGTCCGCGGACAGCAGGCACAGGGCGGCCATGGTGTTCGCCCCGGCGGCGGGGTCGTAGACGGGAACGGCCGTCCCGTCCGGCACCGAGCTCTCGGCGACGACGGACAGGGTGCTGCCCGTACTGAGCGGCGCGGACCGTACGACCGCGGAGGAGTCCCACCGGTGCCGGCTCGCCCAGGGCTCGCCGTCGCCGTCGACCGCGAGCACCACGAGCGAACCCGCGGCACCGGCGGCCTCGTCGGGCCGCAGGGCGTGAGCGGGCCACGCGACCGGCCGGCCGAGGAGCTGATCGGTGAACATGCCGACCAGGTCGAGGCCGAAGACCTCCTCGATCTGCGGCACGGTCATCGCCCCGCCGAACCGAGCCGCCGTCTCGATCACCCACATACGGCCGTCGGCACCCAGCTTGATCTCCGTGTGGGTGCCGCAGTTCTCCAGACCGAGGGCGTCCACGGCACGCCGGGCCAGGTCCACGACCCGCTGCTGCGCCTCCGCGTCCAGCGCGGCCGGCGTGATCCCGGCGCGCTCGGTGAACGGTGCCACCGTCGGCATGCGTCCGCTCAGGCAGACCGGCCGGAAGACGCCGTCGACGACGACCCCTTCGACGCTGACGTAGTCGCCCCAGCCGGTGCCCTCGAACCACTCCTCGGCGCAGCCCGTGACGATCTCCTCGACGATGAAGTCCGCATCCGCTCCGGCGACATGGAGCTCCGCGTAGCCGAGCTGTGCGGACTCGGCCATGACGGAGCCGGAGCGCCTCCAGGCCGTCTCGACCTCGCCGGGTGTGCGGATGATCTGGTGGGCCGTCGAGCCGGCGCTCCAGGCGGCCTTGAGCAGCAGCGGGAAACGCAGGTCCTGGGCGGCCGAGCGCAGTTCGCCGGCGGATGCGACGGCACGGAACCGGGGCTGCGGTATGCCGTGCCGCTCCCAGGTGTCCCGCATCAGCCGCTTGTCACGGGCGAGCGCCGAGGCTTCGCCTGCCCCGGCGAGCCCGAGTCGGCGCGAGGCCTCGGCAACCGCCACCACGGCGTACTCGGAGAACGTGACGACGGCTCCCGCGCCCACCTCGCGGGCCCGGTCGGCAATGAGCTCCACCAGGTCGCGCCGCTGCTCGGCGCCGGGGGTGACGACCGATGCGCACAGCCGGCCCGCTTCCGCGGCGACCGTGGCAGGGAGTTCGCTGAGTGCCAGCAGGTGCACCGCGGACCTCGCGGCCACCCGCGTCAGGGCGTGACCCAGCGGCGGGCCGCCCTTGGCATGCACGTACAGCACCTTGCTCACCGACACCCAACTCCTTTGTCTTCGGGGGAACGTGCGCGGAATTCACCGTGCGCGACGGCGCGACGGCCGGGCAGTGACGGCTCCTGGCCGGGCGCCCCGGCGCTCTCCTTCAAGCGAACCAGTCGCGCGCCGTCCCGCACGACGCGTGGGGCCCCGAAGTCTCAGGCAAATGCCCTACTCCCAGAAGGCTTTGACGGCATGTGGAGGTTCGGTGATGCCCTAGTGCCCGCACCGTGCGGTCCGCGGGCGACCCGACGCGGCTCGCGCCGGGAGGGCATGTGCGACACGGATACGGGATACGCATGACTTGTCACTCAACGTAATAAGGTAGAAAACTGAAGGAGTTGGCCGTGGACGAGGCTGATTTCAAGTCGCTGCTCGCACACCTCCCGGTGTCCTGGTGGGAGGCCGACAGCCGGCTGGGAGTGGTCGACAGCGGCGGTGGCGCCTTCGACGACGAGCGCACCGCCCGCCGTTTCCTGGACACCGTGTGCACGGACCTCGGCGGTACGGTCCCCACCCGCCACGAGGGCCCGCGGCAGGTCCAGTTCGAGGGCCGGATGTTCGACGTGAACTGGGCCGCCCTCCATGCCGACGGCTTCGACCGCAGCCGGGGAGCCGCGGTCGAGGTGGCCGGCCGTTTCCACGGGGCCGAGCTGTACGCGGCGTTCGCCGATCTCACTCCCGCCGCCGCCTTCGTCCGTGACACGACGGGCCGCTACTTATGGACCAATCACGCGTACGCCCATCTGTACGGCACCACACGGGACAAGATCGTGGGCCGGCACCTGGGCGAGGTCGACGCCCCCGACGACGCCGTCCGCTTCCTCACCCTGGACCAGGACGTCCTGTCCGGCGGCAAACCGGTGCGGCACACCCTCACCTACCGGCGGTCCGACGGATCCTGCGGGCATGCGGCGGGTTACCGGTTCCCGGTCCGCTGGGGCACGCGCCGCTGCGTGGCGGGAATCTACGTCGACATCACCGACCACACCCACGCGCTGGACCAGCGGCGCCGGGCCGAGGACGACCTACGAGCCCTGCGGGACCACAGCGGACTGCCGTGCGCCCGAATATCCGCCGACGGCCTGGTCGTCGAGGCCGGTACCGCGGTCGCCGAGCTCCTGAACATCCGCCTGTCCGATCTCGTGGGACTGCCGGCGGACACCCTGCTGGCCGAGACGCCCGAGCGTGCGGCACTGCACCGGGTCTGGCACGACCTCGTGGACGGCCGGCGCAGGAGCGCCCAGATGCCGGCGGTCCTCGTCGACAGGGACGGGAGCGTACGCCGGGCCCGCGTCCATCTCACCACGGTGGGTCGTGTACCGGACCGGGCGGCGAGCGTGTGGGCCGTCGTGACGCATCTCGGGCTGCGACACGAGGCCCACCCGCCGCTGACGGCCAGCCAGGTGCGCATACTGGCCCTGCTCGCGGCGGGCCGGAGCAACGCCGAGATCGCCGGATCGCTGCATCTGTCGCGCCAGACCGTCGACTACCACCTCAGCAGGCTGCGTGAACTCCTGGATGCCGCGACCCGTCCGGCGCTGGTCGCCCGCGCCTATGTCCTCGGCATCCTCTCGCCGCAGGCGTGGCCTCCGCGGTCCGCCACCGCCACTCATCCGCTGAGCACGGCCTGAGCGACGCAGCGGGGACCGGCTCCGGCGCCGGGGCGACTCCGCGGACGGTGGGCGTCGCCGGAGTCCGGGACCTGGTCGCGCACAGGGTGACCCGCTTTCCGGCACCCGCGGCCGGGACGTCGACGGCCCTGGCCTGCCGGTTCGCCGTCACCTGTGGTCCCGCAGAAAGTCCGGGATCCCGCTGCGTGTCGGATAGTTCGGCAGGGGTGCCGGCCTGCCCTGGAGGAACGCGGTGATGACAGCGCAGGCACGTTCGTTGTTGGCGTCGAGGCCGTTCCACATGTGGTGCCCGACTCCGGGCATGTACTGCGTGCGCCGGACTGCGGGGTCGTTGGCGAGTACGGCGGTCTCCCATTGGCGGACCTGGGAGGAGCACTCGGCGATCATCAGCATGGCGGGGGTCCGGGAGCGCCTCAGCCGCGGGGCGACGGAGGGCGTGTCCCTGACCGTCTGCTGGATGCGAAGGCTGGCGGCCGGGCTGAAGGTGAAGTTCTGCGCCGTGTCCTCGACGGGGATGCGGTGCGCGTCGCGTGCGCAGTAGGCGGATGCGGTGTCGCTGCCGAGATCGGCGGCCGTGAACGCGTTGTCGGCCTCGGCCTGTCCGATCAGCCCGGTGTCGGGGGTGAGGAGCCCGAGCCGCATGAGGCCGAGTCCGACGGCGTACCGGGGGACACGCGTCGACCGCGGTCCGGTCATGGCCGGAGCGATGCCCCGCGCGGACTTCCGGCCCTTGTGTCCGGCGATCCGCGCGGTGGGGCCGTCCATCGGGCCGGGCTCGGCGACGACCGCCCGGTGCAGGCGTGCGGCGACGCTCGGGTCGGCCAGGGCACGGGTCAGCACGGCCCCGCCGGAGGAGAATCCGAGGACGTCCACCCTGCCCCTGTCCAGGTGGTCGATGAACGCGGCGAGATCGCGGACCGACCTGGAGATCGAGTACTGGTCCATGGGAAGCAGGCCGCTCCGTCCGCCGCCGGCCTGCTCGTAGGTGTAGACGTCGTAGCCCTGTCGTGCCAGGAGTTGCAGGAACCGGTGGTCGAGCACCGAGATGCCGCGGACCGGTCCGCCGTTGAGGTACACGAAGGGAACGCGGTGTCGGGCGCCGGTGTGCGCGGGCGCGTAGTGATACACCGCGACCCGGCTGCCGGTGGCCAGGTTCCAGTGCTGCGTGGCCACGAACGGCAGGGCGGGCGGGTACGTCCGTGCCGTGGGCACGGTCGGGACGCACACCGATGCCGTCAGCGCCCCCGCAACCACCACCGGCAGGAACGGCACGAGCCGTGCCCGCCAGGTCCGGCGCCGGCCCCGCCACAGGGCGGCGGCAGTGGCGACGCCGAGCGTCGTCGACCATGCGACGAGCCCCGAACCGGCCCCGTCCGTGAGGACGATCACCGCGAGGAAGAGAACGACCAGCCCGGCCACGGCAGCCAGGGCCAGAGCCAGGCGACCTGCGAAACGGACGAGACGTAAGACGGATGTTGGCATGACAGGCCCCCGTGGTTTCATAACGCTGTTTCAAAACGATGTTACCAAAGCGCGTAAGCTGGCGCCCGTGGGTAGGCCGAGAACGAATGACGACGCCGTCGGAGAGCGGCTTGTGGCGTGCGCGACCGAGATGTTCGCCACCCGTCCGCGCGAGTCGGTCACGGTCCGCGCCCTGGCCGCCGCGGCCGGGACGTCGACGGCGGCGGTGTACTCACTGTTCGACGGCAAGGACGCGCTGATCGACGAGGTGCGCGACCGGGCGGTCGCCGGCCTGTTCCAGGAGCTGTCGGTGGTCCCGACGTCCGAGGACCCCGTCGCCGACCTCTACGCGCTGGCCGTCGCGTACCGGCAGTGGGGAGGCGAACACAGCCACCTCTACACCGTGCTGTTCGGTGGTGTGCAGTCCTTCGACCCGTCGGGCGCGGTCGGTACCGGTGACCCCGTCCGTCCGCTCCTCGCGGCGATCGAGCGCGCCGTCGGCGAGTCCGTCCTCGCGGGCGACGCCACGCTGATCGCTCTCTCGCTCTGGGTGACCCTGCATGGGCTCGTCACGCTCGAACTGGCCGGGGCTCTCGACACCGCCACGGCCGAGACCACGTTCCGCTCGACGATCCACGCCACGCTGCGCGGCTGGATGACGCCCGCGGTGTTCAGCAGCCACCGGAGTGCCGAACCCGCCTCGTGACAGGGGCGGATGCGGCTTCCGGTCGAGCAGGGTGCGGCCGGGCGACGACGGCATGCGCCGGGAGGACACCCGTCGGCCGGCTCCCCCGACCGCCCGGAAGTGACGGCGCACCGGCACCGATCCGCCAGTCCTGTGATCGCACAACCCGCCCGGCACGCAACCGACAGGGCGAAGACCGCTTCGGCACCGGGGCGTTGGTCGAAATCCCGTTGCGACGGGGGCAGCCGCATACGATTCTCCCGGCATGGACCTTCCACAGCAGGTGATCGAGCTGGACGGCGTGACGCTGCGCCGCTTCAACGGCGAGGCGGACCTGGCGGAGCTCTTCCAGGTCATCGAGGAGTCGCTGGAGCACCTTCGCCCGTGGATGCCCTGGGTCGCCGAGCACAGCCTGGCGAGGACCAGCGACTTCCTGGCCGACCGCGCGGAGTGCTGGGCGAACGGCGAGGAGTACTCCTACGCGATCGTGCTGGACGGGGCGATCGTCGGCGCCTGCGGACTGTTCCGGTACGAGGAAACCCCGGACAACGCCTACGAGATCGGCTACTGGCTACACCCTTCCGCCACCGGCCGCGGTGTGGCGACCCGATCCGCCCGCGCCCTGGTGGAGCAGGCCTTCCGGCTCGCCGGCGTCGACCACGTCGAGGTCGTCCACGACCGGGCCAACCGTGCCAGTCGCGCCGTTCCCGCCCGCCTCGGTTTCACCGAGCATGTCCGCCGCCCGGCGGAGCGCCTCGCTCCGGACGAGACCGGCGAGGTCCAGATCTGGCGGCTCGCCCGTGGTCGGGCGAAGGCCCCGGCCGCCGCCGATGGACGGTGACGACCAGGGCGGACCCCGAGGTCAGCCGGGCGCCACTACCGGCGCACCCCGCGACATCGGCGACGGGCCGGGGGACGAAGCCAGAGGCGTCGTCCCCCGGCCCTGGGGATCAATTGACCCTGGTCCGGGCCGGGATTGATCTTTCCGAGGTCGACGTCCTGCACGGGGCCTTCAGGCCGGCAGGACACGGCACCCGACCGGTCCGCACTCGGCCGGAGACAGGTCCCACCTTGCGAACCACGACTGCGCGCTCAGACGGCGGCAGCGCCGAACCATGTGGGCAGAACGCCGAGCAGATCCTGCTGGTCTTCACCGACCCATGCCACGTGACCGTCCGGCCGCAGCAGTACCGCGGGCACATCCAGCTCCTCGCTGACGTCGACGACGTGGTCCACCCGGTCCGCCCAGCCCGCCACCGAGAGCCGGCCGGTCTGGTCGAGCAGCAACCCGCGGCCGCCGTGCATCACCCCGTAGAGGCGTCCCCGCTTCAGCTGCACGTCCCGCAGCCGCCGGCCGAGCAGTTCATGCCCCTCGCCGAAGTCGTAGCGGATCCCGATCGCGATGATCTTCTCGGTCAGGTACCGGTTCACCTCCTCGAAGTCCATCAGTTCCGACACCAGCCGGCGCACTGCCCGGGCCCCCGGCTCGAGGGACATCAGCTCCATCTGCGCGCGGGTGTTCGTCAGCACGTCGGCGGCCACCGGATGGCGTTCGGTGTGGTAGCTGTCCAGCAGCCCCTCCGGCGCCCAGCCGCCGACCTCGGCGGCCAGTTTCCAGCCGAGGTTGAACGCGTCCTGGATGCCGAGGTTGAGCCCCTGCCCGCCGGTCGGCGGGTGGACGTGCGCGGCGTCGCCCGCCAGCAGCACCCGGCCGACGCGATAGCGCTCGGCCTGCCGGGTGGCGTCGCCGAAGCGGGACAACCAGCGCGGTGAGTGCACGCCGAAGTCGGTGCCCGCGGTCGCCCGCAGCTGCTCCCTGACCTCCTCGAGGGTCGGCGGGACCGTGCGGTCCTCGGCCACCCCCGCGGCAGGCACGACGACGCGGTAGATCCCGTCCTCGAGGGGCATGAAGCCGAACCGCTTCTGGGTCTTGCGGACTTCGGCCATCACGGCGGCCAGCGTCTCCGGCGACGCGGTCAGCTCGACCTCACCCAGCAGCGTGTCGACCCTGCTGGGCTCGCCGGGGAAGCCGACTCCGAGCAGCTTGCGCACCGTGCTGCGGCCTCCGTCGCAGCCGACGAGGTAGCGCGAGCGCAGCTGCGTGCCGTCGGCCAGCTCGGCGGTCACCCCATCGTCGTCCTGGCTCAGCCCGACCAGTTCGCAACCGCGGCGGATCTCGGCGCCGAGCGCGGTGGCGTGCTCGGCCAGCAGGCGATCGGTGGTGGTCTGCGGGATGCCGAGGACGTACCCATGGGCGGTGTCCAACCGGTCCGGCGACGGCTTGCTGATGGCGGCGAAGAAACCGCCGACCGGGTACTGCCGGCCGAGCGCGAGGAACCGGTCCAGCAGACCGCGCTGGTCCATCACCTCGATGCTGCGCGCGTGCAGGCCGAGCGCGCGGACGATCCTGGTCGGCTCCGCCTCCTTCTCCAGCACGAGCACGTGCACGCCGTGCAGCCGCAACTCGCCGGCCAGCATCAAGGCGGTCGGTCCGCCGCCGGCAATGATCACGTCGATCATGAAATCCCCCATTGAACAGGCTTGCATGTCTGCCAGTCGCTCCGCGCAGTCCGGTGGCGCACACACTCGTGCCTCCGCGCCGAGTGCCCGCAACCGCACGGCGAGTCCCATCACGGCTGGACTCCCCACGAGACTCATATGCACCCAAAAGTGCATGCACTACGCGAATCCCTGATTTCCGCAGGTTCTGGCTTCGGTCGGAGATTGTGCAGCACGACCCGGGCCTTGCCGCAAGGCCCCCTGTGCGCTATAAGTTGAGAGTGGCAAGGAGTGGGTGACCTCCTTGCCTTTGTCTTTTGTCCGTCCGCTGCGGACGGACAAGCTCCTCCGCAGCGGCTGCACACCGTGTACGGCGAGGCGGCCGCCGGACCGACCCCGGTGGGCCAGGACCCCCGGTCCCGGGCGCCCTGTCAAAAGCGCCCTGGAGCGTATGCCTGGACCACACCGCGGACGACATCCACGTACCGCCTCGCCACCTGTCCGGGATTCCCTGCCGACAGGCCCTAGCGCAGGTCGACCACCGTGCGCAGCTTTCCGCTGGTCGCGGTGCGTTCGAACGCGGCCATCGGACGCGTCTCCACGGCGAACGCCAGCAGTCCTTCCGCCTCCGCCGGGGCCAGCTCCGCCACTTCGGCGACGAAGGCGTCCCGCGCGGCGGTGGAATCGGGCGCGTACTGCTCGTCGAGGCGGACCGTCAGCCGTTCGCTGCCGGAGTGCGAGGCGACCAGCAGCTGTACCTCGCCGTGGTAACCCAGCCGCTCCTGAGCCGCCTTCACGAAGCGCCGGTAGTTGAAGAAGTACGTGCCGACGCGTACGACGTCGCCGTAGCGCCCGAGCAGTTCGAGGCGCGGCACACGGCTGCCGCAGGCGCAGACGCCCTCGACCGCGCGGCCCAGGTCGCCGATCTCGTAGCGCTCCAGCCGCTGCCCGGCACGCGCCCGCGTGCTGAACACCAGCCGGCCCGGTTCGCCCGGCGACACCGGCCGGTCCTCGTGCGGGTCGAGGATCTCCAGCGTGTGCAGATCGGTCAGCACATGGTGGACCGATCCCTGCGACGCGGCGCACTGGTAACCGAGCGGTCCCAGGTCCGTGCTGCCGTACGCGGCCGAACGGATCACCTCCACGCCGAACTCCTCGGTCAGCACGCGGCGTTGTTCCGCAGTGAAGTGCTCGCCGCCGTAGAACACCGTGCGGATGCCGCCGTAGTCGCGCAACCGGTCCGCTTCCGCGTGGAACAGCTGCCACAGGTAGGACGGCATGCCGAAGACGGTGTCCGCCCGGTGGGTGACGAGCGCGTCGGCGACCACGGCGTGGTCGGGTCCCGCGGCCATCGGGATCTGGGTGGCGTTCAGGCGCTCCAGGATGGAGAAGAAGCTGATGAAGCTCCCGTACATGCCGCCGCAGTAGAAGAGGTTTGCCGCCCGGTCGCGGGCCGGGTCGAATCCGGCGGCGAGCAGCCCGTCCGCGGCGGCGCGCATCTGGTTGTCGTAGTCGTCGCAGGTGAACACGGACAGTGCGGGCGTGCCGGTGGAACCGCCGCTGCGGAAGTACAGGTGCGCGTACTGCGGATCCAGCGTCGCGAGCGCCCGCTGCACACCTTCCTTGCCGAGCAGCGGCGCGTGCGGCGACGGGGGCAATACCGGCGGCGCCACCAGGTCGTCCGGACAGGCCACCGTGCGGAACGCCGGGTCCGAAGCGCGCACGCTCACGCGCCGGCTGTAGCGCTGCAACGCGTAGACGCCGTCGTGCGGTTCGCCCTCGTAGCTCTCCAGCATGGAGCCGACCGGAGTGACCCGGGTGACGCCGGCGGCGAACACCGCTCGCGACAGCCGGGCGACGTCCGCACGGCTGCCGCCGATCGCGGCGGTCTGCAGATAGCGGCGCATCGGCCGCAGCGTCGCGGTCACCGCGTGCCGGGGCAGCGGCTTGACCCACACGCTGCGGTGCAGCGGGGAGGCGTCGAGCCCCGGACGTGTGTCCGCCAGCACCCGCCAGGAGCCGTCGTCGGCGGCGATCACCCGGGTCAGGCCGAGGTGCTGTTCGAGCCGGGCGAGCTGCTCGACGGTCGTGATCTCGGCCTGTTCGGCCGTGCCGGGCAGCGGCGTGCCTCGTACGTCGGAGACCTCGGCGAGCCGCCCGGCGAACCGTTCCGCGAACGCGAAGAGCTCCTCGGTGTCCTCGGTTTCGAGATAGACCACCTGGGGGCTGGAGCACGCCTGCTGCTCGAAGCGGCAGACGTCCTCGGCGAGCGCGTCGAGGGTGGTGTCGTCGGCTGCCGCGTCCCGGGTCAGATAGGCGAAGGAGATCCGGTGGCCCCATTCGACGACCCGGCAGCCGGGCGGCGCCAGGTCGCTCACCGCTCGTACGGCGTCCTCGCCGCCCCAGGCGGCGATCGCGTCGGCCTGCCCGCACAGGGCCTCCAGCCATGCCCGGCGCGACGACGGGAAGCGCAGGGCCACGATGCGTTCGGCGATCAGCCCGGTCGGGTCGGCGGCGCCGAGCGCGGCGAGCAGGTCGAGGGCGAGCGGTGTGTCGGAGCTGCTGGTCTTGAGTGCGTTGAGGTTTCCGGCCAGCAGTCCCTCGACGACGCTCAGCGGTGCGACGGCGGCGGCGTTGCCGGGCGCGATGTGCACCAGCAGGCCGACCGGCGCCCAGGACTCGTACACCGTCTCGCGGGCGTCCGGCCGGGTCAGCCGCTCCGGGCGCAGGCCGCCGAGCTCCCGGCGAAGCTTGCGTTCCAGGGCCTGTCGGGTCAGTGCCGCGCCCAGTTCGGCGAGGGTGGCGGCGGCCTCGTCCGCGGGCAGGTGCGCCGCCAGACGGCCGTGCAGCACGGAGCCTGGGTCGGCCAGGTCGGCGCTCACCGCGGCGCAGGTGTCGAGCACCACGTCGGTGGGCAGCGGACGCGACAGGACCCGCCCGGCCAGCTCGGGCAGTCCGGCGAGCCGCCTGCCGGCCTCGGCGTCGTCGATGAACTCGCCCTGCCAGAGGTGGAGTGCGGAGTTGGTCACGACATTCCCTTCAGGAGTTCGGCGGCGGCGACCGCGCAACTGCGGTTGCGGCTCACCCCGGCACGGCCGTGCACGGTGAACCAGTCGGTGGACAGCGGGCAGCCGCACTCCTCGCCAGGGTGCAGCGACGCGAGGTCGCCCATCACGACGCTGTGCGCCGGAACGGAGGTGATGTAGGGACTGACCAGGTGCAGGAAGCCGCGCTCCCCGTACGGCAGCGGGCGCAGCGTCGCCGTGTCGCGGACGGCGGCGCGTGACCACACCGGCACGTGCAGCCGGTGCTGCTCGCACTCGACGTAGGGCACGCAGTGCTCGACGGAGCCGAAGGTGTCGCGGACCCGGTCACCGGGGATGCCGAGGCGTTCGGTGACCTCGGCGTAGAACTCCGCCTTGCCGATCTGCCGGTCGGCATGGCCCTTCCAGCCGCCGCCCAGGACCACCAGCGAACCCTCGGGCAGCCGCAGCGGCGGCAGTCCCATGGCGCGCATCCGCTCAAGGGTGAAGTACAGGAAGGCGGGGAAGCCGAGGATGCGCACCGGGACGTCGTCATCGGCGTAGCGCTGGAGTGCCGCGATGCAGCCGTGCACGTCGAACTCGTGGCCCGAACCGGTGTGCCGCAGCGCGTGCGTGGTGTGCCGGGCCGGGGCGAAGTCGCACAGGTAGTTGTCGGTGAACGAGGTGCCCAGTTTCAGCGACGGCGCGGGCTCGTAGCTGTAGAGCAGGTAGTTGACCGGTCGGTCGGGGGTGATCCAGCCGTAGTGGTCGAAGATCCGGGCCACCATGCGCTGGGCGGAGCGGATGGTCCACTCGTCGAAGAACATCTGCGACTTCTGGCCGGTGGTCCCGGAGGAGGTCAGGTGCAGGAACACCTCCTCGCGGGGGACCGACAGCACCTCGTGGCGCTTGAAGAACGCGGCGGGCACCAGCGGGGTGCGCACCCCGTTCCCGACGGTGGGTGCGGGGACCTCCGCCGGGTCCTGGAGCAGGGAGGCGAAGAAGGGAGAGCGCTGCGCGTGCCAGGCGTGGGCCTCGGCCATGGCGGCGGCGAACAGTCCGTCGGCCTCGGTGCCGGTCGCGTACGGCGACGTCAGGTCGCACAGCCGCTGCACATGTCCTAGTGCCGCCGGGTCGGGGACCTCGACGGGAGCGAGATGGGGGTTCATCGGGACACCTCGTGAAGGGGCAGGTAGGTGGAGGTCCAGGCGTTCAGGTAGGCGCTCAGGTACGGCTGGAGCAGCGGGCTGACGGCCGCCGTCCTGAAGTCGATCTGGCGGCTGGTCCGGGACAGCACCACGTAGTCGTGGAAGCGGTCGTGGATGCGGCGCATCGCGGGGTAGACCGCGCTCGGCACGAATCCCGAGGCCAGGAAGACCTCCAGGGCCTCGGTGTCGGCGAGCGGGAGCAGCGTCTCGGCGTAGTCCGCGCCGGCCCGGGTGACGGCCGTCATCAAGGCCTCCAGCGCGCCGGTCACGGCCGCCGGACGCGGGTGTACGGCGACCAGGGCGCAGCTGCCCGCGACCGAGTCGAGGTCGGCGTACGCCTCGAAGCGGCCGTCGGCGGCGACCAGCACCGCGTTGGGCGTGTGCAGCGGGAAGAAGCGGTCGGTGGCGTCGGGGAAGCGTTCCAGGAAGCGCCGTCGGACGAAGGCCGGGGCGGGGATCAGCTCGATCGGCTCGGTGCGCCTGTCGGGACGCACCGCGGGGCGGGTGGTGACGCGTGCGGTGTCCGCGTAGTCGATGCCGATGCCCGTGCCCGCCGCGGACAGCAGCGGGGCGAGGCGTTCGGGTGCGTGCGCCACGGGGGCACGGCGCTCCAGCACGCCGTCCGCGTAGCGGGCGAACAGTGCCAGGCTCTCGCATCCTTCGACCTCGACCGCGTTGGGCATCAGGCCGAGCGGCCGGAAGCCGTTGCGTACGACGACGTGCTGCGGGCCCTCGGTGACGACACGGACGGTGGCGTACACGGAGTCGAGGTGCCCGGCGCCGAACGCCTCGTCGCACACCGCGCCGGTCAGCCGGGAGGCCAGTCCCCCGCCGCGGTGGCCGGGGTGCACGGCGAGGCCGACGAGCTTGCCGATGCGGCTGCCCGGGTCGGTCTGGACGACGGCGGAGCCGACCAGGTCGCCGTGTCGGGTGCGGGCGGTGAGCCAGTGCGCGGTGCCGTCGGTGATCAGCCGGAGCATCACGGCGGGGTCGCTGCCGAGCGGCACCGGGTAGCCGTGCCCGTACACGTCGAAGTACAACTGCCGCAGTTCCGCGATGTCCTGGACCGCGGCCGGGGAGATGGTGACGGTCATGACGCGTTCCCTGCCGGCACGACCGGCTGCGCCGGGGCCGCGGACTGCTCCGGCTCGGCGCCGTCCGCGCGGCTGCCGAGCCACCACAGCGCCAGCGTGACCGGGACGAGACCGGCTCCTTGCACGAGACACAGCGTGCGGGCGGTCAGATGGTCTCCGAGCGCCCCGAAGACCAGCGAGGAGACGGGGAAGGTGGCGCCGAGCAGCGCCTGCATCACCGCGAAGAAGCCGGGCTTGTCGTCGGCGGGTACCAGCCTCTGGAACAGGGCTACGAAACGGACGCCGATCACACCGACGCACCAGCCGACGACGGCGAGCGAGCCGAGTGCCACGGCGTGACCAGCGAGCAGGCCCGGCAGGCCCAGGGCCACGGACATCACGGCCAGGCACGCGCTGCCCACGGTGATCGGGCGGCCCGGAATGCGGCCCCCGGTGAACGACCCCACGAGCGTGCCCGCGCCCAGTGCAGCCTCCAGCGAGGCGACGGTCGAACCGGTGGAGTGCAGCACACCCCGCGTGTACAGCGGCATGACGACGTAGACGGCGGTGGTGAAGACGTTGGCTGCGGCGAAGCAGACGAGGACGCGGCGGATGAACGGCAGACCGGCCAGGACCTGGCGCAGCGTCCGCCGCGCGGGGGTGGCTTCGCTCTGCGGGCCGTGCGGCGCGACGGCGTGCGGGAAGCGGGCCGAGGCGACCAGGACGGCGGCCAGCAGGTACGCGCCCGCGCAGGCGGCGACGACGCCCGTGAGTCCGCCGGCGTCGACGGCCAGCGGGCCCAGCAGGCCGCCGCCGAGCCCGGCCAGCGACTGGGTGGACAGCTCGAACCCGGTGGCCGCCTCGATGTCGGAGTCCTCGACCAGCTCGGGCACCGACGTCGTCAGGCACGGGTCGAAGACCGCCTGACAGGTGGCCAGTGCCAGCCCCACGGCGTAGGCGGCGGCCACGGGCAGAGTCGCGGTGTACGCCCACACGGCTGCGGTCGCGGCGACGACACCTGCCACGGCCGCCGCCACGGTCAGCACCGTGCGGTGGGCGTAGCGGGCGATGACGCGGGCGACCACGGGGGCGAGTGCGACCGCGGGCAGGGTGCTCACCATGAGGAACAGGCCCGAGTCGAGCCCGCGGTGGGCGCCGCCCGCGAAGCCGATGAGCCACCACACGGCGCCGACCTGGAACATCCTGCCCGCGGCCTGGGTGAGGAGCTGACCGCCCCAGACCACGCCGAAGGAGGGATTGCGCAGTACGAGGGGCAGACGCCGCGCGCGGAGAACCGATGTGCTCATGAGTGCGGCCGTTCGTCCACGACGCGGATCAGCTTGCCGGAGCGGGCGTTGACGGCCAGCTCCCGGTGCCGTACCCATTCGACGGCGAGGGGGTTGACGTGCCCGGCGGCGGTCGCGCTCTCGTAGAAGGGGCGCTGCGCCAGGACCGCCTTGGAGATGGACTCGCCCAAGGAGGCGTGCCGGTCGGCCGGTTCGCCCGTCGCGAGCCGCAGCACCAGACCGTCCCGGCCGTCCTCGCGGCGCACCACGAGCTGCAGCCCGGTCACCTCACCGGCCACGTCGCTGGCCGTCACGATGTCGTGCACGTCCTGCGTGTACAGCGAGACGGGACCGACCCGTACGCCCTCCTCGGCGCGGCCGAGGATGCGGAAGACGCCCGCGTCCCGGTCCACCCACTCGGCCCGGTCTCCCACCGGGTAGCGCAGAACCGGCATCAGCCGTCGGCGCAGGTCGGTGACGACCAGCCGGCCCGGCACGCCCTCCTCGGCGACGGGCCGGTCGGTCTCGTCGTCGAGGATCTCGACCACCGTATGCGGGGTGAACGCGCGGTGCACCCTCGGGTCGTCGCCGGGCACGGCTTCGCCGAGCAGTCCGGCGTCCACACTCGCATAGCCCAGGGAACGCGCCTCGGCGTGCGGGAACGCGACCTTGAGCAGCGGAAGTTGGTCGCCGAACAGGCACTCGCCGCCGAAGAACAGCAACTCCACGTCCGGCAGGGTGCGACCGGCCGAGGTGAGCCGCTCGGCGAGGGCGCACAGCGTGGTCGGGGTTCCGGCGACGACCTGCACCCGGAACTCCTCCAGGGTGGCCGCGGTGGATTCCCACGGTGCGGCGCCGCCGATGGGCAGCCGCACATTGGCCACGGGGCTGCGGTGCAGTGAGTCGAGGATGAAGCTGAAACTGGCGTAGAGGTCACCCGCGTAGAACAGGTCGGCCACCCGGTGTCCCGGCCGCAGTCCGGCCGTGACGAGTCCCGATCCGAACGCCGTGGTGAACTCCCGCCATTCGGTGCGGGTGTAGCAGGAGAACTTCGGGGAGCCCGTGGTGCCGCCGCTGCGGAAGACGACCGCTTCGTCGAGTGGCGCTGTCAGCAGTCTGTTGTCCCGGGGCGAGTTGGCGCGCCAGAAATCCGTCTGGGGCACCACCGGAAGGTCGGTGAGGCGCTCCACACGGTCGGGGAGGTGAGCGTAGAGCTCCTGGTAGAAAGGCGAATTGTGGCGCGCGAAGCGTATGAGCTCCGCGAGAGATTGAACGGGCATCAAATCCTGCTCGAAGGCATGCTTGGTGAACCGTCGGCAAACAGGAAAGGCCGACGGGGTGTTCGATGGAATCTGGCCGCTCCGATACGGCGGAGGAACCTGCCAGTGACGATGTGCTTCGGGGACGTCCGTGGTGAACTGCGGCGTCCGAACCCAAAGGATATCTCATCATTCGGAATGCACTTGCGCCAAACCGCTGGCCGTGCAACGGGGTTCGTCTTCGCGCGGACGGGTTGCGGCGGGATTCGGTTCCATCCGCCATGGAGACGGTGGCCACACGAGGCATGCACTCGTCCCCATAAGGAATTGTTGAGTGCCCTGCAAAGTTCTTTTATGGAAGACGGGGCACGACGGATGGGCCGAGCGTGCGGAACGAATTGGCGCCCTCGGCAAAGCCGCCCGGAGTGGAAGACGCACGGAAGTTCTGCGCCGGATGGCGGTGTGCGAGCGGAGCTGTGGCTTCCGCCACTGCGTGAAGGCCGCACGGCTGATCCACTGACCGGATGTTGATCAATGTGATTCTCCGCGCTCTCCCGTTCTGGATCCGCGAGCCTCTGCTCATCGCCGTCAGCCTCTTCTTCGCCGGCCTCGGCCTCTACTGGTTCACCGTGGTCGGAGGGTGGCAAAGAGCCGCCGTCGGTCTCGCGTTCCTCGCCCTCGCTGTCATACGGACCTTCATCCTGCGCCGGGAGTGGAGATCCCGCCCCAGAGCCGGCCAGGCCGCATGAAGCCGCTCGTCGGGCTCTCCCCGGCCCGCTGACACGGCGGGCCGATTCGGGGCCGGTGGTGGGCGACGACACCTGGTTCACGCTCCGGTGAGCCGTCCGGGAGACCCGCCGTGGGTGGCGGTGAGATCACCCTGGTGCGGCCCGCGACAGCACACCCTGCGCGGCTCGCATCGGTCGCCGACGCCGCATCGACGGCCGCGGGCGTGCCGGGACGGTCCGGTCCACCGCCCTTGGCCGTGGAGTCTCATCCGCGCCTACGGAGGTACGCCTCCAACTCGGCGGCCCCGGTCAGCATCGCCCGTCCGCGGGCGGACAGCCGGCTGTGCCAGTCGCACAGTGCGCCCTCCAGTGGCTCCAGCCCGCCGGCCGCCCGGACCTGGGCGATCAGCGGAGCGATCTGCTCCAGCAGGTAGCCGCCCCGCCTGAGCTGGTGAGCCAGCCGGGCGTCCCGTACATCGGCCTCGTCGTAGACGCGGTACCCGGTCAGCGGGTCGCGGCGCGGCCGCACCAGCCCGGCGCGCTCCCATTTGCGCAGCGTCGCGGGCCGGATTCCGAGCTTCCCTGCCAGCGGCCCGATGAACGTGCGGCCGGGCCCGGACACAGCGGCCGGCTCGGACCCCGCACCGGGTTCGGACGCCGTGATGGGCTCCAGGTCGCGGAGGGCGCTCTCCACGGCCTGGAGGGTCTGCCGGTCGTCGAGGAGTTGGGCGTGGCTCTCGTCGATGAGGCGGAACGCTTCATCGACCGCGCCCTGGTTCACGGCCCGCATGATCGACGTCGCCGTCCGGTGGCCGTGTCCGGGCACCAGGGCAACGAACGCGCGCAGGGCCCCCGCATGCAGCGAGGTATAGGTGCGGTAGCCGTGGGGTGTGCGACCGGCGGCCGGAAGGATGCCGGCCTCCTCGTAGTTCCTGATCGCCTGCGTGGACAGGCCGTGCCCGCGCGCCAGGTCAACCGGCCTGAGTCGCTCACCGTTTTGAAGGTTTCTCCCCATGGGATGAACGATATCTCGGAAAAGTTTCCACCGAAGGTTCAACGATACCGTTGAAGGTATGGCTACTGACATCAAGGACGTCGCCCATGCCGTCGAGGCTGCCGCCGTCATGAAGTTGCTCCCGGCCCGGCCCCGGCTGCTGGCCCTGGGCGAGCCCACCCACGGCGAGGACGCTCTGCTCGACCTGCGCAACGGTCTCTTCCGGCAGCTCGTCGAGCAGGAGGGCTTCCGGACGATCGCGATCGAGAGCGACTGCATGATGGGCCTGGTCGTGGACGACCACGTCACCTCGGGCACGGGCACCCTCGACGAGGTCATGGAGCACGGATTCAGCCACGGCTGGGGCACCTCCGAGGCCAACCGCGAACTCGTGCGCTGGATGCGCGACTTCAACGAGGGCCGGCCTGCGTCCGAGCGGCTCCGCTTCGCCGGATTCGACGGCCCGTTGGAGATCACCGGCGCCGCGAGCCCTCGGCAGGCCCTCACCGCACTCCACGGCTGTCTCTCGGCCCGGGTGGACGCGGACCTCCTCCCCTGCACCGCGGAAACACTCGACCGCCTGCTCGGCACCGACGACCGGTGGACCAACCCCGCCGCGATGATGGACCCGGCACAGTCCGTGGGGCGGTCGGCCGAGGCCGGTCAACTGCGGCTGCTCGCCGACGATCTGGTGGCGCTGCTCGACGAGCAGACGCCGCACCTGCTCGCGGCGACCTCGCGGGACGACTGGGAGCGGGCGCGCCTGTACGGACGCACCGCCACCGGCCTGCTGCGCTACCACCACTGGATGGCTGACACATCACCGGCCCGCATGACCCGGCTGGTGGGTGTGCGCGACCAGATGATGTCCCGCAACCTCCTGGCCATCGCCGCTCGGGGCCCGGCACTCGTCCACGCCCACAACGGTCATCTCCAGCGGGAGAAGAGCACGATGCGGATGGGCGGGAAGCCGCTGGAGTGGTGGAGCGCCGGTTCGCTGGTGAGCGCCCGGCTCGGAGAGGAGTACGCCTTCGTGGCAACGGCCCTCGGCACGATCCGGCACCAGGGAGTGGACACGCCCCCGCCGGACACCGTCGAAGGACTCCTGTACACGCTCCCCCAGGACCGCTGCGTCATCGACGCCCCGCGGCTGGCCACCGCCCTCGGCGACACGCGGCCGGCACCTCGCGTATCCCCCTGGTTCGGCTACGCCCCGCTTGACCCGGCCCACCTGGCGGCCAGCGACGGGATCGTGTTCGTCAAGGACGTTCCGCAGAGCTAGTGCTGTGACCGGAAGGGTTCACCGGCGCGCGACGTCCGGTGTGCTCCCCCACTGCCTCAAGGACGTGGGAGGTACCCCAGGCCGCGCTGTCGCATCGCCCGCGTACATCCAGTACGCGGGCGATGTCCGTCGGGGCGCCTCGGATGCGTGGCAGGCATCCAGCCCCTCGACGGCGCGTACGACCGCTCAGCGCCGGGCCGCTCCCGGGCGCGCCGGAATTCCGCGTCACACGGCGGCCGGCCTCGGGAGCCGGACCTCCGTCCCGACCAGGAGAAGTCCGCACAGGCAGCCCGCCACCAGGCCCGCACCGTGGTTGTTGCGCAGCAGACACAGGAACAGGCCGGCCGCGGGAATGAGCAGCACGTACCAGATGCTCCGGAAGGTCAGGCCCAGAGCGTCCCTGCGGAGCAGGGCGGTGACGGCCAGGGCACCCAGCAAGCCGCAGATGGCGACGGAGTCGCCGCCGCCGTACAGCGACCAGCCCGCAAGGCTGACCACATGGGCCGCGACACCGCCGACGAGGAAGACGGCCAGGGTCCGCCACCACCCGAAGACGGACTCGGCGATCGCGCCGACCACGAGCAGAGCCGACAGGTTGACCGCGATCTGCATGATCCCCGAGGACTGCACCAGCAGTGCGGTCCCGGCGCGCCACCACTGCCCGTCCGTCAGTGCACCGGGGCGGCGCATCAGGTCGTCCACCACGCCGGGCACCGCGTACTGGACCACGGCCATGACCGCCATCAGGGCGAAGAGCACGGCAGTACCCCAGGGCCGCTGCGCCCAGGCGCCACGGACGGCAGCCAACACGTCGTTCTGCCGGGGGCCCCTGCCCGCCGTGCCGCCGGCTGGACCGCTCGCCGGGCCGAACAGCACCAGCGTCCGCAGCCCCGCACCGACCACCACGGCGGCACTCGCGTACAACTCGATCCCATGCGGCGACATCGCCGACCCCCGTCCCACGTCCTCAGGGCACCACGCCCCGTCCACGCGGCCCATCATCGCGATCGGCGGGATTTCCGCGCCAGAGAAAACGATCACTCAACGGACATGACAGGTGTCACAGCACCCGGCGCGCAGCCGCAGCGGCACCGCTCGCGCCGGAGCCCGCTGAACCTGGGGATGTTCGAGGGTGTGTCAGAAGTCGAACGAGGAGTTGCTGAAGGCTTCGCCGAAGGCGACGATGCCCGCGATCCACAGTCCCACGGTGCCGATGAGTGCGCCCGTCGCCGCCCAGACGGCACGGCGACGCCGCAGTGCCGCGCCGGCGGTCCATGCCAGGCCGGCTCCGGCGCAGGGCACGACGACGATCAGCATCGCTGCGTGCGCGAACCACATGACGGTCTCGCGGCTCGCTCGAAAGCCGGTGCCGCTGTTGTAGTGGAGCGGTTCGCGGGCGAGGTAATACCACGCGCCCGCCAAGGGCAGGAGGAGCACCGCCGTGAACACGAGAAGCGCGATGGCTGTGCCCCGCTCGGGTGCACTCGCCGCATCATGGGACTTGGTCACGCCGTCATCCTGCTCACCGACCGCGGCACACGACTATCCGTACAGATACTCAGTTTGTCGGGAGTTCACCGTCGTGGTCGATCCAGGCCCGGCGAGCGGTGCGGCGCGGGTGGTTCCGGTCCCGGGCCGTAGTGAAAGGCGGGCCGCCGGGAGCGTTCAGGCGCGGACCAGTTCCAGCGCCTTCTTCAGGTTGTACTCGGCGATGCCCGCCATGCACGCCCGGTCGGGAAAGTCCCCGTCGAGCAGCCGCAGTGGCCCCGCCGTCAGTGAGAGCCGCTGTGCCGGCAGGTAGAGGTCGAGCCTGTGCTCGGCCTACATCTTCGCCACCTCGGCGTCGCCGCGCATCGTCGGGCGATGCTCCTGCCGCTCTGTGACCCATGCCACATGCGGTTCCTGTCAGCAATCGGGTCGCTGTTCCGCTCAAGTCACCGGGAACAAGCGAACCGACAGGAGCGAGACATGAAGCACCGCATCGTCGTCCTCGGTGCCGGCTATGCCGGGTCCTACATGGCCGGGACCCTGGCCCGCCGGCTGTCCCCGGCGGACACCGAGATCACTGTGGTCAACGCCGAGCCGGACTTCGTCCAGCGGCTGCGGCTGCACCAGCTCGCGGCCGGCCAGGAGATCGAGGCTCCACAGCTCGCCGATGTCTTCGCGGGCACGGGGGTACGGCTGCGCGTGGCCCGTGTCACCGCCGTCGACCCCGAGCGCCAAGTCGTCGCCGTGGCCGACGCCGACGGTTGCGGCGAGCTCGGCTACGACACCCTTCTCTACGCGCTCGGCAGCCAGATCGCCGACCACGGCGTCCCCGGCGTGACCGAGCACGCCTTCGACGTGACCGGCCGGCCCTCGGCGCTGCGCCTGCGCGAGCGCCTTGACAGCCTGGGCAGGCGGGGTGAAGGCGGGAGTGTACTGGTCGTCGGCGACGGGTTGACCGGCATCGAGACCGCCACCGAGATCGCCGAATCACGGCCCGGCCTGTCGGTGGTGCTGGTCGCCCGCGGCGAGTTGGGTGCCCAGCTCTCCGCCGGAGCCCGCAGCCACCTGCGCCAGGCCTGCGACCGGCTGGGCATCACCGTCTTGGAGCGCACCATCGTCGAAGCCGTCGAAGCGACGCGGGTGCTGTGCGCCGACGGCACCGCCCTGGCATCCGACGCAACCGTGTGGACGGCCGGGTTCGCGGTCAGCCCCATCGCCGCCGCCGGCCGGCTGGAGGTCACCGAGAACGGCCGGATCGTCGTCGATCGCACCATGCAGTCGGTCTCGCACCCGAACGTCTACGCCGCCGGCGACAGCGTCTACGCCATCGGCGACAACGGACGGCCGTTGCCGATGTCCTGCGCTTCGGCCGGCTACACCGGCATGCAGGCCACGGCCGCGATCGTGGCACGCCTGACCGGCCGCGAGATCCCGAACACCAAGTTGGAGTACCTGGGCAACCACATCAGCCTCGGGCGGCGGGACGGGATCCTGCAGATGGTCGATGACGAAGGGCAGGCAAAGCCGAAGTATGTGGGCGGTCGGAAGGCCGCGCGGATCAAGGCGGGCATTCTCAAGATGTCACTGTGGGCCACCTCGCACCCGACGTTCGGCCTGCCCAAGCACAAGCGTCGCCTGGCCGCCGCACCGGATGCGCCCGCCGAGAACGCGGTCGCGTCGCCGACCGGCGTCCGCCTAGGGTGATCCGCGTGGACAGCACCGCCACTGATCGCTTCGACACCAGCCGGTTCGAGGCCAGCCGCAACCGGCTGGCCTCGCTGGCGTACCGGCTGCTGGGCTCCGCCACCGACGCCGAAGACGCCGTGCAGGACGCGTTCCTGCACTGGCAGGCCGCCGACCGGCAGCGGATCAAGGTGCCGGAAGCATGGCTGACCAAGGTCGTCACCAACCTGTGCCTCGACCGGCTCCGCTCGGCACAAGCCCGCCGCGAACGCACCGTCGGCGCCTGGCTGCCCGAACCGCTCCTCGACGGCGACCCGATGCTCGGCCCGGCCGACACTTTCGCGCAGCGCGAATCGGTCTCGCTGGCCGTGCTGACTCTCATGGAGCGCCTGTCACCCCTCGAGCGGACCGTCTACGTCCTGCGCGAAGCGTTCTCCTACGGCCACGCCGAGATCGGCCAGATCCTCGACATCACCGAGTCCGCAAGCCAGCAGCACCTCCACCGGGCCCGGCGCCGCATCACCGCCGCACGCCGCCGCGGCGGAGACGGAGTCGACCCGGCATCCGCCCGCAGGATCGTCGAGGAATTCCTCGCCGCCGCCTCCTCGGGCCGCACCGAACGGCTGGTGGCGCTGCTCACCGACGACGCAACCGCGATCTCCGACGGCGCCGGCCTGACCAAGAGGCTGCTGCAGTTCGACACTGCGCAGCGCATCGCCGCCGTCGCCCGGGCCGGCTTCAAACCCACACCCGCGAAACGGCGGCTTGCCGGCGGCACGCCCGCCGTCCACTACGCGCTCGTCAACGGCGCCCCCGCCATCCTCTTCGTGGTCGGCGACCAGGTCATCGGCACCGTGACGTTCGACATCACCAATGGCAAGATCGCAACCGTGCGCGGCATCGCCGCCCCCACCCGTCTCGTCCGCCTCACCGAAGCCTGGCGACAGCACGAACCGGACACGCCACTCATCGCCCAGTGGTGACCCGACGCCGAGCGCGGCCAGGCGCAGCGCCCGCGTTTCATAGGTGGTCGCTCGTGAAACAGCCGACCGTCCGGCAGGCCACTGGCCGATGCCCGCTGGGACTTGATCGAACCTGTGCTGAGAGCCCGGCGGACCGAGCGGGGCCGAGTTGCATTGCACATCGGAACGCCGCCCGAGCCTCTCAGGCGGCCGCCCGTGCAACCGCGACCGCCCAGCCGATGTAGACGAGGTTGACCGCCAGCCGGACCGTCGCGCCGACGGGACGTTCCAGCAGGCCTGGCCGATCACCGGATGCCCGCCACAGGGCGTCCAGATGGCAGACCAGGTAGCCGGTGATCAGTGCGGCCGCGGCCCAGCCGCCGGCCGCCCGGCCTGCCGGTGTCAGGATCGCGGCTCCGACGACGATCTCCGCCGTCCCGCTCGCGCCGACGAGGAGTGGGGCCCGGCCCAGCCAGGACGGCACCAGAGTGCGGAAGTATCCGGGGAACAGGAAGTGCCCGATCCCCACGGCGATCAGAAAGACCGCCAGTGCGATGGCCGCGGTAGCATTCATGAACGTGATCGTGGTCCCAACCCGCGCGTGGACGCTTGAACGAAGCGATCGCCGACTCCACTTCGCATCCGGTCCCGACGCGACGTTGTTCGCCGAGTCCGGCCCGTTTGACGTCACCCTCCATCACCACCCGGCGTGGAAGGTCGTGCTGCCCCTCGGCGGCCATGTCGAGGTCGGATACGGCACAGGCCGTACGGTCGCGGCGGCCGGACTCATTGTGCCCCCGCAGCTGGCCCACACCTGCGCCGTGTCCTGCGGCTATGTGGCCCTCTTCCTCGACCCCTGGGTGCTGGACCCCGGTCTGGGCCTGGCACGGCTCGGGGACGATGCCACCCGGCGCCTCCTCGCCGCTGTGGGGTATGCCGGTACCGGCGGCCTCGGCCCCGGGACGGACAGCGACCTGGCCGCGGCACGCGCCGAACTCCTCGCCCTCACCGGAGCGGGCCGCCCCGTCGATCCCCGGGTGGCCCACGCGGTGCAGGAATGTACACGGGCCGGCTCCGACGCTCCCATCAGCTCCGTCGCCACCGACGTCGGGCTCTCACCGACATGGTTGCGCGCGCTCGTTCACGCCTCGGTCGGCGTCCCGCTCACACGGTTGCGGCAATGGGCCCGGCTGCGGGTGGCCGTCGCCGAGCTGCCGCGCCAGTCCGCGGCTTCGGCCGCAGCCGTCGCGGGCTTCGCCGACCAACCCCATTTCACACGCACCGCCCGGAGCCTGCTCGGCCGCACGCCTGCGTCGATCGGACGTTCCCCGTCTGATCGACCCTCCTGATCGCCGTCGGCCGAATCCGGGTCCGGCGCCACGGCGAGCGGCCCCGTGACGTCACGGTAGGTCATGGCTTCGGAGCGGGTCGGCGGAGTCTCGCAGCACCGCGACACCACCGCGAGATCGAACTCTTGTGTCGTGCAAGGATCATGTCCGTCCCGCCCATCAGCGCTCGTCGCGGGCCGACACGCCGACCCGGTGTTCTCGGAACTCGACAGTGGGGCGCCGTCGCGGTCGTCTCCGCATCCGAGGACGCGCCGGCCCGCGGCCACCGCGGCTCCGGACCATCCGAGCGCACCGGCCCCTCGGCTCGGGGAAGTGACGCTTCCGACCTCCCGATTGCCGATTCCCGCTTCCCGTCGGCGATGCCGGGGCGCAGGCAACGGCGCCTACATCGGCGCCAGGCCTGCGGCGGGGATGTGGGACAGGGCCTCGCTGGAGATCCGGTAGCGCCGCACGAGCGCGCCCGCGGCCTCCGTAACGCAGACGGTGAGCGGACCCGCCCACTCGTATCCGCGTCGTGCGCCGTGCTGCGCCAGCACGTCGGTCAACTCCAGGCAGACCTCCTGGTCCACGTGCCCCAGCCGGGCGTGGACACCGGCGGCGAGTTCGATCCGGTAGGCGTTGGGAACCAGGGTGCGTCCCGGGCTGCACACAACGGCGTGCTCGTCGCAGTGACGACGCAGTGCATCGAACAGTTCGACGGGATCGCGGCCCCGCACCCAGCGGGCGAGCCCGGTCTCCCATCCTTCGAGTGTGTCTTCGCATCGCTTGAAAAATCCCATGGCAGTGCGGGTGCCCGCACACCCGGCGACGCATGTCCACCGGTACGCGCACACCCGCCGATCCTGCCGGTACACCACGGGATCGGCGTGGACCGCGCGGACCCGCGCCACCGGGGCCCGGACATGTTCCCGGGGCGTCCGACGACGCGGGGCCCAACGGCCACCGCCCGCGTCACGACCGGTCGGGTCTACCGCCGGCGCCCGCGTGCGAACGGAATCGCGCCGTCGTAGTACGAGGTGTACGTGAACCAGTCGGCACCCGCGCTGACCGCGGCGCCCGCCGAGTCCAGCGCTCCGGACGACACCGATCCGGTGCCACCGAACGCCACGACGTTGTGGATGGCGGCCGAGCCGTCGGTCAAGTAGCCCTTGGTGGCGGCGGGCAGGGTTGCGGGGCCGGCCCACAGGATCGGCCCGTAGTGGTGCATCGCCGAGGCGGCACTGACCCCGTCGCGCCAGTTGCCGGTGTCGACCAGCGCCGCTCCGAACGCCGGGTCCCACCAGTACTTGGCCAGCGCGACCGCGACGCCCTCGTCGCCGCTGCCGAGGATCGCGGTGTAGTCGTAGTGCGTCGGCCAGTCGGGGAACGTGGTGCCGGTGAGCGCGTTCTTGGCGGAGCTGCCGACCGTGATCATCCGGGTCAGGCCGGGGTTGAGGGCGTTGAGGTACGACTTCACCGAGGAGGTGAGCGTGCTGCCGTCGGTCAGCACGACCACGGCCCTGCTGTCCGGCCCGTGGATCCCCGCCGCAGACGCGGCGGCGAGCGCGGAGTGGTAATCGTTGCCCGTCGCCAGGAAGACGTACTCGGGGTCGCTGGTGATGGCCTTGGCCACGGCCACGGACGTGGAGAAGCGCGATGTGCCCGAGAGCCGCTTGGGGGTGAAACCGAGCGACGACACCTTGGACGCGACGGCGCTGCTCAGGATGGACGTGCTGCCGACGAGGTAGACGGGCGCACCCGGCTTCAGCGTGCGCTTGAGCTCACTCTGCACCGACGCCGACAGCGTGCTCGGCGACGTCATCAGCACCGGCCCCCACTGGTCGGCGGCGAGCGCCGGCGCGGTCAGTGCGTAGGACGGGCTGTCCTTGCTGACCAGGACGGCCGCCTTGGCGTTCTCCAGCGGGCCGGACGGATCGCCGACGCTGTTGTACGTCCACTTGGACGCGGCGACGTTGGTGCTGTAGACGTCTGCTCCCCACACCCGGCCGGTGCTGTTCCTGCGCAGCGGCTGCCAGGTGGGACGGGTCAGCCCCGCCGTGTTGGGCAGGACGGAGTCCGCGCTCGTGGCGGGGTCCACGGTGTGGAGCGCGGTGCCGGTGCCGTCTCCCGGGCCGACGTAGACGATCCTGTCCCCGTTGGGCGACCAGGTGGGCTGTTCGTGCTCCTGCGGGGAGGTGGTGATCTGCTTCAGCCCCGTGCCGTCGCTGTGCACCGTGAAGACCTGCGCATGACCGGAGACCGTCCGGACGAACGCGACGGTGGCGCCGTCCGGCGAGATCGCCGGGGTCCGGGCGTCGGAGAGGAGCTCGGTCTGGGTCCCCTCTCCCCGGTGCCAGATCCACAGGGACGGGGTGGACGTGTGGCCGCAGTCGGGTCCGCTTCGGACGAAGGCGATGTCCTCGGTCAGGAACGCGCCGCTGGGCTGGGAGTCGCAGCCGTCCTCGTCGGCCGGGATGAGCGAGTCGGTGACATGGGAGCCGTCCGAGGGAGCCACCCGAAGCCGGCCGTATGCCTGGAAGACCACGAACTGGCCGAGGTTGACGTACGTCGGGCCGGCCGCGTACCAGTTGTCGCTCCCCTTGGGGAAGGCGATCTGTCTGCGCCCGCCGCCGTCGTACCGCGCCGTCCACACCTTCCCGCCGTCGACATAGGCGAGCCTGCTGCCGTCCGGCGCCCACGACGGATCGGCTCCGCTGACACCGAACCCGCCGCGGCCGGTGCCGTCGGGGTTGACCTGCTCGATCGATGTGGAGCCCGCGGCCACACCGACGAGCTTCCCCTCGGTGGCCGCGGTGTCGATGCCCCCGCTGCCTGCCGATGCGCTGGACGTCGACGCGCCCAGGCTGCCCGCCGCCAGAGCGGCCACGATGCCGAACGCCGCGCATCTGCGACGCATACCAGTGTTCACGGTGCCATCCCCCCGGAAATGCCGCGGCCGGGGACCGGGCTGTTCGCCCGGCCATCGGCGGTGCGGTCGGTTCTACTCCTGTCGCGACACAGTGTGGACCGCGTTCGGTTCCCGTTGGCCCGGACGCGGGGATTCGACTTCGCACCGCTACAGCCACTGCGACGGCGCGGACGGCCGGGGAACGAACTCGGTGGGGAAGGAGCCCCGGTGAGAACAAGCCTCGCTGGCCTCGGACTTGAGCGTCCTGTCCGGGGCCACCGCGGTGCTCAGGCGCCGCCGACGTCGTCCTTCGGCAGGGCGACGGCGGGCATGGGCCGCTGTCGCAGCATGCGGGCGACCGGCAGGGCCACGGCGCCGAGGGCGAATCCGTAGACGGCCACGAGGCCGTGCCCGTTCTCCTGGGCCAGCCACATCGCGAGCCCGGCCGCGGGCACACACACCGCCAGCACCCGCTGCTTGGTGTCGGTGCTGCTCAGCACCAGACCCGCCGCCAGGGTGGCGGCCAGGAAGTACGTCGCGCCGGAACTGCCGGCGAAGTTGCGCGGGTCGGTGCTGCGGGCGGTATCACCGAACAGCGCGTCGATCTGCTGGGGCAGCAGGATGCCTCCTGCGAACAGCGCCAGCATGAGCGGGCCGCGCCAGAACCACTGCGCGAGCGCGGCGATCACCGCGAGCGTCACGATGTTCCAGACGGCCCCGAAGACCCCGCCGTTCTGCATGAACACCGACGTCACCACGCGCCACCAGCCCGTCTTGCGCGGATCACTGTCCAGGGCGTCCATCGCCCCGGACCAGCTCAGCTGGAGCACCACCGCACCGACCGCCACGGCGGTGAGCGCCACCGCCCCCCACGGAACCGGGCGCCGGCGGATCGTGTCCTCCCCGACCAGCGCCAGCCCGCATTTGAACATCAGCACCATCAACGCCGCTGTGGTCACGTTGAATACCACTACGCCCACGAAACATCCCCCGAAGAACACCTGCATCGATCCTGGTCGGCGATCACCATAGCCGGGGGCGGCGTCCCCATCATGACCGCGGGTCGGGACAGTTGGGTGCCGCGGCGCCACGGCACGCGGTGCGTGACCGTCTTCGTCTGCGTGGCCGTGCATGCGGCCACGTCCCGGACCGCGCCGCGGTCAGCGGGTGGCGTCGGCGGGCTCGTTCTCGGCGCCACGCGCGGCGGCGGTGCCGGGCGTCCGGTGGCGGGGCCGGGACCGGGACACGGCCACGCCCGCCAGGCACAGCGCACCGCCGACCAGGGTCAGCCAGGCGGGGACCTCGTCCAGGAACACCCAGCTCAACACCACCACGATGGCCGGGACGGCGTACGTCGTCGCACCCATCCTCCCGGCAGGGGTGCGGGCCAGCGCATAGCTCCAGGTGGTGAAGGCGAGAGCGGTGGGCACGACACCGAGGTAGAGCATGTTGAGCGTGGCGGACAGCGGGGCCTTCGGCAGTTCGCCGGCCAGCTGCCCGGCGAAGGGCAGGCATGCAACCGTGCCGGCCAGGCAGCTGCAGGCGGTGATCTGCAGCGGAGTCCCGTACGCGAGCGCGGGCTTCTGAACGACCACGCCGACCGCGTACGCCACCGCCGCGAGAAGGCACAGCAGCACCCCGAGCACCGAGGTGTCGCCGTCGTGCCCGGACGAGGTCGACAGACCGACCACCACCGCCCCGCCGAACGACACCGCGATCCCGGCGAGCAGCCGCGGCGGCAGCACTTCCCCGAGCAACCGCGCCGCGAGCAACGCCATCAGTACCGGCCCGACGTTCACCAGGAGGGCCGCCGTGCCCGCATCGACCAGGCGCTCACCCCAGTTCAGGACGACCATGTAGCCGCCGAACCAGACCACCCCCGAGACGAGGATGCCGCGGAGAGCGCCCCGGGCCGGCAGCCCTTCGCGCCGTACCGCCACCAGGGCGACCAGCACCAGCGAGGCGGTCAGCAAGCGGCCCAGCGCCAGCGCACCCGGGGAGTAGGCGGCCCCCGCGCTGCGGATGGAAACGAAGGCGGACGCCCAGGCGACCACGGAGAAGGCTGCGGCGCCGGCCGTGGCGGCGCCGGGTGAGCTGAGACGGGAACCCATGGCGGCAGCTTAGAGAACAAACATTTTGGTGTCTACCGAAATGTTGAATCCGAACGCGCTCGACGATGCCCGGCGCCACTCGATGCCGCTCGGTGCCCCTCCATGGCGGTCCATGCCACTCCAGGGCGCTCGAGGCCACCTCAAGTCGTTCGGTGTCTCTGGAGATTCGCCGGAGATCAGTGCCACGCGTCCGGTGCGAGTCCGAGAAGGTCGCCCAGGGCCTGCTGTCCGGCTTCGGTCACCCGCAGTGCACGCCCGTCGTCCTCGCCCCGCACCACCCACTCACGACGCAGCGCGAGTGCGCACAGCCGCGCAGCGGCCACGCCGCCGAGATGGCGGCGGCGTTCGGTCCAGTCCAGGCACGAGCTCGCGATCGGCCGGCGCCCCTCGTAGGCCAGGTCGACGCCCGCATCCGTACACCACTCCCGCCCCGCATCGGTCAGCTCGAAGACCCCGTCCGTGAGCAGCAGTCCGCGCTCCGCCATGGCGTCCGTGACCGCCATACCGAGCCGCCCGGCAAGGTGGTCGTAGCAGGTCCGCGCGCGGGCGAGCGGATCGGGCGCGGCGACGACCGGCACCGCGTGCGCCGCATCCCGGCCGGGGACGGCATGCGCGGCGAGCGCGTCGGCGAGGCGAGCCGTCTCCGCGTCGGCGATCCGTACGTAGCTGTGGCGCCCCTGCCGCTCGGCGACGCAGATCCCCGCATCCAACAGGCGGGCCAGGTGCCCGCTCACGGTGGACGGTGCCACGCCGGTGATCCGGGCCAGTTCGCCGGTGCTCCACGCGCGCCCCTCGAGCAGGGCCAGGCAGATGGCGGCCCGGGTTTCGTCGGCCAGGGCACAGGCGAAGGCGGCGAGGCGTGCGGCGGGGGCGGATGAGTCTGTCACTCCCCCATCATGACCCAACACTTCGGCAGATACCGAACTGATTCAGTGATCCGGCATCGCTCACAGGCCGAGGGAGATGGCCAGGCGGGTGAGCTCGGCCGTGCTGTTGATGTTGAGCTTGGCGCGGATACGACGGAGGTAGGCGTCGACGGTGTG
>NZ_JBSFDP010000024.1:37113-109832 GCF_053593975.1 Streptomyces sp. NPDC002004
GAGGTTCATGGCGGTCCTCCGGCGGGTCGGCCCGGTCGTCACTGCTGCTCACACCCTCGGAAGCAGTGGGGCAAATGCCTGAATGATGCGTTTTGCCCTCTTTCAATGAGCTTGACCGGGCGACTTCACCACCCCGTCCGCCACCTGTCACAGACGTGTCACAGGCCCGGCAGCGGACGGAAGGCCGCGTGGTCCGTCGAAGCTCGGGCCGAGCAGGGGCAACCCCCGTCGGCTCCCCGCCCGAGCAGGGGCAACCCCCGGTCTGCTCGCCGCCCGCGGGCACCGTACGGAATGCGCACCGGAGGTGCCGGCGTTCAAATCCGCATGGGAGACGAGCCTGGGTATGCCGGATTCTCGGCGGCCGAGCGTGAGCCGACACGCAAGCGGCTGGCCGCCGAGCGTACGGACACCCTGGCGCAGATCGCCGCACTGAGCCGTGAGTTCGACGGGATCGTCGAGGCGAACGCGCTGGTGGCGGTCGACGACGAGCACGACCCCGAGGGGTCGAGCACGGCCTTCGAGCGGGCCCATGTCGCCGCGCTGCTGGCACAGGCGCGCGAGCATCTGACCGATCTGGACGAGGCGGCGGAGCGCCTGGAGCGAGGCGACTACGGACAGTGCCAGGGGTGCGGTGAGCCGATTCCGAGAGAGCGACTCGAAGCGCGCCCGGCGACGACCCTGTGTGTCGGCTGCGCCGAGGCCGCCACTCGCTGAGGAGCCCCCCTCGCCGAGGAGAGCGGGCGGGCCTGGAGCGGGCCCCCGCCCTGATGCGAGGCAGGGGCGGTCCAGGCTCGGCAGACCCTGCCGCCGAGCACCGCACTACGCTCGCTCCACGCCCGTCCACCGACCCCACAGCATTGCCGCAGGTCGGTGCCCACGGTGGGACGCCGTCCGCCGGCGGACGGCGTCCCCGTGTTTCACGATCGGCCGATGTGCTGACCGACCGCTTCCGCTTCCGGCCCCTCGGTTTCCAGGGGCGATGCGGCGGCCCGGCGCTCCTGGACGTGGGCGTAGGCCATCAGCGCGAACAGGACCGCGAGCAGTACGGCGGAGGAGCCGACCGTACCCAGGTCGAGTCCGCCCTTGGCGACCGGCTTGGTCAGGAAGTCGCCGGCGGTGGCGCCGAGCGGCCGGGTGAGCACGAAGGCGATCCAGAACAGCAGCACGTTCGGCACGACGGGCACCTTCATCAGCGCGACGAGGACCGCGAGCACGCCGCTCACCAGCAGCGCCCCGCCCAGGTAGCCGAGGCCCGAGCTGTCGGACAGGAAGTCGCCCATCGAGGTGCCGAGGGTGTTGGAGACGAGGATCGCCGACCAGAACAGGGCCTCGCCGCGGAAGGTGACGATGTCGCGGATCTGGAAGGTCATCCCACTCTGCTTCCACACGAGGAAGATCACCAGGAGGATCGAGACGAGGATCGCCGCACCGACGGGATAGCCGAGGCCGAGGCCCTGCGGACCCCAGCCGAGCGAAGTGGCGCCACCCGAGAGGTACTTGGCACTGGCGTCGCGGTTCATGAAGTCGGACATCGTGGTGCCGGCCATGCTGGTCGAGAGGATCACGGTCCAGTAGAAGAACGGGTTGTAGCGCGAGGACCTCAGCTGGACGACCAGGGTCACCACGAAGATCAGGAACAGGGCGATCGTGGTGAGGAAGTAGCCGAGCTTGAGCGTCTGGGCGAACAGGTCGCCCGCCGTCTCGCCGAGGGTCGTTGCGGCGATCTTCATGATCCAGAACGCCAGCGTGACCTCGGGCAGCTTCTTCATCACGGATTTCGTCGTCGTCAAGAGTGCTCCCCAGTGCAGGTAACGATCTTGGCCCAACCCTGGCAGCGGCAACCTGAACGCATCCTGAACGCGTGCGTCACGGGTCTTGCCACGGCGATTCCGCCTGTGCTGCCTCCGGGTCGGCACCGCCGAGTCACAGAAGGCCCTCCCGCCGCCGAGCGCCGTCGACACAGTCGCCGGGCGCCGCTCCTCTCGAAGTCGGCGGGCCCGGAAGTCTGCGGCGGCCGCGGCTCGTGCGGCCCGCCGTCCCGCGCGGAACGGCGGGCCGCAGCTGGAGCGTGGGACCGGGTACCACCTGCGGACCGGGCTCCCGCATCGGTCGCGGTCACCCCGCCGCCGTCCGCTCGGTCGTGTCCGGCTCCCCGGTGACGGCGCCGGACGACCGGGCGACAGCCGGGCGACGACCTCGCCGCGCCCGGGCATCGCGTGAAAGGGCGGAGGCGCCGCCCTCTGTCAGCCCCGGTCCATCGCGCCCCGGCGGTCGACGACGCTGTCCGGACCCGGACTCATGATCGTCTCGTGTCCGTTCTCCGCCCTCACCCTGTACGGCGGGGTGCCGTTCGGCCCGAGAACCTCGACGATCTCGACGACATGGTCCTGTTTGCCGACGACGCGGCCGTGGACCACGAGCCGGTCTCCCTTGCTGGCGTGCATCTTCCGCAGTTCCTTCCGCCATCGAACGAAGCAGTCGGGCACCATCGTCTTGCCCTGCCCGCCGCACAGCCACCACCGCACGTGTTGCGTCACTCGTCCGGCGGAGCGACGGGGCGGCCGGCCGGAGCGGCGCCGGGTCGGCGGCAAGCCGGGCCGACGTTCACTTCCCCTGGCCGAACCCGGCGGCATGGGTCCGACACTCCCTCAGAATCCGCACATACCGCACCTTATGGTGGGCCCTGTTCAGGTGATCGGGGGCCGAGGGGAGCCAGGGCGTGGCGGGTACGGAGCGGGCCGACGACGGGCGGACGACGCGGGCTCCGGCCTCCGGGGAACGCTCCTGGGCGCCGCTGCTGGCGGTGTGCGCCGGGTACTTCATGGTGATCCTGGACGTGACGATCATCAACGTCGCCGTTCCGGTGGTGGGTCGGGATCTGTCGGCCTCGCTCACCGGCATCCAGTGGATCACCGACGGGTACACACTGGTGTTCGCCGGATTCCTGCTGACCGGTGGCGCGCTCGGCGACCGGCTGGGCAACCGCCGGGTCTTCTGCGCGGGCGTGGCGGTGTTCACCTTGTCCTCGGCCGCGTGTGCGCTCGCTCCGAACGCCCCCTTCCTGGTCGTGGCCCGGCTGGTGGAGGGGCTCGGCGCAGCACTGATCGTGCCCGGTTCCCTGGCCCTGCTCCAGCAGGCCTATCCGGCACCGGCGGCGCGGTCGCGGGCCTTCGGGCTGTGGGGGTCGATGGCCGGCATCGCGGCTTCAGCCGGACCGCTGCTGGGCGGGCTGCTGGTCTCCACCGTGGGCTGGCGATGGGTGTTCCTCATCAACCTGCCCGTCGGTGTCGCCTGCCTGGTGCTGACGCTGCGGTACGTGGCGCCGTCGCCCCGGACGCCCGCGCGGGCACTGGACTGGCCGGCGCAGTGCGCGGTCGTGGCGGCGGTGGCGTCGCTGACAGCCGCGCTGAACGAGGCCGGGCGGCGCGGCTGGTCCGATCCTGCCGTCATCGCCGGACTCGGCCTGGCGGTGCTGGCCGTCGCGGCCTTCGCGGTGCGCGAGCGGCTGGCCCGGTCTCCCGTGCTCCCCCTGAGCATGCTGCGCTCACGCGCGTTGAGCGGCGGCGCCGTCATCGGCCTGCTGTTCAACTTCGGCTTCTACGGCATGGTGTTCACCGCCAGCCTGGACTTCCAGCACCAACGCGGCTTCAGCGCCCTCGGCACCGGGGTGGCGCTGTTCCCGGCGGTGGCGATGACCATGTTCGCCTCCGTGCTGTCCGGGCGGCTGACCCGTCGCACCGGCGATCGTCCACTGGTGGTCTCCGGCATGCTGCTGGCCGCCCTGGGGCTTGCCGGATGGGCCGCCGCGGGGGCCGCGCCCGCCTATCCCCTCCTGGTGGCTCCGATGATGGCCGCGGGCTTCGGTACCTCGTTCGCCCTCACCGGATCGACCGCCACTGTGATGGGTGCCGCTCCCCCGGCGTTCTCGGGAACCGCCTCCGCCCTGTTCAACACCACCCGTCAGATCGGCAGCGCCACCGGTGTGGCGCTCGGCGGGACCCTGCTCGCCACGGCCACCGACTACAACGCCGGGCTGCGCGTCAGCATGGCCATCGGAGCGCTCGCCTATCTGACCGCGGCGGGCCTCGCCCGGCTGTGCGTTCCGGCGAAGCCCAGGGAGCGTTCGGCGTCCTGAGACCGCGGTGAAGGGGGAACCGACACGCGTCCGGCGGCCCCGGCACAGCGGGCCGACTCCCCCGAGTCGTCCCAACCGCCTTGCCCGCCCGCATGAGTCGACCGGACCGCTTGGCCGGCTTGCATGACGGTGGAGCCGGTTCAGGGGAAGACCGACTCAACGGCCCGCCGTCGACCAGGGGTTGGCCGGTAGCCCGCGCGCCCCGGAAGTCACGTGCCGACGAGGCGGTGACCCACGGAGAGCGCAGGCTGCGGAGCACATCTGTCAGTGCTGGTCATGGGGTCGGCCTCCAGCCGCCTGCGCGGCGCGCCGACGGGCCGCGCGGCGCCGCAGGGCACGACGCTCGTCCTCGCTGCGGCCGCCCCAGACACCCGAGTTCTGGCCGAGGTCCAATGCGTACTGCAAGCACTGATCGACTACGGGGCAGCGTTCACAGACGGACTTCGCCTCCCTGATCTGGAGCAGCGCAGGGCCGGTGTTGCCGACCGGGAAGAACAGCTCCGGGTCCTCGTCGAGACAAGCAGCCTGGTCGAGCCAGGTCATGTGACCTCCTCCATCCTGATCGTGCCGCAAGGTGAAAGCGCGATGAGTCGAACCCGCCCGCCGGAACGCGGGCGAGCGATCACAACCGCTGGCTGCGGTGATCTATCAAGCGCCTACCCGCTCGCGCCGCGACCTTTCATACCGATCCCGACGGACGGCACCAAGGCCGTCCCCGGGACTCGCGACCTGGGAGGGGACGGAGCCGGGCCGAGGCCGGGAGGGCCGGAGCGCCCCTTCGCCGGGTGCGGTCGACGGGACGGTGGAGGACCAGAACGGCGGAGGACCAGGACGGCAAGGCGGCAAGGCGGCAGTGCGGCCGATCAACGCGCCGCGCGAGCGGACCGCTGCTCGTGACTGCGATCGCGCGCGAGGTGCGGGAGGAGATCGGGACGATGCCCTCTCCCGTGTCGCTGGTGCCGAGGCTGGAGGAGCCGGCGGGCTGAGCGTGCGAAGGACAAGCGGTAGGGGCCGTATCCGGAAGTCGTTTCCGGGTACGGCCCCTACCGTGTGCGGGGCGATTGGTGCGTGGTGGGGGGACGGCACGCGGGGTGCCGCCCCTCCACCTGTCGGGGGATCGCCAGTTGGCCCGAGGGTCAGCCGCGCGGGGAGCGTTCGATGAACGGGGCGAGCAGCTTCGGTACGGCCTCTTCGGCGTAGGTGAGGCCGACGCCGACGGATACGTCCCGCACCTTGTAGCAGCCGACACCCGCGGTGGTGGCGCCGATGGTGAGCAGTCCGTTGCGTCGCTGGAAGTAGGAGCGGGTGATGTTCCAGCCGATGACGCCGTCCCGCTGGAGGGCGACGGTGCGGCGGGCGAAGGTACCGGCACGGACGACGAGGTAGCGGTCGCGGATTCCGTGGCCGAGGGCACGGTAGGCGTCGTTGGCGAGGGCGATGACGACCGGCAGGCCGACGAGTGCCGTGATCCAGGCGGTGTGCACCAGGACGGGGGTGAGCCACAGCCCCAGGCCCAGCGGGATCGCGACGACAGGCGCGAGGACCAACAGGCCGCGGTTGATGCGACGGCGCAGGGCGGCGCGGGAGTGCGGGACGAGCTCGGTCAGCTCCGTCGGGGACTGTTCCTCGGCGAGGACGTCGGCGGCGACCCTCAGGGCCTCGTCCCGGGGCACAGGCGGGGTGAGGGAACAGCGGCTTCGGTTCTCGTCGCTGTTGCTGAGGCCGCTGGCTATGGCGCTCAGGCTGGCGCCGCCCGCCCAGCGAAGCAGCATCGGCTCGGCGACCTCGACGCCGCGCAGCCGACGCTCCTCGATGGTGACGGAGCGGGAGATGAGCAGTCCACGGCGGATTCGGAAGCTACCGTCCTGCTCGCGCTCCAGGCGGTAGTTGGTCCAGGCGTCCACAAAGGTGGCGGTGGAGATCGCGGCACCCGCGACGGCGGTGATCACGACAGCGACGAGGACGCCGAACCACAGGGGTACGGAACCGAAGCGGTCCTCGATGTCCTTGACGATGCCCAGTTCGAGCGGGTCGACCTTCATCTCGTGCAGGATGCGGTAGGCGGTGCCGACGCCGGCGAAGACACTGCCGACGCCCCAGACGGTGAGCGGCGCGTACCGCAGCCAGGCCCAGTCCATCTCGGCGATGGTGACGTCTTCGTCCTGGCCGGTGGCGCGGCCGCTGCCACGGCGGTCGATGAGGAGCCTGCGCAGTTCGCGCGCCTGATGCCGGGTGATGCCGTCGAGGGAGAGCTTGCGGCTGGAGGACGAGCTCTGTTCGCCGGTGCCGATGCGCAGCGAGGTGAGGCCGAAGAGGCGGTGCATCGGCTTGGCTTCGAGGTCGACGCTGCGGATCCGGTCGACGGGGACCGAGCGGCGGCTGCGGAAGAGCAGGCCGGAGCGCAGTTCGACGCGGTCGCCGGTGACGCGGAAGCGGGTGGTCAGCAGCCGCATCGTGCTGATCCCGGTGATGACCAGGAAGGTGATCACCAGTGAGCCGAGCGAGATGAGGGCCTGGAGGTTGGCGCCGGTCAGGGCGACCGTGACGGCGAACAGGGCGAGCGGTCCGGCGAGCATGCTCAGGTTGACCAACAGCAGTCTGGGGCTGAGCCTGCTCCACTCGGGGCCTTCGGCGGCGCCGTTGGAGGTCCCGGTGGCCGCCCGCTGTTCGGTGTCGTGGCTCATGTCGCGTCTCCCGGCGTGGCCTGGGTCGACTTGGTGAGGTGTTCGACCACTTCCCGCGCGGTCCGGTGGTCGATTCCCTTGATCTTCACGGCGCCGGAGTAGGAGGCGGTGGTGACGGTGATGCCGGAGAGACCGAAGAGCTGCTGGAGAGGCCCGCGCAGGGTGTCCACGGTCTGGATGCGAGACAGCGGCACGACCCGCCACTGCTGCCAGAGCCAGCCGGACGCCGCGTAGACGGCTTCGTCGGTGGTCTCCCAACGGTGCACCCGGTAGCGCCAGACGGGCATGACGGCCATGTAGGCGAGGCCCGGTACGAGCGAGATCACGAAGGCCCAGCCGAAGAACAGCCTGGCGGGCGGGATGAAGAGATACAGCACGCCGAAGACGATCGGCAGGGGCAGGGCGAACATCGCAGACTGAAGCGTCCACCAGCCCACTGCCCGGGCTTCGACACGATTGCGCGGGGGCCTGAGCCTGACAGCATCCATGTGTTTCACTGCTTCACCCTAGTTCTGAGACGATCTTGCACCAAGCCGGATCTGATGCTCCGTCACATCAGTGCGTATTGGCGGAACTCTCCGGGTAGGCCGCCGTGTTGCCAGCCGCAGGAGTCTGCCCGTCGCGCAGCCGGCGGCGCTTGGCGAATCGAGTTTTCGACGGTGTGCCGGTAGGCGGGCTTGGGACGCCAAGGGGGCCGCGTAGGCGTGGCCCACGACTTCACCGGACAGTTCGGCGACCAGAAAGGGCAGACCTTGGGCGGTGAGGTCGTCAAGCCGCTGGTGCCAGACGGCCTTCGGTGGCGGGCCCTCCTCGAAGGACGGTGAGCGGGGTGATCAGCGCGACCGGCCGTCGGCGTTGGCTTCGGCGTCAAGGACGTCCTGGTCGAAGCCCCATTCCAGCGATGGCAGGCCGGCGTCGTCCTGGTGGATGTGCCGGCGCAGGCAGGCGGTCACGCGGCGCTTGGCGGCGATCACCCGTGCCCGGGCGGCGATCTTCTCGGCGGTCTTGTAGTGCCGCCCGCCCGCGGCGCGGGCGAGCTTGTCCATGTCCTCGGCCGCCTTGGCCAGGCGCTTGGCCAGGGCTGCCTGCAGCCGGCGGCGTTCGCGGTGGAGTGGACCAGGATCCGTCGCAAGCCGAGCTGCGGGTCGCTCTTGCGCGGGCCCGCCAGGGTGTGGACGTCCTCCGGCACAGGGCCCGCGCCAGCCGGTCGTCGTTGAGCAGGGCCGGTTCGATCCCGCTCCTCCACCGCCCAGACCCGGGCCCGGTCCCCGACCCGGAACAGTGGCATCGGCGAGGTCAGCCGGTTCGCGACCAGCGCCTCGATCACCTGCCCATGCGTCAGGTGATCACCCAACTCAACGCGACCGGACCGGCTTTGGACACCGCTCCGACGACCAGATCATCCGATTCAACGACCTGCGAAGTACAGGTCTAGGAAGCGGACGGGGACGCCGCGGCACAGGCGGGGTGTCCCCAGCCGTCGTCGTTCTTCGCGATCGTCTCGCCCTTGGCGTAGCTGCGCCCGCAGCGGCACCGTCCGGGGAACTTCGCCGTGACCGAAGCCCGCGACGCACCTCCCGCCGTCGAACGCCGCCCCGTCGTGGTGCGCCGCGGGCGCGCCGCGGCCTTGGGCCGTTCCTGGTTCTCGGGCGGCGGCAGGGCGGAACCTGCCACGGAACCGGCCGACTGCTGGGTGCGGGCCGTGTCACTGGCCGCGGCGTCGGCGGCAGCGTTCAACGGGTCCCCGTCGACCTGGTGGGCCGGGGTGTAGACGAATTCCACGTCCCGGCCGGTCAGCAGCTCGTCGATCGTCACGACCAGGTCCCGGTTGGCCACGGGCGTGCCGGACGCGGTCTTCCATCCCCTGCGGCGCCAGCCTGGCAGCCAGGTCGTTACGGCCTTCATCGCGTACTGCGAATCCATCCGGACCTCCAGCGGGAGGGCGGGATCGGTGGCCTGGAGCAGCTCGCGCAGTGCGGTCAGTTCGGCCACGTTGTTCGTCGCCCTGCCCAAGGGGCCCGCTTCCCAGGACGCCACTGCACCATCGGCGTCTGCGATGACCCAGGCCCAGGCCGCGGGCCCGGGATTACCTTTCGACGCCCCGTCACACGCGGCGATGATCCGTTCCACCATTCCCCCGATACTGCCATGCGCACCGGGTCCTCGGTGCCTCGCCCGTACGGGGCCGCCATGAGGGCGGCCGTCCCGGGGACCGCGCCCCGGTCCCGGCCGTTTCCCTCCGGGCGTTGCCCTGTTCCCGGCCGGTGTCACCGAGGCGGTGCCCCGTGGTCACAGGCCGAGGGAGATGGCCAGGCGGGTGAGCTCGGCCGTGCTGTTGATGTTGAGCTTGGCGCGGATACGACGGAGGTAGGCGTCGACGGTGTGCTTGGAGAGGCCCATGTGGCGGGCGGTCTGCAGGTAGGTGCGGCCGGCCGCGATATGGCGCAGGGTCTCGCGTTCACGCGGGGCCAGCGCGGGAGCGGAAGCGTCGGCGGAGGTTGCCGCGGAGGATTCGGTGGCGGTTTCGGTGCTCGGCGTGGCGGGTGTGAGGTTCATGGCGGTCCTCCGGCGGGTCGGCCCGGTCGTCACTGCTGCTCACACCCTCGGAAGCAGTGGGGCAAATGCCTGAATGATGCGTTTTGCCCTCTTTCAATGAGCTTGACCGGGCGACTTCACCACCCCGTCCGCCACCTGTCACAGACGTGTCACAGGCATCCCCCGGGCGCCCCTGTGGATCACTCCATTGATCCAGCAGGTCCCGGCATGGCGGCGCCTCCCGCAACAGGCTGGTGGCATGACCAGCAAGCTGCAGGGAACACCGACCAGCCGGTCGCGGCGTTTGGCGGACAGCGGGACCACGCTGGTGGCCAGTGCGGTGACTGGGGCGGGTCACCGGCCATCGGCAAGGGCGGCGCGCGGGTCAGGTCCGTGAGCCGGCCCGCTTCCGACCCCGGTTTCATTTCCGTGGACGGCTCCCGCCTGCATCTGGACGCCGACGGCCGGCGCACCGCCCCGGACACGGTCTGGAACGACTCGGACACCGGCAAGGGGACGTCCGGCGGCGGTCCGTCGCAGACGTTCCGGCGCCCCGCCTATCAGGACGTTGTGCGCGGTGCGGTGGGTCAGCGGCGCGGGACGCCCGACCTGTCCCTGGACGGTTCGTTGTCCGGGGGCACGCTGTTCTACGAGAGCTTCTTCCCCTCCGGGGCGGGGTGGGTCAGCGCAGGCGGCACCAGCGAGGCCGCCCCGCTGTTCGCCGCGGTCGTCGCGCCGGCCGACGAGCAGGCGGGGAAACGCCTCGGCGACCTCCACAGCGCGCTCTACGACCTGGCCAAACGGCCGGACGGCGGGGTCGTCGACATCACCGAGGGGAACAACGGCCCGGACGGCTTCCGGGCCACGAAGGGCTACGACCTCGCCTCCGGACTGGGCACCATCGACGCGTCCAGGTTCGTACCCACCATCGCCGCCAGGGGGTGAGCCGTACAGCCACGGCCCCGCTCGGCCCTCCCCTTCTCTCCCATCCCCCCTCTTCTTCGTCTCGCGTCGCAGACTCCTTTCCGCTTCCTTTCCGGCGTCTTCTCCGAGGTCAACGACTCGGCGAGGGTGGTGTGCGGCAACGTCGAGACCGCCGATGCCGACGTCGACATCGTGGACGAGGTGCTGATGCCGAAGAGCTGACGCCGGACGGAGCGGCGCCGCCCGGCACCGGACCGAGCTCCCGTGCGGGGGCCCGGGAAGGGCCCGCGCGTGACGGGACGCACGGCTCCTCGCCCGGCCGTCGCAGGACACACGCCCGGCCGCCCCGGTCCCCCGCCGGGGCGGCCGGGCGTACCGATGTCCGCCGGGCCGTGCCCCGGGCCGGCGGATGTCCGCCCGGTGGCGAATCCGCTCGCGGCCCGGCCCCGGAATACCCACGACAGGGATGCGGCAGCGGGTGGGAGGAGAAGCAGTGCCAGGAGCGTCAGGGGACACGGCGGGGCTCGAGGGGGCGCCGGCCGGCAGTGGGGAAACCGGGCGGCGCACCGCCGTCGTGGGCAGCGGGGTGGCGGGGCTGACCGCCGCGTACGTGCTGCGCCGTGCGCACCACGTGACGCTGTACGAGGCGGACGACCGGCTCGGCGGGCACGCCCACACCCACGACCTGGCCACCGACGACGGCCGGGTCCACCGTGTCGACTCCGGTTTCATCGTGCACAACCGCCGCACCTACCCTCATCTGCTGCGGCTCTTCGGCGAACTCGGCATCGCCACGCAGGAGTCGGAGATGAGCATGTCCGTGCGGTGCGAGGGCTGCGGACTCGAATACGCGGGCGCCCGGGGCCCCGTCGGGCTGTTCGCCCAGCCGCGCAACGCCCTGCGCGGCTCCTACCTGCGGATGCTCGCGGAGGTGCCGGCCTTCCACCGGGCCGCCCGCCGGCTCCTCGCGGCCGGCACCGACGACACCCTCACCCTCGGTGCATTCCTCGACCGGGAGGGGTTCTCGCCCTACTTCCGGGCGCACTTCGCGACGCCGCTCGTGTCGGCCGTGTGGTCCTGCGATGCCTCGACGGCCCAGCACTACCCGGCCGCCTATCTGTTCCGGTTCCTGGCCCACCACGGAATGCTCTCGGTGGGCGGCTCACCGGTGTGGCGCACGGTCACGGGCGGCTCCCGCACCTACGTCGAAAGGATCGCGGCCCGGCTCGACGCGGTGCGCACCGGTACCCCGGTCCGGTCGGTGCGCCGGCACGCCGACGGTGTGGAGATCACGGCGGACGACGGGACCGCCGCCTCGTACGACCGTGTCGTCATCGCCGTGCACCCCGACCAGGCGCTGCGGATGCTGGTGGACGCGAGCCCCGAGGAGAAGGAGGTGCTCGGCGCGTTCCGCTACGCGCGCAACGCCACGGTCCTGCACAGCGACGCCTCGCTGCTGCCCCGTGCTCGCGGGGCGCGCGCCTCGTGGAACTATCTGATGCCCTCGTGCACGGCCGGCGCCGACCACGTCCGCGTGAGCTACGACATGAACCGGCTGCAACGCCTCGACGCCCAGGACAGGTTCGTCGTCACGCTCGGTGGCGACGACCGTGTCGACCCGGCACGCGTGCGGGCCCGTATGACGTACGAACACCCCGTATACACGCCCGAGTCGGTCGCGGCGCAGCGGCGACTGCCCGAACTGAACACGGCCGTCACCGCGTACGCGGGTGCCTACCACGGCTGGGGATTCCACGAGGACGGCTGCCACTCCGGGGTCCGGGCCGCCGCCGCGCTGGGGGTGGCCTGGTGACCCGGCCGCCCGGTCCGCCGCCCGGCGGCCTGCCGCGGCTGCCCGCCCTGTACCCGTGCACCGTCTCCCACGTACGCACCGCGCCGACGCGTTACGCACTGCGCCACCGGACCTACATGTGGCTGATCGACGCCGACCGGCCGCCGCGGCTGCCGCGCTTCGTGAGGCCGCTCGCCCGGTTCGACGCGCGCGACCACTTCGACGGCAGCGCCCCCAGCCTGCGGGCGGCGGTGGACGGTTACCTGGCCGAGCACGGAGTCGACCTCGAGTCGGGCCCCGTCGTGATGCTCACGCATGCCCGGGTCCTGGGATACGTGTTCAACCCGCTGACGCTCTACTGGTGTCACGGCCCCGACGGCGCGTTGCGCTGCGTGGTCGCGGAGGTCCACAACACCTACGGCGAACGGCACGCCTATCTGCTGCGTCCGGACGAGGCCGGCATCGCACACGTCGACAAGGAGTTCTACGTCTCACCGTTCTTCCCCGTCGCGGGCCGCTACCGCATGCGGCTCCCGCTGCCGGGGGACCGCCTCGGCCTGGCCGTACGCCTCGAACCGCCCGGCGGGCGCCCCTTCACGGCATCCGTTCACGGCGCCCGACGCGAAGTGACGACAAGGGCGTTGCTGCGTCTCGCGCTGCGCCACCCCTGGTCCACCGTCGCGGTGGCGGCGGCCATCCGCAGGCACGGCATCCGGCTGTATCTGCGGGGCCTGCCCGTCCAGCCGCGCCCGAGCCACCGCACCCGGAGAGTGTGACATGACGACAGCCCAGACCCGCCCCGCCACCGAGCGACGACCCGGGAGCGACCCGACGGGAGCCGTCGACCCGGCCCGCTGGCCGGACGTGGCCGCGGTGCCGCGGACGTCCTGGCCGCGGAGGGCCGTCACCGGGGCCGTCGTGCGCCGGGCCCTGAACCGGCTGCCGCTGCGTGTCCGCTTCGCCGGCGACGGCGAAGCGGGCCTCGGCGGACCTCTGGTGGACGTACGCGACCCGAAGGCGTTCCACGAGCGGATCGGCAGGGACGGACTCATCGGCTTCGGCGAGTCGTACATGGCTGGCGAGTGGGACGCGCCCGATCCCGTGGCGGCCCTCACCGTACTGGCCGCACACGCAGCCGACCTGGTCCCCGCTCCGCTCCAGCGGCTGCGCGGGCTGTGGGCCCCGCGGCAGCCGGGCAGCCAGCGCAACACCCCCGACGGCTCCCGCGACAACATCAGCCGCCACTACGACCTGTCCAACGACCTGTTCGCTCTCTTCCTCGACGACACCCTCACCTATTCCTCCGCCGTGTTCCGCAGTTTCCCGGCCGACTGGTCCCTGCTGGTCTCCGCGCAGCAGCGCAAGATCGACCGGCTGCTCGACCTCGCCGGGGTGGGCGACGGCACGCGCATGCTGGAGATCGGCACGGGCTGGGGCGAGCTCGCGATCAGGGCCGCCGCCCGTGGCGCCCGTGTCACCTCGCTGACCCTCTCCCGGGAACAGCGCGACCTGGCGCGCGCACGGGTGCGCGACGCCGGTCTCCGCGACCGGGTGGCCGTCGAGCTGTGCGACTACCGCGAGGCGACAGGGACCTACGACGCGGTGGTGAGCGTCGAGATGATCGAGGCCGTGGGCGAGGAGTTCTGGCCGGTCTACTTCCGCACGCTCGACGAGCGGCTGGCGCCGGGCGGCCGCGTCGCCCTCCAGGCCATCACGATGCCCCACGACCGGATGCTGGCCTCCCGGCACACCTACACCTGGATCCAGAAGTACGTCTTCCCCGGAGGCCTGATTCCCTCCGTCGAGGCGGTGGAGCAGACGGTGCGCGACCACACCGGGCTGCGCATCGCCCGCAGGGACGGCTTCGGTGCGCACTACGCCGAGACGTTGCGCCTGTGGCGGGAACGCTTCGCCGAACGCGCGGACGACGTCGCCGCGCTCGGTTTCGACGACACGTTCCGGCGGCTGTGGACCTTCTATCTGGCGTACTCCGAGGCCGGGTTCCGCTCCGGCTACCTCGACGTACAGCAGTATCTGCTCACCAAGGAGGACTCCGCCCGATGACGACAGCCCGCACCCCCGGCGGGGCCCGCACCGCCAGGTCCGGCGCCGCCCACCGGCTCGCCGCGCTCGCCGAGGACGCACTCGGCGGCCCGCTGCCCGTGCGGCTGCGCACCTGGGACGGCAGCGAGGCCGGGGCACCCGGCGGCCCCGTGGTCGTCGTACGGTCCCGGCGCGCCCTGCGCCGGCTGCTCTGGGAGCCCGGCGAGCTGGGCCTCGCGCAGGCGTACGTCACCGGCGAAATCGACGTCGAGGGAGACCTGGCACAGGGGCTGCGCGCCATGTGGGCCGCCGCGCGCGAACGGGGCCTGCACGCCCCCCGGCTCACTCCGGGCGACCGGGTCCGCGCGGCCGGCACCGCCCTCAGGCTCGGCGTCGTCGGCCCCCGCCCCGCTCCGCCCGCGTCGCAGGCCCGGCTCCGCGGCACGCTGCACAGCAGGATGCGTGACCGGGCGGCCATCAGCCACCACTACGACCTGTCCAACGACTTCTACCGGCTGCTCCTCGACGAGACCATGGCCTATTCCTGCGGCTACTGGGTGAGCGACGAACCCGACGCCGCGCCCGCCGACGCTCAGCGCGCCAAGCTGGAGCTGATCTGCCGCAAGCTCGGCCTCGTGCCCGGCGCGCGGCTGCTGGACGTCGGCTGCGGCTGGGGCTCGCTCACGCTGTACGCAGCCGAACGCCACAAGGCGCAGGTCACCGCCGTGACCCTGGCGCGGGAGCAGGCCGACCACGTGCGGGCGCAGGTCGAGGAACGCGGGCTGGAGCACCGCGTCGAAGTGGTGTGCCAGGACTACCGGGACATCGCGGGCGCCGCCTACGACGCCGTGGCCACGGTCGAGATGGGCGAGCACGTCGGGGACGCCGAGTACCCGGCGTTCGCGGCGGCGCTGCACCGACTGGTCCGGCCCATGGGGCGCGTCCTGGTGCAGCAGATGTCGCGCGGCGCCGACGCTCCCGGCGGCGGTGCCTTCATCGAGTCGTACATCGCGCCCGACATGCACATGCGGCCGGTCGGCGAGACGGTCGGCCGGTTGGAGCGAGCCGGTCTGGAGGTGCGGTCCGTGGAGTCGATGCGCGAGCACTACGTGCGTACGATCGCCGCGTGGCACCGCACCCTGGAGGAGCGCTGGAGCGACGTCGTCGCGCTCGTCGGTGAGGAGACGGCGCGTGTCTGGCGGCTGTATCTCGTCGGCGGGGGACTCGCCTTCGCCGAGCGGCGCATGGGCGTCGACCAGATCCTCGCGGTCCGGCCGGCGCCCGGAGGGGACGGCGGCATGACGGCGTCGGAGCCGGGCGACTGGTACCGGGGGCTGGACGGCCGGTGAGCGGATTCGTGTGGAGCGGCTTCGCCGTCAACCTGGGATGGGCGGCGGTGACGGCCCTGGCCGTCATGCTGGCCACCTTCGCCTTCGCGGTGCGTCTGGGGGTGCACCGGATCGTGGACATCGCCTGGGGCGTCGGCTTCACCGCCGTCGCGGTGGTGACCTGCGTGGCCTCGGCGGGCGACGGCCTGCCGGGACGGCGGTTCCTGGTGACCGCGCTCACTGCCGTCTGGGGACTCCGGCTCGCGCTGCACATCGCCCGCCGGAGCCGCGGGCACGGCGAGGACCCGCGCTACGAGGCCATGCTGGCCAAGGCCCCGGGCCATCGTGACCTGTACGCCCTGCGCATGGTGTACCTGCTCCAGGGCCTGCTGGTGTGGCTCGTGTCGCTGCCCGTGCAGATCGCCCAGTACGCACCGGGGCCGGTGACCGGCTTCGCCTGGGCGGGCACCGCGCTGTGGGCGGTGGGCCTGTTCTTCGAGGCGGTGGGCGACGCGCAGCTTGCCCGGTTCAAGGCGGACGCGGCCAACAAGGGCCGGGTCATGGACCGCGGGCTCTGGAGCTGGACCCGCCATCCGAACTACTTCGGGGACTTCTGCGTCTGGTGGGGCCTGTTCCTGATCGCCTGCGACGCGGGAGCGGCGGCCGCTGCCGTGGCCGTGGTGTCCCCCCTGGTCATGAGCTTCCTGCTGATCAGGGGAAGCGGGAAGGCGCTGCTGGAGCGGCACATGGCCGACCGGCCCGGCTACGCCGCGTACGTGGCCCGTACCAGCGGGTTCTTCCCCCTGCCGCCCCGCGGCCGCTCCTGAACCGGGTGGGAGCCCGGTCGCCGGGTCCCACCGCACACGTAAGGCCGGCAGCCCCAGCAGGGCCCCGCGCTCAGGGAACGGGTCCTGCATCGCGTCTCGACCGTGCGGCAGGTGTGCTGATGCGGGGCGCCGTCGGTGGGGCGTCCTGGATCGGCGTCACCGTGGAGCCGGCCGGCGGACGGACAAGCCGACCCCCTCCCCGGTCGTCCGCGCAGGCGGGGCACAGCGCGGCGCGCCCGCTCCAGGGGCAGCGCGTCCGGCGGACGTCCTGTCTAACTGGTGTGGCCGGGCAGCAGGCTTCCGACGACGCGCTCCATGTCGGCTATGCGGTCGGCGAGCTGCGCGGACTCGGCTCCCTGCCCGTTGCGCAGCAACAGCTCGATCTGGGCGAGCCGTTCGCCGACCTCCTCCAGGCGGTCTTCGTCCCCCGCGGCGGTGCGCGAGGCCAACTGGCGGTTCTTCCGGTGCAGTTCGAGGAAGATGCTGACCTTGGTGCGCAGCACCCACGGGTCGATGGGTTTGGTGATGAAGTCGGCGGCGCCGATCGCGTATCCCCGGTAGGCGTAGTCCTCGCCCGCCTCCGTCCCGGTCACCAGAATGATGGGTACGTCCTTGGTCTGGTCGAGACGCTTGATGTTGGCGGCGGTCTCGAACCCGTTCATGCCCGGCATCCGTACGTCCAGGAGGACCACGGCGAACTCCTGGCGCAGCATCGCCTTCAGCGCCTCCTCGCCCGAGCGGGCGCACACCAGATGCTGGTGGAGGGGACCGAGTACGGCCTCGAACGCGACGAGGTTCTCCTCCATGTCGTCGACGATCAGGATGGAGCACTGATCGGGCGGGTGGGTGCTCATGGCGGGTTCCTCGGCGGATCGCCGGTGGCGTCGACGGCGGCGTTCGTACCGGTGCTGTCGGCGGCCGGCGCGTTCGTACCGTCGTCGGCGGCCGGGGGTGCTGCGCCCGTGCCGGCGTCCGGCGGTTCCGGGACGGTGTCCTCGTCCGCCTCCGACGGTGCCGTGCCGGCGTCCGCGTCAGGCGGTTCCGCTCCGGTGGCCGCTTCCGGCGTCAGTGCCGGGCACCCCTTCTCCGGATCGAGCAGGTCGCAGATGACCGACAGCAGACGGTCGACGTCCACGGGTTTGGGGACGTACTCGGACGCTCCGCTGTCGATCGCCTTGTCGCGGTCGCCCGGCATGGCCTTGGCGGTGAGCGCGATGATCGGCAGGTGGGTGAGCCGAGGTGTGCCGCGGATGGCGCGGATGGTTTCGTATCCGTCCATCTCCGGCATCATGATGTCCATCAGGACGAGGGACACGTCCGGGGACCGCTGCAGGACCTCCAGGCCCTCCCTGCCGTTCTCCGCGTACTTCACCGTGATGCCGACGCGGCCCAGCACATGGGTGAGGGCGAAGACGTTGCGGATGTCGTCGTCGACGATGAGGATGCGCCGGCCTGCCAGCACACGGCCGGGCCGGCCGCTGAGCCATTCCTTGAGCCGCGTCGTCTCCGGCCACATGTCCTCGCGGCCGTCGGCCGTGCCGGCCGCTTCCCTGGCCAGCGCTGCGTCCAGGTCCTTGCTCGGCTCGTCCAGGTCCACGCCCTCCGGCACCAGGACGTCGGCGCTGGGAACCTCCACTCCGTCGAGCGTGTCGCGCGCCGGCCCGCCCCCGGCCGGCAGTGCCGGGCTCTGCTCGGGAACGGCGGGCGGAACATCCGCGGGGCGCAGGTCACCCAGGCTCTGTGGAGCGGGGACGCCGGGGTGGTGCGCCGGGATGTACAGAGTGAACCGGGATCCCACGCCCGGCTCGCTCTCGGCGACGATGCGCCCGCCGAGCATCCCGGCGATCTCGCGGCTGATGGAGAGGCCGAGCCCGGTGCCGCCGTACTTGCGGTTGGTGGTGCCCTCGGACTGCTGGAACGCCTCGAAGATGATCGGAAGCTTCTCGGGTGAGATGCCGATCCCGGTGTCCCTGACCGAGAAGGCGATCACCGCATCCGCGTTCTTGAGCGTCACCTCGTCGAACTGCTCTCCCGGCACACGGTCGACGCGCAGTTCCACGCTTCCGGAGTGGGTGAACTTCACCGCATTGGACAACAGGTTGCGCAGGACCTGCTGGAGACGCTGTTCGTCGGAGTACAGCTCGGACGGCACGTTCTCACCGACGGCGATCTCGAAGCCCAGACCACGGTCGAGGGTGAGCGGCCGGAACGTCGCGTGCACGTAGTTCAGCAGCTTGATCAGCGGCAGCGTGTTCGGGTGCACGTCCATACGGCCGGCCTCGATCTTCGACAGGTCGAGGATGTCGCTGATCAGCTGGAGCAGGTCGGAGCCCGACCGGTGGATGGTGCTCGCGAACTGCACCTCCTGGTCGGACAGGTGTCCGTCGGGGTTGTCGGCGAGCAACCGGGCCAGGATCAGCAGGGAGTTGAGCGGCGTACGCAGCTCGTGCGACATGTTCGCCAGGAACTCCGACTTGTACTGAGAGGCCGTCGCCAGCAGAGCGGCCTTCTCCTCCAGTTCGGCGTTGGAGCGCTGGAGTTCGTCGGAGCGCTCACGCAGTTCGGAGGTGAGCCGCTGGGACTCCGAGAGCAGGGACTCCGTACGGGAGTTGGCGATGATCGTGTTGATCGAGACGCCGATCGTGTTGGCGAACTGGTCGATGAAGGCCAGGTGCACCTCGCTGAACCTGCTCAGCGAGGCCAGCTCGATCACTCCGAGCACCTCGTCCTCGAAGAGGATGGGCAGGATGACCACACTGGCGGGTATCGCCGAGACGAGCCCGGTGTTGATGGTGATGTAGTCCGGCGGGGCGTCCGTGATGAGGATGCGCTGCTTCTCCTGGGCGGCCTGTGCGATGAGGCCGCGGCCTGGGGTGCCGGTGCCGGGGAGCGGGCTCGTCCCGCTGGGCTGGTCGGTGCCGTACCCGGCGATGAACTGGAGTCCCTCGCCGCGCGGTGCACCCGCCTCGGCCAGGAAGAACGCACCGAACTGCGCGTTCACCAGCGGTGTCAGCTCGCGCAGGATCAGGTCGGCGACCTCGACCAGGTCCCGGTGGCCCTGCATGAGGGCGGCCATGCGGGTGAGGTTGGACTCCAGCCAGTCCTTGGCCCGGGTGGTCTCGCGGAGGTTGGAGACCATGAGGTTGATGTTGTTCTTCAGCTCGGCGACCTCGCCCTGGGCCTCGACCGAGATGGATCGGGACATATCACCCTGGGTGACCGCGCTGGCCACCTCCGCGATGGCGCGGACCTGAGTGGTGAGGTTCAGGGCCAGCTCGTTGACGTTGGTGGTGAGCCGCTTCCACGTTCCGTAGACGCCCTCGACACGGGCCTGACCGCCCAGTTGCCCCTCGCTGCCGACCTCCCGGGCGACGCGGGTGACCTCGGAGGAGAACGACGACAGCGTGTCGACCATCGTGTTGATCGTGGTCTTCAGCTCCAGGATCTCGCCGCGCGCGTCCACATCGATCTTCTTCGACAGATCGCCCTGGGCGACGGCGGTGGCGACCTGCGCGATGTTGCGCACCTGCGAGGTCAGGTTGTCCGCCATGAAGTTGACGTTGTCCGTGAGGTCCTTCCACACACCCGAGACCCCGCGGACCTGCGCCCGGCCCCCCAGCCGCCCCTCCGTACCCACCTCACGGGCGACTCGCGTCACCTCGTCCGCGAACGCCCGCAGCTGCTCGACCATCGTGTTCACGGTGTCCTTCAGCTGGAGGATCTCGCCGCGGGCGTCGACCGTGATCTTCTTCGACAGGTCACCGTTGGCGACCGACGTGGTCACCTGGGCGATGTTGCGGACCTGGGAGGTCAGGTTCGACGCCATGAAGTTCACGTTGTCGGTCAGCTCCTCCCAGACACCCGAAACGCCGCGGACCTGCGCCTGGCCGCCCAGATTGCCCGCGGTGCCGACCTCGCGGGCCACCCTGGTCACCTCGTCCGCGAACGCCGACAGCTGGTCGACCATCGTGTTGATCGTCGACTTCAGCTCCAGGATCTCGCCCTTCGCCTCGACAGTGATCGTCTTGCCGAGGTCCCCCTGGGCGACGGCGGTCGCGACCAGCGCGATGTTGCGCACCTGCGAGGTCAGGTTGTCCGCCATGAAGTTGACGTTGTCCGTGAGGTCCTTCCACACACCCGAAACGCCGCGGACCTGCGCCCGGCCCCCCAGCCGCCCCTCCGTACCCACCTCACGGGCGACTCGCGTCACCTCGTCCGCGAACGCCGACAGCTGGTCGACCATGGTGTTCACGGTGCTCTTGAGCTGGAGGATCTCGCCGCGGGCGTCGACCGTGATCTTCTGGCTCAGGTCGCCGTTGGCGACCGCCGTCGTCACCTGGGCGATGTTGCGGACCTGGGAGGTCAGGTTCGACGCCATGAAGTTCACGTTGTCGGTGAGGTCCTTCCACACACCGGAAACGCCCGGCACCTGCGCCCTGCCGCCGAGCTGTCCTTCGGTGCCGACCTCGCGGGAAACGCGCGTCACCTCGTCGGCGAACGCGCGCAGCTGGTCGACCATGGTGTTCACGGTGAGCTTCAGCTCCAGCAGTTCGCCGGTCGCCTCGACGGTGACCTGCCGGGTCAGGTCGCCGCGTGCGACCGCCGTCGTGACCACCGCGATGTCACGCACCTGCGCGGTCAGCCGCGAGGCCATCGTGTTGACGGCCTCGGTCACGTAGCGCCAGTCGCCGGAGAGCCCCTGCACCGTCGCCCGGCCGCCGAGGCGCCCCTCGGTGCCGACCTCGCGGGCCACGCGGGTGAGCTCGCCGGTGAACAGCGACAGCTGCTCGACCATGCGGTTCACCCCGCGTCCCAGGCGCCGTAGGTCCCCGTGGAGCTGACGCTTCCCGTCGTGCAGCTCCACGCGCTCCGTGAGGTCACCGCCCGCGACGGCGTTCAGCACGCGTGTGCAGTTGACGACCGGGACGGCGAGTGCTTCGAGCAGTGTGTTGGCCGCGTCCACGCTCGTGGTCCACGCCCCGTGCCCGGGGCTCGCCGCAAGTCGCTCGTCCAGCCTGCCCTGACGCACCACCTCACGGCGCACCCGCTCCAGCTCCGAGGCGAGATGCGCGTTCCGGGCGACGATTTGGTTGAACACCTCTGCCATCTCGGCGATCACACCTTCGGGCAGTCCCCCTGCCCGGGCGGTGAAGTCGCCGTCGCGCAAGGAGTTCATCGCGGCGAGCAGCGGACGCAGCTCGGCCACGCGTATCCACTCCCCGTCCTCGACGGGGCCCGTGATGCCTGCGGCGGCGGCCCTGGTCACGGCTGGTTCCTCTGCCCGCAACGGTGGCTCACGCGTAGCGGCGTCGGGTGGGGCGGCACGTTCCATGGCAACCCATTCCGGGAAAGATTTTGGTTACCTCCCGTTTAGACTACATTCGTGGTCGTATGAGTCGACAGCGAGTCGACCGGGGGTGCCCGTGGGAATGTCCATCGGCCCGCGTGAAACCGTGTCGCGGATGCGTGTGCCCGCCAATGAGCTCGCGGCCTCGGCGGCGCGGAAGTTCCTGCGTGCCGCGCTGGCCGAGCGGGCCGCCGTGCTGTTCCCCGGGAGCCCGGAGATCAGTCCCCAGTTCCTCGACGACGCCGCGCTCCTCGTCAGCGAGCTGGCCGCCGGTGCCGCGGCGCATCACGGATTCGAGATCGAGGTGGCCTGCCGCCTCGATTCCCCAGAGGGCGTTCCGGCCGATTCCGGCTGGAGCGGGACCGGCCATGTGGCCGTGGTCGTCGAAGTGGTGGACCGCGGCTCCTCGGACCGCACCCACGGCGGGAAAGATGCCCCGGGCGACCTTCACGGCTACCGTCGGCAGCTGGTGGGCGCTCTCGCCGAGTCCTGGGGCATGACGCACCGGCACGGCGACGACGCCCTCTGGTTCCGGTTGGAGGGCGCGGTACAGGCCTCGCTCCGGGCACGGCGGGACCCTGCGGGTTCCCCCACCGCAGCTGGGGGCGACGGGGAACCACCGGCCCCCGAGCTCGTCCGGACCGCCCAGCCGCCCGACCGCCCGGGACGCAGCGCCGACTGGGCCGAGCGCGAAGGGCAGTCGTTCCTCGCCGAGGCCGGCGAGCTCCTCGCCGGACAGCTGGACGAGGACATGGTGGCGGCGCTCGCCGGACAGCTCCTGGTCCCCAGGCTCGCCGACTGGTGCGGCGTATGGCTGACCACGGAGACCGCCGAGATGCGGCTCTCCCAGGTCTGGCACCTGGACGAGACGCGGATCCGCTCCCTGCGGACGGCGCTGGAGAAGGACCGTCCGCGCGCCAGGCTGAGCACGACCGGTGTGCCCTGGCCCTGGCCGGAAGGCGAGGGCTCCGAGGACGCCACCGGCTCGGCCCTGGCGTTCCCGCTCGTCGCGGGCGGCCGGTGCCGCGGCACCCTCGTGATCGGGCAGGCGGGCCTGCCGCACATGACCGACGCCGTCGTACGCCTTGCCGAGGATGTGGCCAGGCGAGTGGCGCAGGCAGTGGTCACGGCCCGCCACTACACCCGGCAGGCGACCATCAGCCGTACGTTGCAGCGCAGGCAGCTGCCCATGTCCCTCGCCGCCATACCGGGCGTCGACACGGCGATCGTCTACGAGCCCTGCGGTGAGGGCCAGACCGTCGGCGGGGACTTCTACGACCTGTTCCCCATGGGCGACCGCCGCTGGTGCTTCCTGCTCGGGGACGTGTGCGGCCATGATCTGGAGGCGATGTCCGTGACCGGTCTGGCCCGCCATCTGGTGCGGCTGCTGGCACGCGAGGGCCACGGTGTCGAGTCCCTGCTCAATCGGCTGAACCTCGCCATGGCGGAGGAGAGCGCGGAGGCCATGGCGTTCCGCGGCGAGAAGGAGGGCGCCCGCTTCCTGAGCCTGCTCTACGGGGAGTTGGAACCCGATCCGGCCGCGGGCGGCGCACGCTGCACCATCGCCAGCGCCGGTCACCCCCCTCCGCTGCGGCTGTCGGCGGACGGTTCGGTGACGACGGCCGCGGACCCGCAGCTGCTGCTCGGCATCAACGAGCACGTGGAGTTCCGCGCCAACACCTTCACCCTCGCACCGGGCGAGACGCTGCTGTGCGTGACGGACGGCGTGACCGAACGCCGCAGGGGCAACCGCCAGTTGGACGACGACAACGGTCTGGCGGAACTGCTGCGCGGCTGCGTCGGGCTCGGCGCGAAGGCCGTGGCGGAACGGGTGCGACGTGCAGCGCACGACTTCAGCCCCGAGCCGCTCGACGACGACCTCGCCGTGCTGGTGATCGAAGCGGTACCCGCGCTGGGAGGCGCCGCACAAGGGCGAAGCATGGTGACGGCGCTCCCGGACCGCCGTATCGCATGACCCAGCTCCAGCAGCAGACCGCCCTCCACCCGGCCGGGCGGAGGGCGGCGCCGTGTCCCGGCCCTGCGGCACCTGCCGAACGGCCTCACGGCCCGCACCCGCGGAACGGCGGGGCTGAGCACACTGCCTGCCACGGTCTCCCGCGTGGCGGGCGCGCGCGTCGTGGGCCCCCGGCGGACGCACGCGCCCGCGCTTCCGTGGGGAAAGTCCGTGCGTATCGCCCAGAGCTCGGCGCAGGGACGGTGCAGAGCGCGGGAGCGGGGGATGCGTCACTGTGGAACGTGGAGCCGCCCTTTACAGGTTCTCGACCTCGCGTGTCAGGTACGAGGTGGTGGTGATGAACGGACCGCGGACGACGTTCACGGAAAGCCCGGAGGATCCCTTCGCACTGCACCGCGCGGCCACGGCAGTGCTGGATCACCGCGGCACGGTCGTCGGCTGGAGCCAGCGCGCGTACGCACTCAGCGGCTACCCGTCCGAGGAGGTGATCGGACACCCCGCGGCCGACCTCCTCATCGACCCCCGCGACCGCGACCTGGCGGCGGCTGCTGCGGCGGCCTGCGTGGAGGAGGACGGATGGTTCGGCATCCTGCCCGTGCGGCACCGCGACGGCCACCGGCGCCCGATCGGCTTCCGGGTCCGCTGTGTCACCCGCAGCGGACCGAAGGGTGAGTGGTTCCTGGTCGGCGCTCCCGCCGAGGAGGTCGTCCAATGGGAGACCGACCGCTCGGTCCTGGAGGGGCTGTTCTCGCGCTGCCCGATCGGCATGGCCCTGCACGCACCGGACCTGAGCGTCCTGCGGGTCAACCGGGCGATCGCCCGGTTCGGCGGGCTCCCGGTGAGCGCGTACCGGGGACGCAGGATCGGGGACTTCCTGATCGGCCCGGACGCGGAGATGGTGGAGCGCGGCCTTCAGCACGTCCTGGAGACCGGGCAGCCGATGATCTTCACGGAGCAGCCCTGCCGGCTGCGCCACAATCCGGGACAGGAGCTTTTCGTGTCCGTGTCGGCCTTCCGGATGGAGGACGCCGCGGGGCGCACCCTCGGAGTCACCGAGCTGGTCGAGGACGTCACGGATGGTTACCGGGCCCGGCGCCGTCTCGCACTGCTCAACAAGGCCGGCGCCCGCATCGGTACGACACTTGACGTCGCGCAGACCGCCAGGGAACTCGCCGACGTGGCGGTCCCGGACCTCGCCGACTGCATATCGGTTGATCTGCTCGAACCGGTGAGCCGTGGTCAGGAGCCTTCCCGGGACCCCTTCGGACCGGTGTGCAGGATGGCCGCCAAGGCCCTGACGCCCGAGGCCGAGCAGCTGATGCGGCTGGTCGGCAAGGTGATCCACTACCCCCCGGACTCGCCGCAGGCCCGATGCCTGACCTCACAGCTTCCGGTCCTCAAGTCCCATCTGGAGGATCCCGCGAGCCCGGACGCCCCGGATCGGCCGCCAACCGGGCCGGCCGGGGCGCCGGACGTCCATTCGCTGATGGTGGTGCCGCTGACCGCCCGGGGACTCGTGCTGGGCATGGTCAGCCTCTGGCGCTCGCGGCGCCCCGAGCCGTTCGAGCAGGACGATCTCACCCTTGCCGAGGAATTCGCCACCCGCGCCGCCGTGTGCATCGACAACGCCCGCCGCTACACCCAGCAGCACCAGGCCGCGCTCGCACTGCAGCAGAGCCTGCTCCCCCATGAGCTGCCCAGCCAGTCGGCCATCGAGGTCGCCCACTGCTATCTGCCCGCGGGAGCCACCACAGGTGTCGGCGGCGACTGGTTCGACGTCATCCCGCTCTCCGGGGCCCGGGTCGCGCTGGTCGTCGGCGACGTGGTCGGCCGCGGTTTCCACGCCGCCGCCACGATGGGCCGGCTGCGCACCGCCGTGCACGCCTTGGCCGACCTCGACTTCGAACCCGACGAGATCCTCTCCCACCTCGACGACCTCGTTCAACGCCTCGCCGCCGAGCAGGAGATGAACGGCAACCGCCCGCCGGTCAACCAGGTGGTCGGGGCGACCTGTCTGTACGCGGTGTACGACCCGATCACCCGGCGCTGCACCCTTGCACGCGCCGGTCACCCACCGCCGGCGGTCGTCACACCGGACGGCAAGGTGAGCCTGTCGGACGTGCCCGCCGGCCCGCCGCTCGGGCTGGGTGGACTGCCCTTCGAGACCGCCGACCTGGATCTGGCCGAGGACAGTCTGCTGGTGCTCTACACCGATGGGCTCATCGACACTCCGGGCCACGACATCGACGCGGGCCTGTCCCTGATGTTCGACGAGCTGATCCGCCCCGGCCGGTCGCTGGAAGAGACGTCCCGGGCGGTCGTGGACGCGCTGCAGCCCGACCGCCCCGCCGACGACGTCGCGCTGCTCATCGCCAGGACCTCCATGCTGGCGCCGGACCGGGTGGGCACATGGACGCTGACCGCGGAGCCGATCGCCCCTTCCCAGGCCCGGAAACTGGCCGCGGATCAGCTCGCAGCCTGGGGGCTCGAGAGCATGGTCTTCACCACCGAACTCATCGTCAGCGAACTGGTCACCAACACTTACCGATACGCGGGCGGGCCGGTTACCTTGCGGCTCGTGCTCGACCGCTGCCTCATCTGCGAGGTCTCCGACCCGAGCAGCACCACCCCCCACCTGCGCCGCGCGGGCAGCACCGACGAAGGAGGGCGCGGCCTGCTCCTGGTGGCCCAGCTCACCGACCGCTGGGGCACCCGCTACACACGTGAGGGCAAAACCGTCTGGACCGAGCAGTCGCTGCCCGGCGCGTCGCCTTAGGGGGTGTCCGCAAAGTCGCGACCCGGCGCCGTGCGGCTCGCCGGGCGCCGCGTGCAGCGGATCGCAGCCGGCTGCCGTGCGGCTTCGGCCCCGAACGCCCCCTGGGGGCAGGACCTGCTGACGGCCCCGCCGGACTGCCGCGAACTGCCCGCGGTGCGAGCCCGTGTGGTCCGGGTTCGCGACGCCCTGGTGCTGCCCGCCCCGCCGCACCCGGCGCCCGGGTGACTCCGTAGAACATTCCCCTCCCGTGATCAAGAGCGTGCCGGGAGAGCCGGGTCACATGACGGGAGAGGGCAAGGTCACAGCCCTGTCCTCTGCTGCTCCTCTGTCGACCTGACCTAGCATCCGAGCATGACAGTCCTGCCTGACGACGGGCTCGCGCTCGCCGCCGAATTTCCTGACGCGACGCATGAACAGTGGCAACGCCTGGTGGAGGGCGTTCTGCGCAAGTCGGGCAAGGAGGTGTCGGGCTCGGCAGCGGAGGACGCCCTGTCCACCGCGCTGGAGGACGGCCTGCGCACCCGGCCCCTCTACAGCGCGGACGGCGCCGCACCCGACCCCGGTTTCCCGGGATTTGCACCGTTCGTACGGGGCGGCCGCGCCGAGGGGAACACCGTCGGCGGCTGGGATGTGCGCCAGCAGCACACGAGGACGGACAACTCCGCCGTCCTGACCGACCTGGAGAACGGCGTCACCTCGCTCTGGCTGACCGTCGGCGACAGCGGCATCCCGGTGTCGTCGCTCGGCCGGGCTCTCGACGGCGTCTACCTCGACCTCGCACCGGTCGTGCTCGACGCGGGCCGCGACGCCGAATCCGCCGCACGGGAGTTGCTGCGGCTGTACACCGAACGGGGCGTCGCCAAGGAAGCGGCGCGCGGCAGCCTCGGCGCCGACCCGCTGGGCCACGAGGCCCGTACGGGTGAGGCGCTCGACTTCGCTCCGGTGGCCGCGCTGGCGCGGGAGTGCGCCGAGGACTACCCGGGCCTGCGTGCGCTGACCGTGGACGCGCTGCCGTACCACGAGGCCGGCGGCTCGGCCGCGCAGGAGCTGGGCAGCTCCCTGGCCACCGGTGTCGCCTATCTGCGGGAGCTGACCGAGGCGGGACTGTCCGTCGAACAGGCCTGCGCCCAGCTGGAGTTCCGGTACGCGGCCACGGCCGACCAGTTCCTCACCATCGCCAAGCTGCGGGCGGCGCGCCGCCTGTGGGCGCGGGTCGGCGAGGTGTGCGGGGCGCCGGGCGCGGGTGCGCAGGTGCAGCACGCGGTGACCTCTCCGGTGATGATGTCGCGCCGCGATCCGTGGGTGAACATGCTGCGGGCGACGATCGCCACGCTGGCCGCCGGGGTCGGTGGCGCCGACGCGGTCACCGTACTGCCCTTCGACCACGCCCTCGGCCTGCCGGACGCCTTCGCGCGGCGCATCGCGCGCAACACGTCGACGATCCTGGTCGAGGAGTCGCATCTGTCCCGGGTGATCGACCCGGCGGGCGGCTCGTGGTACGTGGAGCAGCTCACCGACGAACTCGCCCGCGCGGGCTGGGAGTTCTTCCGCTCGATCGAGAAGGACGGCGGTCTCGCGGCCGCACTGCGCTCCGGCCGTGTCCGCGAGGACCTGGCGAGGACGTGGGAGGCGCGCACCGCCAAGCTGGCCAAGCGGCGCGAACCCATCACCGGCGTCAGTGAGTTCCCGCACCTGGCCGAACGCACCGTGGAGCGCGAGCCGGCCCCCGTGCCGCTGTCCGGGGGACTTCCGCGCGTGCGGCGCGACGAGGCGTACGAGGCTCTGCGTGCGCGCTCCGACGCCCACCTCGCCGCGACGGGGTCCCGGCCGCGGGTCTTCCTGGCCTCGATCGGTCCCGCCGCCGCGCACACCGCACGCACGACCTTCGCCTCGAACCTCTTCCAGGCGGGCGGCATCGAGCCGGTCACGGAAGGCACGTTCGAGGAGAGCGGCGCAACGGAGGTCTGCCTGTGCTCCAGTGACGCCCTGTACGAGGAGCAGGCGGCAGCGGTGGCCGACCAACTCAGGTCGGCGGGCGCCTCGCACGTGTTCCTCGCCGGACGCCCCGGGCAGCACCCGGGAGTCGACTCGTACATCTTCGCGGGCTGCGACGCCGTCGCCGTCCTGTCCGCCGCCTTCGACCGCATGGGAGTGTCCTGATGGGAATCCCCGACTTCTCCGGGATCGAGCTGGGCACCCCGTCCGCCGACGGCGGTGCCGACGAATGGCGTACGGCCGTCAAGCGGGCCGCCGGCGGGGACGACCTGCTGTGGGAGACGCCGGAAGGCATCACGGTCAAGCCGCTCTACACCGGCCGTGACCTGGAGGGCCTGGACTTCCTGGGCACGTATCCGGGCATCGCGCCGTATCTGCGAGGCCCGTACCCGACGATGTACGTCAACCAGCCCTGGACGATCCGCCAGTACGCGGGCTTCTCCACCGCCGAGGAGTCCAACGCCTTCTACCGGCGCAATCTGGCGGCGGGCCAGAAGGGTCTGTCGGTCGCCTTCGACCTGCCCACCCACCGCGGCTACGACAGCGACCACCCGCGGGTGACCGGTGACGTCGGCATGGCGGGCGTGGCCATCGACTCCATCTACGACATGCGGCAGCTGTTCGACGGCATCCCGCTGGACAAGATGACCGTGTCGATGACGATGAACGGTGCCGTGCTGCCGGTGCTGGCCCTGTACATCGTGGCTGCGGAGGAACAGGGAGTGCCGCCGGAGAAGCTGGCGGGGACCATCCAGAACGACATCCTCAAGGAGTTCATGGTCCGCAACACCTACATCTATCCGCCGAAGCCGTCGATGCGGATCATCTCCGACATCTTCGCCTACACCTCGCAGCGGATGCCGCGGTACAACTCCATCTCCATCTCCGGGTACCACATCCAGGAGGCGGGCGCGACGGCCGACCTGGAGCTCGCGTACACGCTCGCGGACGGCGTGGAGTACATCCGGGCCGGGCGGGAGGCGGGCCTGGACGTGGACGCCTTCGCGCCCCGGCTGTCCTTCTTCTGGGCCATCGGCATGAACTTCTTCATGGAGGTCGCCAAGCTGCGGGCGGCGCGCCTGCTGTGGGCGAAGCTGGTGAAGCAGTTCGACCCGAAGAACTCCAAGTCCATGTCCCTGCGCACCCACTCGCAGACCTCAGGCTGGTCCCTGACGGCGCAGGACGTGTTCAACAACGTGACGCGTACGTGCGTGGAGGCCATGGCCGCGACCCAGGGCCACACCCAGTCGCTGCACACCAACGCCCTCGACGAGGCGCTCGCGCTGCCCACCGACTTCTCGGCGCGCATCGCCCGCAACACGCAGCTGCTCATCCAGCAGGAGTCCGGTACCACCCGGGTGATCGACCCGTGGGGCGGCAGCGCATACGTCGAGAAGCTGACGTACGACCTCGCCCGCCGGGCCTGGCAGCACATCCAGGAGGTCGAGGAGGCCGGCGGCATGGCGCAGGCCATCGACGCCGGCATTCCGAAGCTGCGGGTGGAGGAGGCCGCGGCCCGGACCCAGGCGCGGATCGACTCCGGGCGGCAGCCGGTCATCGGCGTCAACAAGTACCGCGTGGAGAACGACGAGCAGATCGAGGTGCTCAAGGTCGACAACTCCTCCGTACGCGCCCAGCAGATCGAGAAGCTGCGGCGGCTGCGCGCGGAGCGCGACGAGCAGGTGTGCCAGGACGCGCTCGACGCGCTGACGCGGGCCGCCGGGGGCGAGGGCAACCTGCTGGAGCTGGCGGTGCACGCGGCCCGCGCCAAGGCCACCGTCGGTGAGATCTCGGACGCCCTGGAGAAGGTGTACGGGCGGCATGCGAGCCAGATCCGTACGATCTCCGGCGTGTACCGCAACGAAGCAGGCGAGTCCCCGTCCGTCGACCGCACCCGCACCCTGGTGGACGACTTCGCGGAGGCCGAGGGCCGTCGCCCGCGCATCCTGGTCGCCAAGATGGGCCAGGACGGCCACGACCGCGGCCAGAAGGTGATCGCCACGGCCTTCGCCGACCTCGGCTTCGACGTCGATGTCGGCCCGCTGTTCCAGACCCCGGCCGAGGTGGCCCGTCAGGCCGTCGAGGCGGACGTGCACATCGTCGGGGTGAACTCACTGGCCGCCGGGCATCTCACCCTCGTGCCGGCGCTGCGCGAGCACCTCGCCGAGGAGGGCCGCGAGGACATCATGATCGTGGTCGGCGGGGTGATCCCGCCGCAGGACGTGCCGACCCTGCTGGAGATGGGCGCCGCGGCCGTGTTCCCGCCCGGGACAGTGATCCCGGACGCGGCGTACGACCTGGTGACGCGGCTGTCCGCCGACCTGGGGCACGACGTCTGAGCCCATGGCAATCGACCTCGACACGTATGTGAAGGGTGTCCTGGAGGGGAAGCGTGGCGTCATCGCGCGCGCCATCACCCTCGTCGAGTCCACCCGGCCCCAGCACCGGGCACTGGCGCAGGAGTTGCTGACCGAGCTGCTTCCGCACAGCGGCCGTGCCCGGCGCATCGGCATCAGCGGTGTGCCGGGCGTGGGCAAGTCCACGTTCATCGACGCGTTCGGCACCATGCTCACCTCGCTCGGGCACCGGGTCGCGGTGCTCGCCGTCGACCCGTCGTCCAGCCGCACCGGCGGCTCGATCCTGGGCGACAAGACACGGATGGAGCGGCTGGCCGTCGATCCGGCGGCCTTCGTGCGCCCCTCCCCCACCGCCGGCACCCTCGGCGGTGTCGCGAAGGCCACGCGCGAGTCGATCGTGGTGATGGAGGCCGCGGGCTACGACGTGGTCCTCGTGGAGACGGTGGGCGTCGGCCAGTCCGAGACCGCCGTGGCGAACATGGTCGACACCTTTCTGCTGCTGACGCTGGCCCGCACGGGGGACCAGTTGCAGGGCATCAAGAAGGGTGTCCTGGAGCTGGCCGACGTGATCGCCGTCAACAAGGCGGACGGCCCGCATGAGCGCGACGCCCGGGCGGCGGCCCGGGAACTGGCGGGTGCCCTGCGGCTCATGCACGGCAAGGACGCGGCCTGGACTCCGCCGGTGCTGAGCTGCAGCGCACGGGAATCGGCGGGTCTCGACACGCTCTGGGAGCGCATCGAACAGCACCGCGCCCTGCTCGACTCGACCGGCCGGCTCGCCGCCAAGCGGCGCGACCAGCAGGTCGACTGGACCTGGAACATGGTCCGTGACGAGCTGCTCGGCCGTCTGCACGCCGATCCGGTCGTACGGTCCCTCGCACCCGAGCTGGAACAGCACGTCAGGGAAGGGAAGTTGACGGCCACGCTCGCCGCCGAGCGCATCCTCAGGGCGTTCGGCGGACAGGACGGCTGAACCACACCCTCGTCGCGAAGCCGACGGGCATCCCGTACGACGCGGCCCCGCACCGACATCGCCCCATTCCCGCCCCGCACCTGCTCACGCCCGAGCAGATGCGAGGCCCCGCTCCCCTCCGCGGGCCGCACACCCGGGTTCGCCGTGCCTACGCTCCGGTGTAGAAGGCGATCGTCGCCGCGGTCGTGGCCTTCACGACCTCCCCATCCGCACCCGAGGCCGCGTACGCGGCGCCCCACTCCTCGCCCGAGCGGGTCATGTACTCCTTCGCCTCGGGCGACGTCTGCCAGGCCGCGGCTTCCTCCCTGCTGATCCCGCCGCCCGCGAGGTGCATCCCGAGCCCGAGGAACACCATGTCCCACCCGACTCCCACCGCTCCGGGCCCGAACTGCCCCCAGAACTCATCCGGCACCACGGCCACATGCTCCAGTTCGAGGACCGTGCGCCCCTCGCCCTCGGGAGTCAGCCGCACCTCGACCTCACTGAAGCCGGGCTCGGGCCCGAACAGCCAGCTCACCCGCAGCCGCTCCGGCGCCACGCAGTCGAGGATGTCGCCTCCGGCGTTCCCCTCCAGCTGGTAGCGGCCACCGACCTCGAACTCACCGGTGACCGGCAGGAACCACCGCGCGATCCGGTCGGGTGATGTCACGGCGTCCCACACGTCGGCGACATCGGCGTCGTACGTACGCCTCAACAGCACGGTGCGCGCCTCACCCGCCGCGACCTGCCGGGTTCCGACCTCCCGGTGCAGACGGTTGATCTCCTCGACGATCTCACTCATCCCCGCTCACTTCCTCTCTCAGCCTGCGCTCGCGCCTGCCGCGGGCCAGTTCCGTCCCGAGCGCGTCGAGCCGCTGCTCCCAGAACCCGCGGAACCTCTCCAGCCAGGCGTCCACCTCCCGCAGGGGCTCTGCCTCGACGGCGTACAGCCGCCGGGTGCCCTCTGCGCGCACGGATGCGAACCCGCTCTCCCGCAACACCCGCAGATGCTGCGACACGGCCGGCTGGGAGATCCCGAATTCCTCCCGGACCACCGCACTGACCTCGCCAGAAGCCCGCTCGCCTGCCGCGAGCAGCTCCAATATCCGGCGCCTGACCGGATCCCCCAGGACGTCGAATGCATGCATGGAGTCGACTATGCCACGGGCCACTTATATAAGCCAACACTTATAAATAGAGGCAGTGTGCCCCACGCCGCACGTCACCGCCCCGGCCGCACGAAGGGATCACGCAGCGGCGTACGGCCGCGTGGCCCCGCGCCGCCGGGGGCCGGGACCGGAGCCGCCGCCCATCGGTACGACCATCCGGCCAACCGGGCAGGGCCGATGACCGGTCCGGCATGGCACGGACAGGCAGCTGCCCGTGTGCCGGATGCTGGTGCCCCCGACCTGGAGGAGGGACACATGACCGCCCCCACCCCTCAAGGAACCCGCTCACCGGCATCCCCGGGCGGCATGGCCCGGGACACCAGCGGCCAGGCGGGCATCATCGGCATCGGACTCGCCGCCGTGCTCACGTTCGCACTCGCGCAGGGTTCGTGGCAGTGGTTCGCCACGTACATCGGGGTGACGCTTCTGGCGGTGATCTTCTCCTTCTACCGACTGCCGACCTGGACAGGCGGTTTCCGTCCTGCGCACGCGCTGAATCTGATCGCCTTTTCGCTCGTCGTCGGCCTGTGCGTGGCGATCACCGTGGCGCCCGTGCTGCAGCGCACGAAATGGCTGTTCCCGATGCCCGGTTCCCGAAGCGGCTGCCCCGAACTGGGCAGGTTCGAGGTGGTCCAGGAGCAGGCCGCACTGTCGAACCTCATGGGCCACGACAGCCCCGTGTCGACCTACACACAGCAGTTCCGCGGCCATCAGGCGGTGGCCGACTGCCTGGCCGCCACGACGACGCTCTGGCTCCCCGCGTACGCCGCCGGTGCCGCACTGGTGGTGGGCGTGACCACCTGGTGCCTGGCGCGGGCCCGGATGCGCGACCAACCCGCCCCGCGCCCAGGACAACGGTCCGACCGGGCGACTGTCACGTGAGCGGTCGGACGCCTCTCGGCTCAGGGGCCGACGCAAGGACGTGACGGATGGACGGAGCATTCAATCAGGGGATCCCTGCGGCACTTTGACACTGCGGAACAGAGCTCGGCGAACCGGTTCGAACGCCCGCCACCGCCCGGTCGACCCAGCCACCTTCACGTCTTCCGCACAATGCGGTCACTTGATGTTCATACGTTGTGTAAGCTCCTCGCGCTCCATCCGCACAACTGAGGGGGGATTCCTCATGCGCATGCGCTACACCCTGGCTGCCGCTTCCGTTGCCACCGCCGCGACGCTCGCCGTCGTCGTCGCCGCCCCGGCACAGGCCACCGAGTACTCGTCGGCCCTGAAGATCAAGGGCATCCAGTACGACGCACCCGGCCGGGACTCCAACAGCTGCAGCACCGGCAACAGCAAGGACGAGTACCTCACGATCAAGAACTACTCGCGCAGCGCGACGGTCAACCTCAAGGGCTACGTCGTCAAGGACGCCACCGGAAACCGCTTCGCCTTCCCGGCGAACCACTACCTCCAGCCGGGCGACTACGTGAAGCTGCGCGGCGGTCACGGGACGGACTCCGACGCGAAGAACGTCGTCTACCGCCAGAACTGCAACTTCATGTGGAACAACGACCGGGACACCATCTACCTCTACAAGCCTTCCGGCAGCCGCGCCGACGTCCACGCGTACACCAGGAGCGGGTCCGACTCCGACGGCAACGGCTACATCACCTACCACGGCTGAGCCCGCCCACTGCCTGAGGCTCGGGGGGGGGGCATCGCCGCGGCGGCCTCGCCGTCGCCGCGTCGCCCGCGGCATGCGTGCGGCTGAACACCGACAGTGCCGCCAGCCGCGGCAACTGCGGCCTTGGCTGCCCCCTTCGAGCAGGCATCCGCCGCGCCCGGCCCGGGCGCGGCCGCGGCCTCCGGCCCTCCGACGCCCCTCCCCGGCGACGCCCCGGAGGTCGCTGCGTCCCGCCGACCCACCGTGGCCGCCCGGAGCATCCGGCGACCGGTCACAGGACCACGAGCATCCCCAGGGGGGACCGTGAATCCGTACAACACCCCGCAGCGCCCGGCCGACACCAGACCGCTGTACAAGCGCAAGCGCGTCTGGGTCGCAAGCGTCGCCCTGTTCGCCTTCGGGGCGATCGGCGACACCCAGTCCGCGCACGACGAGGTGACCGCCGCTCAGGCGCTCGCCGCGAAGCCCGTACCCACCGTGACCGTCACGGCCACGGCCACGGCCACGGCCACCGAGACGGCCGATCCTCGGCCCGCGCCCACGGTCACCCGGACCAAGATCGTCAAGACGCCCGGCCCGACCGTCACGGTCACCGAAGCCGCCGCCCGGGCCTCGGGCTCCGGCACGAGTTACAGCGGGGGCGGAGGGAACAGCAACGCCGGCGCGTGCTCCATCGTGTCCAACGCGGGAAACTGTTACCAGGCGGGGCAGTTCTGCCGGAACAGCGACCACGGGGCGCGCACGACGACCGCGAGCGGTGCGCGGATCAGGTGCTCCTACAGCGCGAACGCGTGGCGCTGGACCTACTCCTGAGAGACCTCGGTCGCCGCACCCCGCACCGGTGCGGCGGCCGGGCTGTCCGGTGTGCCCGCAGTGCAACTGACGTACGGTCCGGGACCACAGGCCCGGGCACGAGAGATGGCGCAGGAGGTGTGCTGCGGTCCTGCGCCCACGTCAGTACGCTCCGCACGGCGGAGCCTTCGCCGAACCGTGGAGGCTCGGGGCGGCAGCATGTCCCGCAGGCAGCAGGAGCGGATCACGCGTCGCCGGACCGACGTGCCGACCGCGCAGCTCGAGGAGGCCGAGGCACCATGACCGAACGGCAGTGGGCCGACTACGCCGCCAGCAGCATCAGCCATGAAGAACCCTCGGAACTACGGAGGTTGAGGAACCTCCAGGACATGTGGGACCCGTTCTCCCGGGCCTGCCTGCGGCGTCTGGACCCGCAGCCCTGGTGGCGTTGCGCAGAGCTGGGAGCCGGAGCGGGCTCGCTCGCCTGCTGGCTCGCCGAAAGCGCCCCCGACGGCGAGACCGTCGCCACCGACATCGACACCAGGTTCCTGAACGAAGGCCCGGCCAACCTTCGTGTCCTGCGGCACGACGTCCGCCACGAGGACTTCCCGCCCCGGTCCTTCGACCTCGTCCACGCCCGAGGGCTTCTGGCCCATCTCCCCGAACCCGGTCGGGTGGTCGGACGGGCAGCGCGATGGCTCAGGCCCGGCGGATGGCTTGCCCTGGAGGGTATCGACCTCACCGCGGGCGAGCACTCCCCCCACCTTCCGGTCCGTACCGCCGTGCGCGCCGTCACCGGCCTTCTGAGCGACCAGATGGGCAGCGACGCGACGGTCCACCGGCGGACGCCCACCATGCTGGCCGATGCCGGGCTGACCGCCATCGCGACGGACTACCACCCGTTGGTGCTCGGCCACGACCGGAACGCGACGAGGTTCTTCCTCTCGAACCTCGACCAGCTCGCCCCCGCATTGGCCGCCGCGGGACGGTACACGGCGGTGGACAGGGCCGCCCTGGACGACTGGCTCGCCTCCCCCGCGGGCCACGACCTCCTCGGCACGGCCTGCTGGGCCGCCGCCCGGGCACCCGCGCAGTGACGCAGAGTCCACGCCCGCGGCACCTGCGCGAGGCAGCACACCCGCCCAGGAGTGTCTCCTGGGCAGGGGCCTGGCCGGGTCCGTACTGGAGAACCGTGCGGCGAGGGTCCCGGGCTTCCGGTCCGAGGAGAACCCCGCCACTCGCGAGATCAGCAGTAGACCATCGGGCAGCCGCGCCGCAGTGAGTGCTGGGCGGCGCGCAGGTACAGCGCGACGTAGAAGGCCGTATCCAGATCGTCGCCCCATGGTCCCGGTCGGGACGCGGCAAGTTCCTTCGCCGCTCCGTCCATGAACCACATGGTCAGGTCGAGGTTGTCGCACGTCGTCGGCGCCTCGGCCGGAAGTTCGATGGCTGCCGCCAGTCGCTCGACGTGGGCCAGTACCTGAGGAGCACCGACGATCACGGTCGAATCCGTGTAGCTGCTCTCGAAGGGCAACCGGATCTCCTCGTCCAGTGACACCGGCACCAGCACCGTCCAGCCGCAGACGGCCTCCACCTCCGTGCGCGAGAGGTGTGCCTGGCACAGCGCTGCGAACCCGTCCATGGACGGGATCAGCTTCTCCTCGAAAGCCTGGCCCGAACCACGGACGCATTCCCCTTTCCCGGGCACCGACTCGTAGGGCGCCAGACCCCGCCGCCTCAGCTCTTCGTTCAGCGCCGAGGCGACTTCACCCCACCCGCCCTCCTCCTCACCGAACCATTCCTCCGCGCCGACACTGACCAGATAGATACCCATGGCCGGAACGTACTGCGCGCCACTGACACCCAGGACACCTGACGACGAACCGAGTTGCGCCGGCCGGCCGCCCATCACGTTCCAGGGCGGTCCGTTGTCAGTGGGCCCGTGCATCATCGTTCCCATGACACAGAGCACCACCGACGCACTGCACGCGCTCGCCCGCGAGTACCTGCCCGCCGAGATCGCCGAGCGCTGGACCGGTCTGTTCCGTCCGGCGCTGAGCCTGGAGAACGCCTCGCCCGCTGGTGGCGGTGCGGAGCCGCTCGTCGGCCGGCTGGGCGGCCTGCCGGAGCTTCCGGAGGACGGGGAGTGGCCTGTGTGGGAGGGCTACGGACCGCTCTCCTTCATCGCTTCGGTCGACTGCGCCGCGCTCCCCTCCGCCGCCCTGGACATCGCCCTGCCCGTGGACGGCACGCTGGCCTTCTTCCACTTCGACGGGCAGTTGGACGACGGCCGGGCGAGGGTCGCGCCCCGTGACCCCGGCAGCTGGGCCGGAGCGCGAGTGCTGTACATACCGGCGGGCGTCGCCGTCGCAGAGCGAGCGGCGCCGGAGGGCATTCGGCCGTACCCCCAGGTGGCGTTGACAGCGCGCGTGCAGACGACGGCGCCGTACCTCTGGCATCCGGTGGTCTACCGGGAGTTCGCTCCGATGTCCGACGACCACCCCCTGTGGGACGACGACTTCAGGGAGGCCCTGTGGGACATCGGCTCGAGTGTGCACCAACTCGGTGGCCATGCCGACCCGGAGCAGGACGAGGTGGAGTCCGAGGTCGCCCACGGCGTTCTCGGCAGCCCACCGTGGAACGACCCCCGTATCGAGGAGGAGGCCCTCCGCTGGGTGCTGCTCGCCCAGTTCGGCTCCGACGACGACGCCGGCATGATGTGGGGCGACTGCGGCAGTCTGTACTGGCTGATACGCCCCGAGGACCTGGCCGAACGCCGCTTCGACCGTGCGATGTTCACCTGGCAGTGCAGCTGACGGGGATCCCCGTTCCGTTGGCCCGCAAGCGCCTCGCACGCCACCCGGCGACCCGGCGGTGCCGCCCGTCGACCGACGCCGGTGTGGCGCGACGGGTCATGCGGATCGCCGTACGTCCTCGGGCGCGGTGGGCTTCGTGTCCTTCGCGGGCCGCGATGCGCGGGCCACGAGGAGCAGAAAGGCTCCGCAGGCGGCGACCAGCATCCAGCCGGGGCGGGAGGCGTGCGCCAGCCCCGTCGGGCCGGTACCCGCGACCAGTCCGCCCGCGATGGCGATGCCGACCGCGGAGCCGAACTGGCGCGCGGTGGACGTGATCGCGCCGGCCACACCGGCACGGGCGGGAGGCAGTCCGCTCACTGCGGCGTTGGTGATCGGGGCGTTGGCGAAGCCGAACCCGATGCCGATGAACAGGTAGGCCGACAGAAGCAGCAGCAGGCTCGTGTGCGGGTCGAGCCGGACCAGGCAGAGTCCGCCGACCGCGATGAAGCCTCCGGCCAGGACGAGCGGCAGCCGCGGCCCGACGCGACCGACCAGCAGCCCGGACAAGGGTGCGCAGACGGTCGCTCCGAGCGCCATGGGCAGGGTCGACACGCCGACCGCCAGCGGCGTCCATCCCCGGGTGTGCTGAAGATAGAGGGTGTTGAGCAGCAGCGTCACGGCCAGGGCGACGAAGACCGCCCCGGCTCCAAGGACCGCACTGCTGAAGGCCGGTCGCCGGAAGAGCCGCAGGTCCATCAGCGGTTCGCGCCGACGGATCTCGACCCACACGAATCCGGCCGTCGCCACGGCAGCGAACGCATACGCGGCCAGTGCCGCGAGCGACGTCCAGCCGAGGTGCGGCCCTTCGATCAGGACACCGACCGATGTCCCGATGACCGCGGTCAGCAGGGCCTGGCCCGGCAGATCGAGCCGCTGCGCACGCGCCGCCCGGGACTCCGGCACGTACACGGCGCTGAGCACGAGCGCGGCCAGGATGACCGGCGCATTGACCCAGAACACCGACCGCCAGCCGAACGCCGCGATGAGGGCGCCGCCCGCCGGCGGACCAGCGGCCATGCTGAGCCCGAAGACCGATGCCCAGACGCCGATCGCCTGCGCGCGCTCCTTCGGATCGGGCATCGCGCTCACCACGATCGCGAGCGCCACGGGGCTGAGCATCGAGGCGCCGATTCCCTGGACGGCACGGGCCGCGACGAGTGTGCCGACCGAGGGGGCCAGCGCGCAGACCAGCGAGGCCACGCCGAACACGGCCAGCCCAGTCCGGAACACCCGTCGGCGTCCGAAGCGGTCCGCCAGCGCACCGGAGGAGATCAGGAGGCCGGCCAGGACGAGGGTGTACGCGTCGACGGTCCATTCGAGACCGCGGGTCCCGGCGTCCAGGCCGCGTCCGATGGCGGGCAGAGCCACATTGACGATGGTGGTGTCCAGACCCACCAGGAACATGCTCAAGCAGCAGACGGCCAGCACCGTCCAGCGTCTGCGCGCACTGAGCACGGGCTGAACAGGGGGAAACGTCACGGTCACGGTCAACCTCTCACATCCGGGAGCACCTGCCCGGCAAGGCTCGGGCCGGACGGCCACCGCCGCCCACGGTTTTTGCTGAGGCTGCAAAAATGGCCCCATGGATGCGGAACTGGAGCAGATCCTCGACGGCATCGGGCCTCGGCTGCGGACGCTGCGCAGGGACCGGGGGCTCACGCTGGAGGCCCTCGCGGCCACCACCGGGATCTCGGTGAGCACGCTGTCCCGTCTCGAGTCGGGCAAGCGGCGCCCGACCCTGGACCTGCTGATCCCGCTCGCGCGTGCCCACCGCGTCGCACTCGACCAGCTGGTGGCCGCGCCGGCCAGCGGTGATCCGCGGGTGCATCTCAAGCCCTTGCACAAGGGGCACGGCAGCGTCCTCGTGCCGCTCACGCAGTACCCGGGCCGGGTGCAGGTGTTCAAGCAGGTTCTGGCACCGCGGGAGCCGAAACTGGTGACCCATGGCGGCTACGAGTGGCTCTACGTCCTCGCGGGCGAGCTGCGCCTCCTGCTCGGAGAGCACGACGTCACACTCGCCCCCGGCGAAGTGGCCGAGTTCGACACCTCCGAACCGCACTGGTTCGGTCCGGCGGGCACGAGCGCCGTGGAGATCCTGCATCTGTTCGGGCCACGGGGCGACCAGGCCGTCGTCCGCGCGAGACCGTCTGCGGCCGCCCCCGTCGCGCCGACCGTCACGACCCCACCGTCGACAAGGTCATGACCAGCGATCCCGAAAGGTGCCCCCTGAGCGGGACGACGGATTCGTGGTTCGGGCCTTCGCCCTGACCCCACACCGCGTGCCGTCGTGCGAGGCGGTCGGCCGCCGCCCACGGCGTGCGTTCGTACGCGGACCGGCGCCAGGGACGACACGGGGCGCCCGGGACGACACGGCTTCCGGCCGGCCCGGGCGCCCCTCATTCAGCCGGTGGCGCCCGGGATGCGGTCGATGACGGCGGCGAGGTCGAGGCCGGTCGGCAGGGTGCCGAAGGCGAGACCGCGGTCTCCGGTGAGACGGGAGGCGCAGAAGGCGTCGGCGACCGCCGCGGGCGCGTACCGGACGAGGAGCGAACCCTGGAGGACCAGTGCCATGCGCTCGACGAGCCGACGGGCGCCGATTTCGGCGTCCTCGCTCGGCACGAGCTGCGCGCGCAGTTCGCGCCAGGCGTGGTCGAGCCGGGTGTCGGCCCCTGCGGCCGCCTCGACCTCCGCCCGGTATGCGTCCAGCGTTCCGGGTTCGCGGGTCAGGGCGCGCAGTACGTCGAGGGCGTTGACGTTGCCGGATCCCTCCCAGATGCCGTTGAGCGGGGCCTCTCGATAGAGCCTCGGCAAGCCGGACGCCTCGTCGTATCCGTTTCCGCCGAGGCACTCCAGCGCCTCCGCCACCGCCGCGGGCTGGCGCTTGCAGACCCAGTACTTGCCGACGGCGGTGGCCAGACGCAGAAAGGCCTGCTCCGCGCCGTCGCCGCGCTGGGCGCGGTCGGCCGCGCCGGCGATCCGCAGCGCGAGGGTGGTGGCGGCCTCCGACTCGAGGGCCAGGTCGGCGATGACGTTGCGCATCAGCGGCTGGTCGATGAGCTTGGCGCCGAACACCGAGCGGTGGCGGATGTGGTGGGCCGCCTGCACCAGCGCGGCACGGGTGCCGGTGGCCGAGCCGAGGATGCAGTCGAGGCGGGTCATGGTGACCATGTCGATGATGGTGCGCACGCCGCGGCCCTCCTGGCCGACGAGCCAGGCGACGGTGTCGTCGAACTCCGGCTCACTGCTGGCGTTGCTGCGGTTGCCGAGCTTGTCCTTCAGCCGCTGGATGCGGAAGGTGTTGCGGCTGCCGTCCGGGAGCACCCGCGGAACGAGGAAGCAGGACAGCCCACCGGGGGCCTGGGCCAGCACGAGGAACAGGTCGTTCATCGGTGCGCTGGTGAACCACTTGTGGCCGCGCAGCCGCCAGGTGCCGTCGGGCTGCTCGGTGGCGGTGGTGGTGTTCGCCCGGACGTCGGTGCCGCCCTGCTTCTCGGTCATGCCCATCCCGGCCAGGAGGCCGCGCTTCGCGGCCGGTGCCCGCAGACCGGGGTCGTAGACACGACTGGTCAGCAACGGCTCGTAGATCTCGGCCAGTTCAGTCGTGGAGCGCAGGGCCGGGACGACGGCGTAGGTCATCGAGACGGGGCAGCCGTGGCCCTGCTCGACGCTGCTCCACACCATGAAGCCGGCGGCACGCGCGACATGGACGCCCGGCCTGTCCTCGGCCCAGGGCGCGCCGCCGAGACCCTCCCGGATGGCCACGTCCATCAGTGCGTGGTACGAGGGGTGGAAGTCGACCTCGTCGACCCGGTTGCCGTAGCGGTCGTGGGTGCGCAGCACCGGCTCGTGGGTGTTGGAGTCGACGGCCCAGCGCTGGGCGTCCTCACTGCCTGCGAGAAGGCCGATCCGGTGCAGGTCGTCCAGATACCACTCGGCCCCTTCCCGTCGTACCCCCTCGAGAAGGGCCGGGTCGTCGGCGACGTCGTGGCCGACGAGCGGCGGGGCCTGGTTGAACACCTCGTGCGTACGCGCGCTGAGCCTGCTGTGCAGCGGGGGGTTGGCGGCGGTCGTGGTCATCGGTGCGGCTCCCGGGATCAACGGTGTGCGGGGGCGGGGCGGGCGCCCGCGCAGCGCAGGGACATGGCGGTCAGTTCGGCGATCAGGTGGTCGGTGGCGTCCTCGGCGGGCGTGGCCAGCGGGTCGACCAGAACCTCGCCGATCGCACCGGTCAGGGCCGCGGCGGTGATCTGCGGGTCCTGCTCGGGCAGCAGCCCGGCATCGACACCCTCGTGGATCACCTCGGCGAACAGGTCGCGGTAGCGGCGCCGGAACTCCAGCCGCTCCTGCCCGACCGCGGGCTCGGCCGGGGCGGCGAGCAGGGCGTAGGCCAGACCTCGCGCCTCCAGGGCGCGCCGGGCGAACACGCCCACGCCCACGGCCAGCCGCTCGACCGGGTTGCCGCTGCCCTGGCGCAGCACGTCGCCCAGCACCTCGAGCTCCCGCCCCGAGGCGCGGCGGAACACCTCGACCGCGAGTGCGGCCTTGGACGGGAAGTGCTGGTACACCGACCCGGCGGACATGCCGGCCGCGGCCGCGACGGCGGTGACCGAGGCGGCGGTCCAGCCCACCTCGGCGACCACGCAGGTGGCCCGGTCCACGAGACGGTCCTTGGCGGCGGCCAGTCGGTCGTGCACGGCAGGAGTCTTGCGGTAGACCATGCAAGAAGTGAACCATCATTCAGAGCTTCATGCCAGGCCCGGGGCGGGCGGATATCGGCAGGGGCGACGGGCCCGGACGGACATCGGCAGGGCGACGCGCGGGGCATGTGACCGGGGCGGAATCGGCCCGTGGCCAGGTGCACACAGCGGCGCACGGAGCGGGCAGCGGTCCCGAACGGGGTGCAGCCGCTTCTCGCGGCCGGGCGAGCGCACCGGTCCGGCAGGCTCGCCAGGCCTCGGTGGTCCACGGCCGTCGGGGGCGTGGACGGGGACGGGCTGCCGGCGGCTCCGGGGCGGGCGGCCCTCGCATTCTGCCGGGCGACCGGCCCCCCGATGAGGGCGAGGAGGAGTGCGCAATGCGCCTGAGGCCCAGGTCTGTTGGCGTCCTCCGCCCGGGCCGCCCCGCCGGGTGCGGCACAAACGACCGACTGTCAGACCCCGTTCCTAGCATGGTGTTCATGAGAAGCACGCAAGACGGTTCCGCCGCCGACGTCGTACGCGCCATCCTGGCGCAGTCCCGCCCTGCCGACGGTGCGGATACGCTCCTGGGCGCGGCGGACGCGGCGCTGAGGGCGGTCGAGGAGACACGCCCGGCGCGCACGGTCGCCACCGCGGTCACCTCCGTGGGCGGGATCGACGACCATGCGGCGGGCCGGCTGCGGGAGTTGGTGGAGCGGCACCTCGCGGGCTCACCGGAGAGGTGGCTCGGTGCGCACGACGCCCTCGCCGGCCATCGTGGCACCCTGCCCGCGCTGCTCGCCAACGTTCCGCCCCCGGCGCCGTCGCCCGCGCCGGGCGAGCTCCGCCCACCCGCGCCCCGCAGTGTGCACACCACGCTGGCCCTGCTGCTGGAGCACGCCCGTCCCGAGCACGCGGCCAACGCCCTGGCCGCGCTGCCCGACCGCACACTGGAGGCGCTGCTCGCCGGCGGAACGATGCCGGGACCGGGCCTCGTCACCGCGGTCATCGAGCACGGCGACTCCCGCAGCCGCGTTTCCCTGGCCCGCCACCCGCGACTCGACACCCGGGTGCTGTCCCGGCTGCTCGCCACCGGGGACCCCCGGGTCGGGGCCGCCGTCTACCGCAGTCCGCGCGCCACTCAGTCATTGCGTCGCGCCCTCGCGCACCGCCTCGACTCGGTGCCGATGGACGAGACCCTGCGCGCCGAACTGACCGACCCGAGCGGGGACCCGCCGCGCACCTGGCTCGCTCCGCTGCTCGGCTCCGGGGATCCACAGCTCGTGGCCAGGGCGTTGACCGTCGGCCCCCGCGGCGTCGCCCAGCAGTACGCGCTGGTCCGGGTCTGGGAACGCACCGGGCCCGGGGCCGTGCGCACCCTGCTGGACGACCGGACCGTCGTCCGTCATCTGGGCCGGCCCGTCGTCTCGGCCGTCACCGACGCCCTGGCCGAGGACGACGGGTCGGGCCGCGCGCTGCTCGGACTGCGTGAGCGGTGCGAGCCCTACGCGGACCCCGCGCGCCTGCCGGAACTCCTGGCCACGACCCGGGGAACCAGCAGCCTGCGCGACCTGATGTCCGAGCCGTACGTGCACGATCTGGACGCCCTGAGCGAGGCCCATGGGAAAACCCCGTTCATGCCCAAGGCGTGCGAGGAACTCGCCCGCCACGAGGCGGCGAGCGACGCTCAGCGGCTGGCCTTCCGGCTCAGCGTTCTGAACGAGCCCTGGCGGGCCGGCGGCCGGCGTGCCGGGAACAACACCCCGCCCACCGAGCGCCTGGCCGAGGAGCCGCTCGACACGCAAGCCGCCCGCTGGGCGGATGGCATGGTCACGGCCGGGCTGCTCGACCCGGTGGAGCTGATCCGCATCGCGCGTCCGGCCGCCCATGCGGTGACCGCACTCGCCGGGCTCGCCGAGCGGAAGCTGCTCTCCGAGACCGCCGTGGCCGAACTGCGATCGCTGGCCGACGACCACCTCGGCGAGCGCCCCGCGACCTGGGCCGCTCTCGATGCCCTGCTGCCCGCCCACCGGGGAACCCTGCGTGAGCTGATCGCCGAGGCCGGCCGGACCGCCCCTGACGACGAGGACACGGGCGGGGAGGCATCCGCCGACCCGGGTGCCGACGACCGCGTCGCGGCGCACCCGGAGCAGGGCGGCGAACCGCACCCGCTGCCGCGCGGTCGTCACGGTCGCGCGGCTCTCGCGGCACTCGACCTCCTCCGCTCCGTCGCGCCCGCCGACGCCCCGCTGCCCACCGACCCCGATGTGCTGCGATTCCTCGCCGGCCACGACGGGGACGACGCCCCCGGCCTGGCCACCCCGGAGTGGCTCGTCCAGGCGTGCGCGGCCCACGGCACGGAGCCCTTGCCCTCCGGCCGCCGGCACACCGCGCCCACCCTCGCCGAGGTGCGGGCCGAGCGCCCGCAGACCTGGGGTTCCAGTGCGCGACTCACCGAACGCGCCTACACCCAGGGCATCCTTCCGGCCGACGAGTTGCCGGCCCTGCTGCCGGCGCGCCGCATGATCCGCCTCCCGCACGACTGGCGTCGGCTCGCGTTCGCCGAGGCGTGGCGGGGCGCAGTCGCCCGTCTGTTCCGTGCCGAGCTCGGCGGCGACGCCGCGGCCTGGCTCCGGCTGGCCGAGACGGCGTCGGCCGCGGCCGAGCCCGTCGACGACGTCGACTCGGACGGGCCCAGCTGGGTGGAGTTGCTGTCCCTGGCTCGGTCCGGAAACCATGCCGGACCGCCCCCCGGGGAGCGGACGCACGCGGAGGGCGGCACCGACGGGCACCGGTCACCGCAAGCGGCGGCATCAGCCGTGTCCACGCCCCGCCCGCGCACCCCCGACGAGGCGATCGGCCTGCTCGAGCGCGGCAACCATCTGTGGGCCTGGCCGGTGGGCACTCTGCTGTGCCTGGCCGACGGCGACGTCGTCGATGCGGCCCTGCCCCGGCTCGGCCCCGACGGACCCTGGCTCCTCGCCGCGTATCTGCTGCGGCACGACCGCACTCCGCGCACCGTGTTCGAGCGGCTGCTCACAGGCCGCGATCCACGAGCGCTGCACATCCTGGCCCGCCAGTCCCGGCGGCTCGACGCCGGCCTGGTGGACCGGTTGGTCGACCTCGAGGAACCCGACGTCGACCTGGCCCTGCTGCGCAGTGGATGCCCGACCCCGCTCGCCCGCCGCATCGTGGCCCGGTCGCGCCCCCGCGCCGGTGCCGACACCGGCGGGGTCGGAGCGCTGGTGCTGGCGGAGCTGCGGGCCGATCCGTCGGCCCGGCCGGTCGGGGGCCTGCACTGGCTCGGCTCGGCCGAACCGGACCTGATCGAGGAGGTCTTCCTCCGAATGAAGGGCGAAGCGAACTTCGCCGAACAGGTCAACGGCTGCCTGCACTTGGTCGAACACGGCGGAACGCAGCGGCTCGCCGCCCTCGCGGCACGCGAGCTGCTCGGCCAGGCCGCCACCAAGCTGTGTGTGAAGGCGCTGGCGTCCGGCGATCCCGTCGCGGTGATCCGCGCCCGGCTCGACCGTGAGCTGGCCCCGGCGAAGCTCGTGGCACGGCTGCGGAGGGCGCGGCACCCCTGGCAGGTGACGAGCGCGATGCCGGCCGTCCCCGACGGCGTGGACTGGGGCGCGCTGGAAGCCGCGCACGAGCAAGAGCCTCTGCCTCACTGGGAGCGGCTGGTCAACCACCCGGACGCCCCGGCGCACCTGCGCATGCGCTACGCGGTGAGGGTGCGGGAGCCGGGGCCGCACGGCCTGGCCGACGGCGTGGAGCTCACCCGCGCACGGGCCCGCCACGGCCTGGGCGGGCTGTACCACTGCCCGCTCACCACACAGCTCGACGGCCTGCTCACCTCGGGCAATCTGACCGGAGCGGACCTGCTGCACCTCGCGGCCCCGGCCGCCCTGATGCTCGCCTACCTCGGCGCTGCCGCACGCCGCACCGATGCCCCGGCCGAGGCGGGCACCGCGCTGTCGGAACTCGCCGGGCTCGTCCGTACCCGCCTCGGCACCGACGAGGAGGGGTGGGCGCGGGTGGCCGGCCGGCTGACGGGGCGTGACCCGGGGTGGGAGCCCATATCGCCGGTTGTCGAGCTGCTGACCTGACGGAGCGTCGCCACTCCCGCCGGCGACCCGAAGAGACGGAGCGAGGGTACGGGCTGGGGGCTTCCGCGGGCCGTGTCGGTGCCCCGCACAGGGCTCGCGGCGCGGCCGGATGCGCGGTGCGTGGGACGCAACGCGAGCCGGGACGCGGAGGGCCGCAGGTGGCCGGCAGGCCGGTCGCCGACCGGCAGAAGGCACAGGCGCCTGGGACGGCGGTCGGGACGGGAGGGGGACTGTACGCCAGGGTGGCGAATGCCGCGCGCCGGGCGGATGCGCCACGTCCGGGAACGCGCCAAGCTGGAGGGCATGGGGCACGCCCGCGCGGACGCGGGTGAGGCCGACGCGGTCACCTGCACGAAGCGTGTCCACGGCGGGCGCCGGCCGGCCGTGGCGGTGCCCGTGCGATGTCGCTGCGGGGCCCGTGCTGCGTAGTGGCGGGGTCCCCTACGGCACGGCGGCCTGGCCGCGATCTTGGTCCGGTCGGTGGTCAGCCCGTAACGTCCACCTCCGGACCGCCGCCGGTCAACGGCCGGGAAAAGGAGAGCTGATGGGTGCGTACGAGGACAGCTACCGCCGAAGTCTGGAGGACCCGGAGGGGTTCTGGCTGGAGGCCGCGGCCGCGATCGACTGGACCCGGCCGCCCACCCGGGCACTGGACACCTCCGGTGCACCGCTGTACCGCTGGTTCCCGGACGGGGAGCTCAACACCGCTTACAACGCCCTGGACCGCCATGTCGAGCGCGGCCACGGCGGGCGTACCGCGCTGATCTACGACTCCCCCATGACCGGCGGCACGGTGCGCCGCTTCAGTTATGAGGAACTCCGCGACGACGTCGCCCGGTTCGCGGGTGCGCTGCGTTCACTGGGCGTGGGCCGGGGCGACCGGGTCGTGGTCTACATGCCGATGGTGCCGGAGGCCGTCGTCGCCATGCTGGCCTGCGCGCGCATCGGCGCCGTGCACTCGGTGGTCTTCGGCGGATTCGCCCCACGCGAGTTGGCCGCGCGGATCGACGACGCCGCACCGAAGGTGATCGTGGCCGCGTCCTGCGGGATCGAGCCGACCCGGATCGTGGAGTACCTGCCGATCGTCGACGCGGCGCTCGAACTTTCCGAGCACCGGCCCGACAAGGTCGTCGTGCTGCAACGTGACGTGGCCCCGGCCAAGTTGGGCGCGCACCACGTCGACTGGGCGGAGCTCGTGGCCGACGCCTCCCCCGCGGATCCGGTGCCGGTGGCGGCGACGGATCCGCTGTACGTGCTCTACACCTCCGGCACCACCGGCCGACCCAAGGGCGTCGTCCGCGACACGGGCGGCCACGCGGTGGCGCTCGCCTGGACGATGGGCGCGATCTACGGCATCGGCCCGGAGGACGTGTGGTGGACGGCCTCCGACGTCGGCTGGGTCGTGGGCCACTCCTACATCGTCTACGCGCCGTTGCTGGTCGGCGCCACCACGGTGCTCTACGAGGGCAAGCCGGTGGGCACCCCCGACGCGGGCGCGTTCTGGCGGGTGATCTCGCAACACGGGGTACGGGCGCTGTTCACGGCGCCGACGGCGCTGCGGGCCATCAAGAAGACCGACCCCGAGGGTGCGGAGATGGCCCGCTACGACCTGTCGTCGTTCCGTACGCTCTTCCTGGCGGGAGAGCGACTGGATCCGGAGACCTACCACTGGGCCCACGACCGGCTCGACGTTCCCGTGGTCGACCACTGGTGGCAGACCGAGACCGGCTGGCCGATCGCCGCCAACCCGCGCGGCCTGGAGCCCCTGCCGCCGAAACCGGGCTCGGCGACGGTGCCGATGCCCGGCTGGGACGTGCGCATCCTGGGGGCGGGCGGCGAGGCGATGGCCGCGGGACAGGAGGGCGCGATCGCGATCCGGCTGCCGCTGCCGCCGGGTGCGCTGCCCACCCTGTGGGGGGACGACCGGCGGTATGTGGACTCGTACCTCTCCGAGTACGAGGGCCACTATCTGACCGGGGACTCCGGCTACCGGGACTCCGACGGCTACCTGTTCGTCATGGGCCGCACGGATGACGTGATCAACGTGGCCGGGCACCGGCTCTCGACGGGCTCGATGGAGGCCGTCCTCGCGGCACATCCGGCCGTCGCCGAGTGCGCGGTCATCGGTGTGCACGACCAGTTGAAGGGGCAGTTGCCGCGCGGACTGGTGGTGCTCAAGGCCGGCGCCACGATCGGTGCGGAGCAGTTGCAGGACGAACTGGTGGCCGCGGTGCGCAGGGATATCGGGCCGGTCGCGGCGTTCCGGGACGTGGCCGTGGTGGAGGCACTTCCCAAGACCCGTTCGGGCAAGATCCTGCGCAGGACGATGCGGGGCATCGCAGACGGCCGGGAGGAGCCGGTGCCCTCCACGATCGAGGACCCGGAGGTGCTGGAGACCCTGCGGCCGGTGCTGCGGCCGCAGGCGCGGTGAGGTAGGCCCTCCCCCGCGGCGTCGCGGCGTGGCGGAGATCGTCGCGGTCGCCGCGGTTCCCTCGGGCGGGCCGAGGCGCCACTGCGCCGACGGGGACGGCCGGCGCGGCCCGGCGTTGGCCGGATCCCGCCCGCAAGCGTCCTCGCTCCCGTCGCGTACGGAATCCCGGGCGTGGAGCAGCATGTCGGAGGCTCGATCCAACGGGCCCGTCCGTTGCGGCCGTATGCAGAAGCAAGCACTACCTTCCGAAGTCGGATCGTCACATGTAGTGTGTGCCGCTGAGCGCTCAGGTGTGCGAGTGCCGCCGGTTCCGCCTGCCGCGCAGCGGCGCAGCGCTGCTCGCACGCCCACCATTCCGCCAGGTCACGCCCTTGATTCCAGGGAATGAGCTACCAGTTGATGATTGTTCAGGAAGGTTCGAGAGCGGCCGCGTCCCTCGGGCGTCGCGTCCCCGACCGGTACGGCGCGTCAGGCGTCGTCTTAGAGCCGATGGACCACGGCAAATGGGTCCTGTCGGCACAGGGCCTCGCGCCCGTGTCCGTGAGCCAGTACTCCTCGCAGATACACATCGTGCTCGCGCCCACCCCCATGGGCGACTCCAAGGCCCCACCCCTGCCGGGCCCCACCTCGGCCCACACGCCCGAGGACCCGATTCACGTCGACCCGGACAGCCGTCTCGTCGAGGTGGACGGAAGGCGCCTGGAGTTGCCCAGGCTGGAATTCGACCTGCTGGCCTATCTCCACCACCGCCCCTTGCGGGTGCACTCCCGGCAGCAGCTCATGGATGCGGTGTGGCCCGCCAGCGAAGCCGGCGACCGCACCGTGGACGTCCACATCTCCCGCTTGCGCCGCCGCCTGGGCCACCCCCACCGGCAGGCTCTGGCCACGGTGATCGGCGTCGGATACAAGTACATCCCCAGCACGTTGTAGCCGCTCTCCGCAGGCACACACCCGCCCCGTCCGACCGCCGTCAGCCGACGCGACACGATCCGCAGTTCGGCGACCCCGATCGACGTTCGACCACCAAGCGCCGCCCGCCGCCACGCCCTGTCCGTATCCGGCACGGGGCACCGACCCGGTGATCACCCACATCACCCGGAGTGCCCGGCGGCGATCGGCCGCCGTCGGCCCGTGCGGAGCTCGCCCCGAAGTGGAACGCATGCCCGCACCCGGCCACGGCATCTCACCCCCCGGTTGAAACTTCTGCGGCACCCGAAGCGGGACACCAGTGCTGATGGCCTCCGAAGTCTCACAGGGTGCGTCAATGAAACAATTTAACCCTCAGGCCGGCCCCGGGTGGGCCGGGCCGGCCGGATCCGTGAGGGGAGACGACGATCGTGAAGTTCCTTCTGGAAGTCACCATGGACGAGGGGCGATTGGCGGAGGACGCCGCCGGTGAACTGGGGCGCATCCTCCGGTACTGGGGCGGGAACCTCCACCACTACCCGATGAAGCCGGGCGACGGGTCGGCCGTCCACGACTCGGAGTACCGGGAGGTCGGCCACTGGCGCCTGGCCGCGACCGACGAAACCTGAGGGCACGGCATCAACGGCCCGGGGTGCTCCCGCTCCCCCGCCCCGAAGTGACCTCGTGCGGACGGTCGGACGGGGCGCGTTCCTGCTTCGGCGGGCCCCCTCGTCCGGCCGGAAGAGGATCCGCGGCACGGGCCGGGGCCGGAATGGTCCGCCTGGGCGCCCGGGCATCGGGAGCCGTGGCCGGAACCGAACACCAGCAGTGCTCACCGACGGCCGGAGGCGCATCCGAGAGGATCTGCGCGAAGGCCCGCACGAGCGGCGACTCCGCGGCGGTACGCCATACCAGCGCCCACCGGCAGGGCGGGGCGTCGACGATCGGGACGAAGGCGAGACTGGGCCACGCGTAGAAGTCCGCCGCCTCGGCGGAGACCGCCGCGACGGCCTGACCGGCCGCGACCGTGGCGAGCGTCTCCTGCCAGGTGGAGACCTCGGGTCCACGGGCGATGGGACGTCCGGAAGGGGTGCGGAACGGGTTGAGGGCCTTTTCCATGAAGGCGGGCTGCGACCGGCCGACCACGAACGCGCAGTCGGCGAGGTCCTCCAGCACGATCGCGTCGCGCTGGGCGTAGGGGTGCGTGGTGCTGGTCATGAGCATGGTCCGCGAGACGTACACCACCGGCCCGACGGTGAGGTCGGGTTCGTCGACCGGCAGCCACAGCACCGCGATGTCCACATCGCCCGTGCGGAGCAGATCGAGCGGGGCGGGCGGCTGGATCTCACGGAACTGCACCTGGACCGTCGGATGCCGCCCCCGTAACTGCCGTACGGCGTCGGCGAGCATCCAGGAGTGGGGACCCATCGTGCCGACGGTCAGGGTGTGGGTCCCGCGGGCGATGGCGGTCGCGGCGGCGATGCCGTCCATGATCTGACGGTATCCGGCGCCGAGTTCGCGGTGCAGTTGCTCGCCCAGCGGTGTCATCCGCACCGCGCGGCTGGTGCGCTCGAACAGGAGGCCCCCGATCTGCCGCTCCTGCTTCTTGATCGACTGACTGACCCGGGCCTGGGTGATGTGCAGGCGATCCGCGGTACGGCTGAAGTGCAGTTCCTGGGCGAGGGTCAGAAAGATCTCGATGTCGCGAAGCTCCACGTGCGGTCCTTCGGAGGTATAAGCCACAGGTTATGAGTCGTTATCAGGTTCATCGTTGATGTTCGAACGGGCCCTACGCAAGGTTGGGGGTACAACCGACCGCACCGGGGGAGACGAGCGCGGATGAGGAAGATCCTCAACACGGCCCACATCTACATGATCGTCGGGCTGGTCAGCGGCCTCTACTATCGCGAACTCACCAAGACGAAGGGCTTCACGGGCGACACCCAACTCGCCGTCGTGCACACCCATGTACTCGCTCTCGGCATGCTCTTCTTCCTCATCGTCCTGGCGCTGGAGAAGCTGTTCACGCTGACCTCCCAGCGGCTCTTCGGGTGGTTCTTCTGGACCTACAACGCCGGCCTGGCAGTCACGGTCGGGATGATGACCCTGCACGGGACCCTGACGGTGCTCGGCCGCTCCAGCAGTGAGGCCATCTCCGGCATCGCCGGGCTCGGTCATGTTCTCCTGACCGTGGGCCTGGTCCTCCTCTTCATCACCCTCGGCAAATGCATCCCAGCCGCATCCAGGACCGGAGACAATTCGGCCACTGCGCAACCGCCCGTCGCCGCACCGCGCGAGGCAGGTCACTGACCGACCGGAACCAGGAGGAGGAACGACGATGTCACTCGTGCCGCCCGACTTCAGCGAATCCGTGATCGTCCGATCCGCCGACGCCGAGATCGTCGGCCAAGCACCCACCACCATCCGGCTGTTGGCGGACAGCAGTGCCACCGGCGGCGCCCTGTCCACCCAGCGCGTCACCCTCAGGGACGGCGCCGACGGCGCCAAACCGCACCACCACGCCAACTCCGCCGAACTCTTCTACCTGATCGACGGCACCGCCCAGCTCCTCTCCGGCGACCAGGTCGTCACCGCGGAACGCGGTGACCTCGTCGTGGTTCCGCCGGGGCTGGCCCACGCCTTCGCCGCCGCCCCGGGCCACAACGCCGACATCCTCATCGTGATCACGCCCGGCGTGGAGCGCTTCGAGTACTTCCGCCACCTCGAACGCATCGCCTACGGCAAGCTGCCCCCGGAGTCCCTGCTGGACGTCCAGGAGGTCTACGACACGTACTTCCGCGCCAGTGCCCCCTGGGACCGGGCACGGCTCCGAACCGACGCTACGGGGAGCTGAGCGGCAGCAGCGAAGAAAGGCGTTCCGGACTCCGGACCGCGCATGCCCGTGCCACGTCGGCGGCACGGGCATGCTGTCGGGCGCAGGACGCCCGACGTCAGCCCAGTTCCCCCCGCTCGACACAGAACTCGTTGCCCTCGGGGTCCGCCATGACGACCCAGCCCTTGCCGTCCGGCCGGGTGTGGTCGGCCAGCTGCCGGGCGCCCAGCCCCAGGGCCCGCTCGACCTCCTCGGCCCGGGTGCGGCCCGTGGGCTGAAGATCGAAGTGGACACGGTTCTTGGCCTTCTTGCCCTCGTCCACCTGCACGAACAGCAGGCCGGGACCACCGTCCGGGTCCCTGAGCAGCGCCTCCGGGTCACCCGGCTGGTCGTCGTCGGACATCGGGCGTCCGAGCAACCCGCTCCAGAACAGAGCGAGTTCGTAGGGATCGCCGGTGCAGTCGATGGTGACGTGGCGAATGCTGGGGTTCAACGCATGACTCCCTGGGCTGCGTACACAGTGGTCGCTGCGCACGATTCCGGAACTCCCGGCCGATGTCGAACGATTACCGCACCGGGCGCCCGCCCGGCACGGCCATGGGCCCACCCCCGCAGGACCACTCCTCACCCCCTCCCCCAACGGGTTCCCCTCCCGACCGTGTCGTGTGCGGCGCCCCGCACCGCCCGGCGTCGGCACGCCCGTCCGGACGGTGCCGGACCCACCGGGATGGCCGCCGGCCTGCTGTGACTTCCCACACCCTCCCTTGCCCCGGAAAGAGAGGCTTACCTACGTTCGAACACATGGCTCCGCTTCCCCCCACACCTCCCACTGGTCCGGACGAAGGCGCCGGCCGGCAGTCGCCGGGCGCCGGAGGACCGGACGCCCGCGCGCTGGTCGACTTCGAGGTCGACCTCACCTCTCTGGAGGTGAGCCGACGGGCCCAGGTGATGGCCGTTCTCGGCCCCGACTGGGACCCGATCGAGGTACTGCGCGGCGAGGAGGCGGCGTACGACCTGCTGTACTCCGGTCTCGACGAGGAGCAGCAGCGGATGTACGACGACCTGGTCGCGGCAGGAGTGCTGCCCAGGCGCGGAGGCGGCCATGCTGCCTCTTGATCCGCAGGCCGACATCGGGCGCCGCGCCTGGGTGGCCTGCCCGAACTGCAACGACAGCCGCGGATGCACGCCGTGCGAGGAGGAGCGGAACTGCTCCGACCACTGGCGATACCTGCTCTCCAATACCGGCAGCCTGCTCCACCTCCAGTGCCCGGGGTGCACCCACGTCTGGGTGCACGAGAGCGGTTTCGGTGCCACCCGTTCCGTGTGGAAGCGCATCACCAGCGGCCTGCGCGGCTCCGACCCCCAGACCTGACCCGGCCCTCCGGTCCGATCCTGGGGCGAACGCGGCGGTGCACGTTCCGTGGCGCCGAGCGCAGGGCACGCCCGCTCCGTATCTCCGGGCGTGACCGTCCGTGTCGTGGATGACACGCTGAGCACTTCGTGAGTGGCGAGCGCTCCGCCCGCTGCCCCCCGGCGGTTCACCGACCTTCCGTGACCGGCGTCCACCGTCCGTGACACCGGTCTTCCAGGGACGGGCGACGGCCCCTAGGTCCTGATGCCGGGACTCCTTCAGGATGTGCCGCCCCGGTCTGGGGCGACCATAGAAGAGGGTGGAAGCCCGATGACACGGCACCAGCCGTGTGCGGACGGGAAAGGACATCGCCGGATGGGCGCCGCGGAACCCTTCCGAGCGGGGCCCGGCACGCCGGGCGCCGGTCATGCCATGCCGCCCAGCGGCCTGGTCGACCTGCTGAGCGTGGCCGCGGTGGTGCTGGACGCCGAGGGGCGGGTGGTGTTCTGGAGCCCGCAGGCCGAGGAGCTCTTCGGCTACTCCCCCAAGGAGGCGCTGGGGCAGTTCGCGGCGCAGCTGATGGTGCACGAGGACGACTGGGACTGGGTGATCAAGCAGTTCGCCCTGGTCATGGAGTCCGGTACCAGTTGGGCGGGGGCCTTCCCGATCCGGCACAAGGACGGCAGCACCCGCATGGTGGAGTTCCGCAACATGCGGCTGCAGGACGGTCTGGGCGGTGTCTTCGCCCTCGGGCTCGCTGCCGACCGCACGGCCGTGGAGAGGCTCGAACGGGACGTCGCGCTGTCCACGCGTCTGGTGGCCCAGGCCCCGGTCGGCCTGGCCATCCTGGACGCCGACCTGCACTATCTGACCGTGAACCCCGCCCTGGAGCGCATCCACGGCATGCCCGCCGCCGCACACCTGGGCCGCTCGGTCCGCGACGTTCTGAGCTTCCTGGACTCCGAAGCCATCGAGACCCGGATGCGCCGCGTCCTCGAGAGCGGCGAACCCGTCGTGGACCGGTATGTCGTCGGTCGGCCTCCGGGCGACCCGGACCACGAACATGCCTGGTCCGTGTCGTACTTCCGGCTGGAGGACTCCAGTGGACGGGTGCTCGGCATGGCCCATTCCGTCATCGACATCACCCAGCGCCACCGCGCCGCCACCGAGGCCGCACGGGCGCGGCAGCGTCTGGCGCTGATCGCCAAGGCCTCCGCCTCCGTGGGAACCACTCTCGATCTGGAGCAGACCGCGCAGGAGCTCGCGGACGCCGTCGTCCCGGACCTGGCCGACATCGCCGCCGTGGACGTGCTCGACAGCGCCATCCAGGGCCGTACGACGACGCCGTCGGGCCCGACCCGGTTCCGCGCCCTCGCCGTCACCGCCGCCGACAGCGACGAGGCGGTTCGCGCCGCCGATCCGCCGGGGGAGCTCGCCACGTACGACGACGACCGGCTGGTCACCCAGTGCGTGCGCACCCGCCGGCCGGTGCTGGTGGCGCACACCACCCGGCAGGACCTGGGGCGCATCGCTCGCGACGACGAGGCCGCCGGGCTCCTCGAGGCGGCCGGGGTGCACTCCTACCTCGCCGTGCCGCTCGTGGCGCGTGGTGAGGTCCTCGGCGCCCTCGATCTCAAGCGCACCGGCAACCCGGCGGCGTTCGACGACGACGATGTCATCCTCGCCGTGGAGCTGGCCGCCCGTGCCGCTGTGTCCATCGACAACGCCCGCTGGTTCCAGGCGCAGCGCCACACGGCACTCACTCTCCAGCGCAGCCTGCTGCCCGAGCCCGCGTCCCGGCTACCCGGTCTGGAGGCCAGCTGTCGCTACCAGCCCGCCGACGCCACGAGCGAGATCGGCGGCGACTGGTTCGACGCCATACCCCTGTGCGGGGACCAGACGGCCCTGGTCGTCGGGGACGTCATGGGCAGCGGCATCAACGCCGCCGCCACCATGGGCCAGCTACGCACCGCCACCCGCGCCTTCGCGGAGCTGGACCTGGCACCCGCCGAGGTGCTGCGCCACCTCGACCACCTGACCGAAGGTGTCGAGCAGACCATCGCCACCTGCATCTACTGCGTCTACGACCCCCACCGGCACGAGTGCCGTATCGCTCTCGCCGGCCATCTGCCCCCCGCGCTGCTGCAGCCGGGCCGGGCACCGCAGTTGCTCGACCTGCCCACCGGCGCGCCGCTGGGCGTCGGCGGCGTCCCGTTCACCACCACGTCGATCGGATTCCGGCCCGGTGACCAGCTCGTCCTCTACACCGACGGGCTGGTCGAGACCCGGAACGAACCGATCGACGTCTGTCTGGAGAGGCTGCTGGACGCCCTCGGCAAGACACGCGACCTGACACTGGAAGACACCAGCGACCGCGTTCTGGAAACGCTGCGGCCGCCGGGCGGCGAGGACGACGTCGCCCTTCTCATCGCCCGGGCCCGCCCGATGCGCCCGGAGCAACCGCCCGCCTGACCGCGGCCGCTCGCCCACCGGACATCGTGCCGTTGCCCCGGCGACCCGGCGACCCGGCCACCCGGCCACCCGGCAGGAACGACGAGGGCTGTGTCACACCCCGACTCCACACCGATGCGCCGCACTTCAGGCCGGTACGATCAATACAGAAATTGAACTTGTTCAAAAGGGGGAATCAGTCATGCCTTCGCCGACCGCGTACGACGCCACCGACACACCCGCCACCGCCCTCGGCCCCACCGCGCTCGTCCTCGGCGCCCTCTCCGCTCCGGGCGCATGGCTGCCTGGGCTCGCGCTCGCCGCGTTCCCGTGGGCGATCATCACCGGCGGACTCGCCGTCACGCTCGGCATGGCAGGTGTCCACTGCGCACGCCTCGGCGTCGGCCGCATGTGGACCGCCACCGCCGGAACCACTCTCGGCCTCATCGGCCTTGCGGGCACGTTCACCCTCATCTGGCCATTCGGCGGCTGAACCCGGGCGGTGCCGCTGCCGCCCCGGGGAACCGCCGGGCGTCCTGGTGACCGTCGGAGGCGGCGCTCGGCGGGGACGGCAGGGCGCCGGATCCCCGAGGGTCTGTACCTACTGGTATGTACAATCAGGATGAGCAAAGGGGGCTCTCGGCGGGCTCACGTATGGACTCCCCCACGGATGGCCGGAGTTGTGGGACCGCAGCTCCCTGGGCGCAGGCCCGAGGACACCGGGGCCGCCCAGCGATGACCGGCCGCCCCCGACCACTTCGGAAGGAGAACCGCCGACATGCCGTTCGTTCGTATCGACGCACTGCGGGCCGGCAGCGAACAGCTCGACGCGCTCGGGCGCGCCGTGCACGACGCCCTGGTCGAAACCATCGGCATCCCACCCGACGACCGGTTCCAGGTCCTGGTCGGTCACGACGGCAGCAACAGCACGCTGCGCTACGGCCATTACCTGGGCGTGCACCGTGACGACGGCATCGTGTTCGTCGCGATCACGATGCGCTCCGGGCGGACGCCCGCACAGAAGCAGGCGCTGTACCGGCGGATCGCCGAACTCGCCCACGCATACGCGGGCACCGAACCGCGCAATGTGTTCGTCAGCCTGACCGAGAACGAGTCGATCGACTGGTCGCTCGGGCACGGAGTCGCGCAGTACGCCGCTGCGCCCGATGCGGCCCGTGCGAACTCTGTGGGAGGGCGCACCTGAGGCACCTCGGGTCGGCCCTGCACGAAGCGGGTGGCCGCTCGAGACCGGGTAACCCCGGGCGGGCGGGGCGCCGGTCCGGACGTACGGTGTCCGTTCCCGGCGCCCCGTCCCGTTCTCAGCCCAGGGACGCCCAGTTCTTCCAGTAGGTCGCGTCCTCACGCCACTGGACACGGTTGCCGAAGCTGCCCGTGCCCTTGCCGGCGTTGAGCCAGAGGCGGTTGGAGGTGTCGCGGGAGAGGATGTCGTTCCTGCCGTCGCCGTTGACGTCACCGGCGCCGATGACGTCCTTGTAGGAGCCACCCCAGTCCTTGAAGACCAGGACGCGGTCCTGGAGCTTCCCGCTGCGGGTGCCGTTGTAGCGCCAGAGCTCGCCGGACTTGTCGAGGGCGAGGACGTCGCCGATTCCGTCGCCGTTGAGGTCACCGGCACCGATCACGCGCTGGTACCCGGTCCAGGCGGAGCGGATCCTCACACGGGGAAGGAACCCGCCCTTGCCGTCTGCCGCGTACAGGTAGAGGTTCCCCGAGGACGCGACGCGGGCCATCAGGTCTGGGCGGCCGTCGCCGGTCTGGTCGCCGCTCGAGACCAGGGTGTCGTAGGCGCTCCAGTCGCTCGACAGGCGCCGGTACGCGGAGTCGGGCGTGGGCAGGCCGCCGCAGACGGGGGTGTAGAGGCGGGTCTCGCCACCGGGCAGCCGCACGATCATGTCGTTGCAGCGGTCGCCGTCGAAGTCGCCGAAGGGGACGACCCTGGCACGGTCCGGCCAGATGCCCGACTGGAAGGTGCGCACCGGGCTGGTGGTGTCCTGGGTGTAGAGGTTCATCGAGCCGCTGAGGGCGACGCCCACGACGTCGGAGCGGGTGTCGTCCGCGTAGTCGTGCCACTTCGGCAGGCTCCGCGTGCTCGTCGTCGCGGTGAACGACGAGCGCGTGCTGCCGTCGTCGGCCGCCTGCGTCCAGACCGCCAGCGGCCGGCCCTTGTCGTCGGTGGTCACACGGCCCGCGCTGCCGGTCCCGTCCGTCAGGGGGTTGAGGACACGCGGCTTCGACGCGCTGCCGCCGGCGACGGTCTGGGCGACGAAGTCCCGGCGGACGGTGTGGCCGCCGTCGAAGCGCTTCCGCGTGTACGTGACGACCACCGAACCGTTCGCGGCCTGCGTACTGCTGAGCGAGCCGGACTCCACGTTCGAGTCCAGCGGCTTCGGGGCGCCCCAGGTGCCCCGCGAGGCGAACCAGGTCGCGACGCCGGGTCCGCTTCCCGCCCAGCCGACGGCCGAGATGTCGCCGTTCGGGGCCGTCAGGAGTTCGGCCGGTGTGTCCGAACCGCCGCTGACCCCGATGTTCACGCTGGGACCCCAGTCGGCCGTACCGGCGGCCTTACGGGCGTAGTTGTCGTGGGAGAGCAGCTGGAACCCGCCCTTCGGGTGGGCAGCCAGCACGATCGACCGGGGGTGTTCGCCCAGCTGCGGCACATCACGCGGCGCGGTCCACGTGTCCGTCCCGGCCGGCTTCTCCAGGTACTTGAAGTACCACTGGTACGCGGACGGGTCCGGGTCGACGCCGTCGCCCGTGTAGTAGCTGTTGCCGCCCCAGAGCACGGCCAGCGCGCCGTCCTCGGCGACGGCGAGGCGCAGGTCCGTCAGGTGGTAGTCGTAGACGTTGTCGGGCCGGACGATCGGGTCCGGGAGCTGGTCGAGGGTGACCGGCTTCGACCAGGGCGCCTGCGGCCCGGAGCGTTCCACGACGGTCAGCCGGTGGTCCTGGTCCATCCAGCCGATGGCCTGACGGCCCGCCGCGTTGCCCGCGAGGGTGGTGACCTCGGTGCGCGAGAACATCCAGTCGGTCGCGAGCGTGCCGGTCGCGACGTCCTGCGCCGGGCCGAAGTCCGTCCCGTCCGGAGCGAGCCGGGACATCCGCAGTGTGCTGTGCACACCGTCCTCCGCCTTCACCCACCACAGGAGCGTCAGCGCGCCGTCGTCCGTGCGCCGCAGCGTGGCACCGGGCGCGGGCGTGGCCGTCTGCCAGGCGGTGCCGCCCGCAGGCCGCACCGAGAGGACCGTTTCGCCGCCCTGCTTGAAGAGTCCGGCCACCGTGCCGTTCCTGGCCGACTTCAGGGCCAGGACCTCGGTGACACCGGGCAGTTCCTTCGGTGCGGCCCACGGGCCGACGCCTGTCGGAGCGCCGGAGTCGGCGGCCGTGGCCGCGGGCGAGGCCGCCTGTGCGCAGGGTGCGGCGACGGCCAGGGCAAGCACGGGAACGAGCGCGCTGCCCAACAGCGCGCGGTGACGCAACATCATGAGAGAGCCCCCCCGGGCGTGAATGTGTGATGCAAGAAGCCGCAGCGTATATCAGCCGTGATCGTGGGGCTCGAGGTGATCACCGTGACGGGAAGGCCCGGGGAGACCGAGGCGATCGGGGCGGATGCGGTGACCGGGCGAACGGCCGGGCCGCCCCGCTCATCCGCCCCAGAGCGTGACGTGCACCGGCGGCCGGAACTCGGAGGGCGGCACCCCCGCGCCGGGCGCGCGCATCAGGCGGGTCGCGGCGGGGGTGTGCAGGAAGTGCAGGAAGGCGTCGGTGGCCGGGGAACGGTGCTCGGGCCGCAGGACGGTTGCGTGCCATGTGGCGTCCGAGGGCGTGGCCGCGGTCTCCAGCAGCCTCAGCTCGTCGCGCCGGACGCGTGGCGAGACCAGGTGGGCCAGCGCCGGAGCCACACCCGCGCCCTCGGCGGCGGCCGCCCAGGTCGCGGTCTGGTTGGGGAACACCCACACATGCCGCTCGGCCACGCCCAGCCGGCGCAGCAGCCGCCCGGCGTCCGCGTACGGATCGGTACCGGAGGGGTCGACCAGCCACGTCCACAGCGGGGGCGGACCCGTGGGTCGCGGTGCCCGGGCCCCCGTCACCACGACCAGCTGGGCACGGAACAGCGGCTCGCTGACGAGGTCGCCGCCGTCGGCCGTACCGAGGTCCGGTCCGAGTGCGACGTCGGCCAGCCGGTTCTCGACCAGGACGCGCATCTCGTCACCGGCTGCGACCCCGAAGGTGGCCTCGGTCCAGCGGCCGGCACGGCCGGCGAAGGCTTCCATGAGCGACGGGAGCACGAACTCGGCCAGGGTGCTCGTGGCGACGACGCGCAGTTCGTCGGGCGCGCCCCGCGCCGCACGCACCGCGGCCTCGGCCTCCGCGCTCAGCGCGACCATCCGTGACGCGACCGGCAGCAGCCGTGCGCCCGCCGGGGTCAGCCGCATCCCGCCCCCTCCGGTACGCCTGATGAGCGGATCGCCGAAGTGGGTGCGCAGCGCGCCGAGCGCCTGTGACACCGCCGGCTCGCTCACGTTCAGCGTCCTTGCCGCGGCTGCCACCGACCCGAGCCGGGCGACCAGCACGAACGTACTGAGCTGTGTGACGGTCACTCCCCGATTTTCCCCCTTTCACTGCGATAAGTGAATGCTTATCCGCCCATTGCACGGCGGGTGCCGCAGGGCGCAGCATCGCGACTGGGTGGGCGCAGCGTTTCCTGGAGGGTCCCATGCAGGTACCAGCCGCGTTCCAGTACGAGAAGGCCACCAGCGTCGACCAGGCGATCGAGCTGCTGAGGCGCTACGGTCCCGAGGCCCGGGTGGTGGCGGGCGGCCACAGCCTGCTGCCGATGATGAAGCTGCGGCTGGCGCAGCCGGAGGCGCTGATCGACATCAACGATCTCGGCGAGCTGGCGCTGATCCGGGTGGACGGGCATGAACTGGCCGTCGGAGCCATGGTCCGCCATGCGGAGCTGCTGGCTTCGCCGGTCGTCGGGGAGCACTTCCCCATCCTGCGGGACGCGGAACGCGTCATCGCCGATCCGTTGGTACGCAACCGCGGCACGGTGGGCGGCTCGCTGTGCCAGGCCGACCCGTCGGAGGACCTGTCGGCCGCGTTCTCGGCGCTGCGCGCGACCCTGGTCGCCCAGGGCCCCGGCGGCAGGCGCACGATCCCCGTCAGGCAGTTCTTCCTCGGCCCGTACGAGACTGCGCTGGACGAGGCGGAGCTCCTGGTGGAGATCCGGGTGCCCATCCGTTCGCACGCCAGCGCCTACCGCAAGGTCGAGCGCCGGGCCGGAGACTGGGCTGTCGTCGCCGCGGGAGCGGTGCTGGAGATCTCCGGCGGGACGATCACGGAGGCCGGCATCGGGCTGACCGCGGTCGGCGCCCCACGGTTCGTGGCCGAACGCGCCGAGGACTTCCTGCGCGGCGGGCGGCCCGACGGCGAGGGCTTCGCGGAGGCGGGCCGGATCGCATCGGAGGAGTGCCGGCCGACGGCCGACCAGCGCGGCCCGGTCGACTACAAGCGGCATCTGGCCGGGGAGCTCACCATGCGGGCACTGCGCGCCGCCGCGGCCCGCGCCCAGGGGCAGGAGGCATGACATGCGGATCACCGTGACCGTGAACGGCGAGCAGTGCACCGGGGACGTGGAGCCCCGCCTGCTGCTGGTGCACTTCCTGCGTGACGAGCTCGGGCTGACCGGCACCCACTGGGGCTGCGACACCTCCAACTGCGGGGTGTGCACGGTCTGGTTGGACGGCACACCGGTGAAGTCGTGCACCGTACTGGCGGTGATGGCCGACGGGCACGAGGTGCGGACCGTCGAGGGTCTGGCGCGCGGGGCCGAACTCGACCCGGTGCAGCAGGGGTTCGTCGCCTGTCACGGTCTCCAGTGCGGTTTCTGCACACCGGGGATGATGATGACCGCCCGCTGGCTGCTCGACCACGACCCGGACCCGTCCGACGAGGACATCCGCGAGGCCATCTCCGGACAGGTGTGCCGCTGCACCGGTTACGAGAACATCGTGCGCTCCATCCGCTGGGCCGCCGAGCACGGTGGCGAGGCGCGGAGCGCCGACGCGGGCACCGAGCCGGCGCCCGGCCGCGAGGAGGTGCGGGCATGACGACCACCGAGGAACGGCCGGTCGGTTTCGGACGGATGCCCCGCAAGGAGGACGCACGGTTCGTCCGCGGCCACGGCACGTACGTCGACGACGTACGACTGCCCGGGATGCTGCACGGGGCCGTGCTGCGCAGCCCGCTGGCACACGCCCGGATCGTGTCGATCGACACCAGCGCCGCCGAGGCACACCCGAAGGTCAGGGCCGTGATCACCGGGGAGACCCTGGCCGGTCTCGGGCTGGCGTGGATGCCCACGATCTCGTACGACACCCAGGCGGTGCTCGCCACCGACAAGGTGCGCTTCCAGGGCCAGGAGGTCGCCTTCGTCGTCGCCGAGGACCGCTACGCCGCGCGGGACGCCCTCGAGCTGATCGACGTGGAGTACGAGCCGCTGCCGCCGGTCGTCGACGCACTGCGGGCGATGGAGCCGGACGCCCCGGTGATCCGCGACGACAAGGAGCACCAGGGCGACAACCACATCTTCGACTGGTCGGCGGGCGACAAGGACCGCACCGACGAGGTCTTCGCGGGCGCCGAGGTCGTGGTGGCACAGGACATGCTGTATCCGCGGGTGCACCCGGCGCCGCTGGAGACCTGCGGCACCGTCGCGGACATGGACGCCATCACCGGGAAGCTGACGGTGTGGTCCACCACCCAGGCCCCGCACGCCCACCGCACGCTGTACGCGATGGTGGCCGGCATCCCGGAGCACAAGATACGCATCATCTCCCCGGACATCGGGGGCGGTTTCGGCAACAAGGTCGGCATCTACCCGGGTTATGTGTGCGCGGTCGTCGGCTCGATCGTCACCGGCAAGCCGGTCAAATGGGTGGAGGACCGCTCGGAGAACCTGATGAGCACGTCCTTCGCCCGCGACTACCACATGCACGGCGAGATCGCGGCGACCCGGGACGGCAGGATCCTGGGCCTGCGGGTCCATGTGATCGCCGACCACGGTGCGTTCAACGCCACCGCCCAGCCCACGCACTTCCCGGCCGGCTTCTTCGGTGTGTTCACCGGCTCCTACGACCTGGCCGCCGCACACTGCACCGTGACCGGTGTCTACACCAACAAGGCGCCCGGCGGTGTCGCCTACGCCTGCTCGTTCCGCGTCACCGAAGCGGTGTACCTGGTGGAGCGCATGGTCGACGCGCTCGCCACGGAACTCGGCACGGACCCCGCCGAGTTGCGCATGCGCAACCTGCTGCGGCCCGGGCAGTTCCCGTACCGGACGCAGACCGGGTGGGAGTACGACTCCGGTGACTACCCGCGCGCCCTGCGGCTGGCGATGGACATCGCGCACTACGAGGACCTGCGCCGCGAGCAGGCCGAGAAGCGTGAGCGCGGCGAACTGATGGGCATCGGGGTCAGCTTCTTCACCGAGGCGGTCGGCGCGGGCCCCCGCAAGCACATGGACATCCTCGGCCTCGGCATGGCCGACGGCGCGGAGCTGCGCGTCCACCCGACCGGAAAGGCTGTCCTGCGGATCTCCGTACAGACCCAGGGCCAGGGCCATGAGACGACCTTCGCACAGATCGTCGCCGAGGAGCTGGGGATTCCGCCCGAGGACGTCGAGGTGGTGCACGGCGACACCGACCAGACCCCGTTCGGGCTCGGCACCTACGGGTCGCGCTCGACACCCGTGTCCGGCGCGGCGACGGCCATGGTCGCCCGGAAGGTCCGTGAGCGCGCGAGGATCGTCGCCTCCGCGATGCTCGAGGTCGGCCCGGACGACCTCGAGTGGGAGAAGGGCCGCTGGTTCGTCGCGGGCGACCCCGACCAGGGCAGGACCATGGCCGAGATCGCGCTCGCCGCGCACTCCAGCCTCGAACTCCCCGAGGGCGTGGAGGGCCATCTCGACGCGAGCTGCGTCTACAACCCGCCGAACCTCACCTTCCCCTTCGGTGCCTACATCTGCGTGGCCGATGTGGATGCGGGCACCGGCCAGGTGAAGGTCCGCAGGTTCGTCGCCGTGGACGACTGCGGCAACCGGATCAACCCCATGATCGTCGAGGGGCAGGTGCACGGCGGCCTCGCCGACGGCCTCGGCATGGCGCTGATGCAGGTCATCGCCTTCGACGAGGACGGCAACTGTCTTGGCGGGTCCTTCATGGACTACCTCCTGCCGACCTCGGTCGAGTGCCCTTCCTGGGAGCTCGGCGAGACCGTCACCCCCTGTCCGCACCATCCGATCGGTGCGAAGGGCGTCGGCGAGTCGGCCACCGTGGGCTCGCCCGCCGCGGTGGTCAACGCGGTGGTCGACGCGTTGCAGCCGTTCGGCGTCCGCCACGTCGACATGCCGCTGACCCCCGCCGCGGTCTGGCGGGCCGCCCAGGGCCGCCCGCTCCGTACCGATCTGGCGATCACCTGAGAGCGCACCATGACGAGCACCGAGCTGCTGACCCGCGCGGACGGACTCCGGCACGGCCGTACCCCGTTCGTGCTGGCCACCGTCGTGCGCGCGGAACGGCCCACGAGCGCCAAGCCCGGGGACAGCGCGCTGGTACTGCCCGACGGAACCGTCGAGGGCTTCGTGGGCGGCGCGTGCGCCGAGACGACCGTGCAACTGCAAGGGCTGCGGGCGCTGGAGACCGGACAGTCGCTGTTGCTGCGGATCACGCCGTCGGACGCCGGTCCCGGCACCGCGCCGGAGCCGGCCGGCAACGGCCTGCTCACGGTGGCCAATCCCTGTCTGTCGGGCGGGACCCTCGACATCTTCCTGGAGCCCAACCTCCCGCCGGCGCTGGTGTACGTCTACGGCCATGCGCCCATCGCCCGCGCCCTGCTCGACGTCGGTCGCGTGCTCGGCCTCGACGCCCGGCCCGCAGCTCCCGGGCAGCCGCTGCCGTCCGATCTGGACGTCGTCGTCATCGCCTCCCACGGCCGCGACGAGGAGCCCGTGCTCGTTGAGGCGGCGCGTGCCGGGATCCCCTACATCGGTCTCGTGGCCAGCCGGAAGCGCGGCACGGCGGTGCTCGACGGGCTCGACCTCACCGAGGAGCAGTGCGCGCGCGTGCACACCCCGGCCGGCCTGGACATCGGCGCGCGCACCCCGCCGGAGGTCGCGCTGTCGGTGTACGCCGAAATCGTCGCGCTGCGGCCCCGGCCCGCCAGGGCCGTGCGATCCGGCGCCGCCGCGGTGCCCGTCGCCGTCGCGGCGGTCGACCCGGTGTGCGGCATGACCGTGGCGATCACCCCCTCCGCCCTGTCGCTGGAACGGGACGGCGGCACGCTGTACTTCTGCGGTCCGGGGTGCCAGCACGCGTTCGCCGACGATCCGTCCCGTTACGCGCATGCCTGACCTCGACGCCCTCGTGGCGGATGTCCCGGACCTGCGCTCACGGCTGGACGCCGTCGGCTACCTCGCCGACGACGCGCTGGCCACGGCGCTGCTGCTGGCGGTGCGCATGCGGCAGCCGATCCTGCTGGAGGGCGAACCCGGCGTCGGCAAGACCGAGGCGGCCCGCGCGCTCGCCGCCGTGCTCGACACACCGCTGATCCGGCTGCAGTGCTACGAGGGGCTCTCATCGGCCGAGGCCCTGTACGAGTGGAACTATCCACGGCAACTGCTCGCCATCCGGCTGGCCGAGTCACGCGGGGAATCCCTGCGCGACGCCGACCTGTTCACCGAGGACTATCTGCTGCCGCGGCCGCTGCTCGCCGCGATCGCCCACCCGGGACCACGGCCTGCCGTACTGCTCATCGACGAGGTGGACCGCGCCGACGACGAATTCGAGGCGTTCCTGCTGGAGTTGCTGGCCGATGCCGCGGTCACCATCCCCGAACTGGGCACCCGGACGGCCACCGTGCCACCGGTCACCGTCCTGACCTCCAACCGCACCCGGGATCTGCATGACGCGCTCAAGCGCCGCTGCCTCTACCACTGGATCGACTACCCGGACACCGCGCGCGTGTCCGCGATCATCCGCGGTCGGGTGCCGGAGTCGGCCGGTTGGCTGGCCGGGCGCGTGGCTCGCGGGGTCGCTGCTCTGCGTGCCCGGCAGGACCTCACCAAGCCGCCCGGCATCGCCGAGGCGATCGACTGGGCGGGCGCCCTGCACGCGCTGGGGCTGTCCGTCCTCGACACCGACGCCGCCGACCGCACCCTGGGGGCGGTGCTCAAGTACGCCGAGGACCTTGCGGCCGTGCGCCGGGCCGGTCTCGCGGAACTGGTCGACGCGGAGGCGGGCACCGATGCCTGACCTGCCGGAACTGGCCGCCTCGTTCACCGCGGCGCTGCACGATGCCGGGATCCCGGTGGGCCCCGACCGCACCAGGAGCTTCGCCAGGGCCCTCACGCTGCTGGATCCGTCGACGACGCGCGAGCTGCGGTACTGCGCGCTCACCACTCTGGTCTCCGACCGCGAGCAGATCGGACCGTTCGACGCCGTGTTCCACGAGGTCTTCGGTGGCCACGCCGGACACGAGGCGGAGCGCGGGCAGCCCGGCGACCCACCCCGCTCGCCCCTGAGCGCCGTCGCCGGCCGGGTGTCCGGCACCCATGAGGCGACCGCGGACGGACGGGGCAGGACCGAGGACGGGCCGTCGCGGGAGGCGCCGGTACCGCTCACCGCAAGTCCGCTCGACCGTCTGGCCACGCGCGACTTCGCGGCCCTTTCCCCCGAGGAGCTGGCACAGCTCTCCGCGATGATGCGCGCCCTGGTGCTGCGCACCCCGGCCCGGACGTCGCGGCGCCGCCGGGCCGCGGCCCACGGCGAGCGTCTCGACCTGCGCCGCACCCTTGCGGCCAGCCGGCGCACCGGCGGGTACCCGCTGCGGCTGCGCCGCTTCGTGCCACGCACCCGGCCTCGCGATCTCGTCGTGCTCTGCGACATCTCCGGATCGATGGAGCCCTACGCCCGGGCGATGCTGCAACTGCTGTACTGCGCCTCCCGCGCCGCCCGCGCAGAGGTGTTCACCTTCGCCACCCGGCTCACCCGCCTCACGCACGTCCTCCGGCGGACCGGCCCCTACGACGCCCTGGCACGGGCCGGACGTGCGGCCCCGGACTGGTCCGGCGGCACCCGGATAGCGGACTGCCTCGCCGAGTTCAACGAGCGGTTCGGGCGGCGCGGTATGGCGCACGGCGCCGTGGTCGTCATCGTCTCCGACGGCTGGGACACCGGTGCGCCCGCCGATCTCGCCACGCACATGGCGCGGCTGTCCCGGGTCGCCCACCGCGTCGTCTGGGTGAACCCCCGCACGGCCAGTCCTCGGTACCGTCCGCTCGTCGCGGGTATGGCCGCCGCGCTCCCCTACTGCGACGCCGTCGTCAGCGCCCACAGCTTTGCCGCCCTGGACGACTTCACCGCGGCCCTGTCCGCGCCGGGCCGCCGCCGCTGACCCTGCTCCCCGCCGCACCCGTCCGCCGACACCGACCGCCCTCCGCCGGGAGGCACCTCGTGCGGTCGCGTTCGCACAGGTCAGCGATGTTCCGCAACGGCTGGGTGGTAGCGTCGCGGCATGAACCCGCAAGAGCTCGCCAACCTCGCGCACCTGCGCCGGGCACGGGATCTCATCGACCGGGAGTACGCACGTCCGCTGGATGTGCCGACCATGGCTCGGCACGCCCTCATGTCGCCTGCGCACTTCTCGCGGCAGTTCCGGGCGGCCTACGGCGAGACGCCGTACAGCTACCTCATGACCCGCAGGATCGAGCGCGCCATGGCCCTGCTGCGCGGCGGCATGAGCGTGACCGACGCGTGCATGACCGTCGGCTGTACCTCACTCGGCTCGTTCAGTTCGCGCTTCACCGAGCTCGTCGGGCAGACCCCGAGTGCGTATCGCGGCCGGGAGCACCACGCCGTGACCGCGATGCCCCCGTGCGTGGCGAAGGTGCACACCCGGCCGACCAGGAACACGCCGAGCAGGATCGGAGAAGCGGCCCGGGAAACCGCCGCCTAGCGTTGGCCGCATGACCATCGCACTCCAGTACTGCCACATCACCGTCAACGACCCGGACGAGTCGCTCGGCTTCTACCGCGACGCGCTCGGCCTCGAGGTGCGCAACGACGTCGCTTCGGGTGGGTTCCGCTGGGTCACCCTCGGCAGCCCGGACCAGCCGGGCCTTGAGATCGTGCTCTCGGAGCCGCACGCCGGCCGGTCCCAGGCCGACGGCGACGCCATGCAGGAACTGCTCACCAAGGGTGTGCTGCCGAGCGTCGTCTTCCGTGTCGACGATCTCGACGCGGCCTTCGAGACGGTGCGGGCCTCCGGCGCCGAGGTGCTGCAGGAGCCCATGGACCAGCCCTGGGGGCCGCGCGACTGCGCATTCCGCGATCCCTCGGGCAACCTGGTACGGATCTCGCAGGCGCCGGCGGCCCAGTAGGGGATGTCCCCTCTCCCCGATCACGCCGGGTCTTCGCGGTGCCGCCGTCGTCGCCGGGCGCCCGTTCCGCATGCGCCTCGTCCAGGCCTTGCCCGAGGTGAAGTGCTGCCCGGTCGTGAGCCGATGCACGACGGTCGCCGGTCGGTCGGACACCTCGGCCATCGGCCGGTCCACATCGGCCGGGCCTGCGGCATGGCCGGGAACAGGGATTCCACGGGCCGAGGCGAAGGGGCACCGGACATACTGCTCGGGGCTGGTCGGACCGAGCCAGGCGACGCCGACGGAGACCACGAGGGCGGCCCCACCCGACAGATGGAGACACCATGAGCAAGGCCAAGACGACGGGCACGCAGTCGCCTGCGCCGCACGCTGCCGACAGCCACGACCTGATCCGGGTGCACGGCGCGCGCGAGAACAACCTCAAGGACGTCAGCATCGAGATCCCGAAGCGCCGGCTGACGGTGTTCACCGGCGTCTCCGGCTCGGGCAAGAGCTCCCTGGTGTTCGACACCATCGCCGCGGAGTCGCAGCGGCTGATCAACGAGACGTACAGCGCCTTCGTGCAGGGCTTCATGCCGACGCTGGCGCGGCCCGAGGTCGACGTACTCGACGGTCTGACGACCGCGATCATCGTCGACCAGCAGCGGCTGGGGGCCGACCCGCGGTCCACCGTCGGCACCGTCACCGACGCCAACGCGATGCTGCGCATCCTCTTCAGCCGGCTCGGCGCCCCGCACATCGGGCCGCCGAGCGCGTACGCCTTCAACGTCCCCTCGGTCCGGGCCAGCGGTGCGATCACCGTCGAACGCGGCGCCAAGAAGGCGGTGAAGGCGACCTTCAACCGCACCGGCGGCATGTGCCCGCGCTGCGAGGGCCGGGGCGCCGTCTCCGACATCGACCTCACCCAGCTCTACGACGACTCCAAGTCGCTCGCCGAGGGCGCCCTCACCATCCCCGGTTACACGGCGGGCGGCTGGAACTACCGGCTCTACAGCGAGTCGGGCTTCGTCGACCCGGACAAGCCGATCCGCAAGTACACCAAGAGGGAACTCCAGGACTTCCTCCACCACGAGCCGACCCGGATGAAGATCGCGGGCATCAACATGACCTACGAGGGGCTGATCCCGCGGGTCCAGAAGTCGATGCTCTCCAAGGACAAGGAGGCGATGCAGCCGCACATCCGGGCGTTCGTGGACCGGGCGGTCACCTTCACCACCTGCCCCGAGTGCGACGGCACGCGACTGAGCGAGGGGGCCCGCTCCTCGAAGATCAAGAAGATCAGCATCGCCGACGCCTGCGCGATGCAGATCAGCGATCTGGCCGCATGGGTCCGGGCCCTCGACGAGCCGTCGGTGGCGCCGCTGCTCACAAAGCTCCAGCACACCCTCGAATCGTTCGTGGAGATCGGTCTGGGCTACCTCGCGCTCGACCGGCCGTCGGGCACGCTGTCGGGCGGCGAGGCGCAGCGCGTCAAGATGATCCGCCACCTCGGCTCCTCGCTCACCGACGTCACCTATGTCTTCGACGAGCCCACCACCGGACTGCACCCGCATGACATCCAGCGGATGAACGACCTGCTGCTGAGGCTGCGGGACAAGGGCAACACGGTGCTCGTCGTGGAGCACAAGCCGGAGGTGATCGCGATCGCCGACCATGTCGTCGACCTCGGCCCCGGTGCCGGCACGGCGGGCGGCACGGTCTGCTTCGAGGGCACCGTCGAAGGACTGCGGGGCGGCGGCACCATCACCGGCCGGCACTTCGACGACCGGTCCTCCCTCAAGGAAACGGTGCGCAAGCCCACCGGCACGCTGGAGATCCGCGGCGCCACGACGCACAACCTGCAAGGTGTGGATGTCGACATCCCGCTCGGGGTGCTTGCCGTCGTCACGGGCGTCGCCGGCTCCGGCAAGAGTTCCCTCGTCCACGGGTCGATTCCGGCCGACGAGGGTGTGGTGTCCGTCGACCAGGGCGCCATCCGCGGCTCGCGACGGAGCAACCCGGCGACGTACACCGGACTGCTCGACCCGATCCGCAAGGCGTTCGCCAAGGCCAACGGCGTGAAGCCGGCGCTGTTCAGCGCGAACTCCGAGGGTGCCTGCCCCACCTGCAACGGTGCCGGTGTCGTCTACACCGACCTGGCGATGATGGCCGGCGTCGCCACGACCTGCGAGGAATGCGAGGGGAAGCGGTTCCAGCCCTCCGTGCTGGACTACCACCTCGGCGGCCGCGACATCAGCGAGGTGCTGGCGATGTCGGTGACCGAGGCGGAGGAGTTCTTCGGCGCCGGCGAGGCGCACACGCCGGCCGCGCACCGCATCATCGGCCGGCTCTCCGACGTCGGGCTCGGCTACCTCAGTCTCGGCCAGCCGCTCACCACGCTGTCCGGCGGCGAGCGGCAGCGGCTCAAGCTGGCGACCCACATGGCCGAGAAGGGCGGCGTCTACGTCCTCGACGAGCCGACCGCCGGCCTGCACCTCGCCGACGTCGAGCAGCTGCTCGGCCTGCTCGACCGGCTCGTCGACTCCGGCAAGTCGGTCGTCGTCGTCGAGCACCACCAGGCGGTCATGGCGCACGCCGACTGGATCATCGACCTCGGCCCCGGCGCGGGCCACGACGGTGGCCGGGTCGTCTTCGAGGGCACACCGGCCGACCTCGTCGCCGCCCGCTCGACCCTGACCGGCGAGCACCTCGCGGCCTACGTGGGCAACTGACCGGACCCCTCACGGACACCGTGGGACGGGAATCCCTCATCCGGTGCGACGCGCCCCGGCCCTGCCGAGCGGGACCGGGGCGTGTCCGACACCGGCCGGCCCGACCGTCTCCGGGATCCGGCGCCCCATCGGGGTGCCGTCCGCAGCGGCAGGAACGCCGTTGAAACTCTTGAAACGGCCCCGAGCGTGTGAGGCCCCCCATAGGAGCCAGATCACTTCCTAAGGCGGATAGGAGAGCGACAGAGACCCTATCTGCATAGATATCGCTCGATCATTTCATTTCGGACATTTCTCCGTAGTCGGGTAGTACGTCACATCATTGCGCCCCACGACAGCCGCCGCTAACCATGGCTGTCGCTGCCGGGGAGCCGCGACCGGACAGATCCCGCCGGATCCGTTCGCACCGGCCCGCAGCGCGGGCACCCCGCCCCGCACGACGCCGCACGCCACACCGGCCGGCACCCCCCGACGTCCCCCACTGGAGAGTTGCTTCCGCATGACCAGCACCGCTCAGAACCGCACCAGCCGCTCCGCCCGCCTGCGCAAGCTGTCCGTCGCCGGCATCGCCACCGCGGGCGCCGCAGCAGCGGCCCTGACGCTGGCATCGACGCCCGCCCAGGCCGCCGAGACCACGACCGCCCGCACCACCGCGGTCACCACCTCGGCCGACACCACCCACGG
>NZ_JBSFDP010000025.1:0-107539 GCF_053593975.1 Streptomyces sp. NPDC002004
AACGTCCGCATCGGCTCGTCCCGTGTGGTCACGGCCACGGACCCGTACTCCGAGCCCCGACGACCACGTCGGGCAGGCGCCGACGCCAGCGCAGCGACCTCCCAACCCAGAGCCAAATTCACTCAACACCAGCCGTGCGAACGGACGTTCGTACACGCTGGCCGCTGGCATGGTCCGTCGTGAAGGGCGTCCCGATGGCCAGGTGGCAATGCTCCAGCTCGTCCTTCTCAGACCTGGTTGGCACCTTGCCGTACTCGTCGTAAGAGAGAGTCGGCAAGACCGGGGTGACTTGCAGGGGTCGATGCCGCTCTCCTCCCTGAGCTCGCACATCGCCGCGTCGACCAGCGTGGTGTCGGTCGGCCCATCACCGTCGGCGATTCGGCCAACCACTCTGCCTTCCGTACCTGTTACAGGGGCTGGATCCGTGCATCTTCCACCCGCCGCCGCCCGCTCCATCTCGGGATTCCAGAACCGGCTCAAATACACCAGTTCGATAGCGCGGCCGGGTCGTTGAGCCTCACGACCAAGCCGCACGACCGTCTAGGGGGACCCACGTTGACCTCACCCGTGAGAAACGAACAGCAGGCAACTGCGCCTCCATTTGCCACCGCCGATGGCCGAGCCGACCGTTCCTTGACCGTTCCGCGCCAGAGTGCGAGGTGCACGGCGTGAGGCAGACGAAACCCCCTCCCGCGACGGTGCAGAACTGGGCGGAGCAGCGAACCGGGCCGGTCGTGGCCGTACGCGACGCCTCACACGACTGGCACCGCTCCCGGGTGTGGGAGCTGGCCGGCGAGGGCGGGGCCCGCTGGTACGTGAAGGTCTCACCTTCGGTGAAGTTCTTCAGCCGCGAGACCAGGGCCTACCGCCACGTCGTTCCCACGCTCGGACACAGCCGGGCGCCCCAGCTCCTCGACAGCCGCGCGGACGACCTGGCCTTGCTGCTCACCATCGCGCCCGGCGCTCCGGCCTCAGGGCTGGGACTGGACTCCGCCGCGTGGCGGGCCGTGCACTCGCAGGCGGGCGTGCTGTGTGCCCGGCTCCACGAAGCCGGTGAACTCGACCGCTCCGACCGGGCGGAGCCCGAAGAGGCTCTGGAGGCCGCGGCCGACGGCGCGGAGAAGTACCTGGGCCGCGCCGGGGACCGGCTCACCGCGGGCGAGCAGCAGTTGGTCCGCGACTACGCTGCCCAACTCCGCCGCGTCGGCCCGGTGCCGCTCGGATACATCCACGGCGACAACCAGCCGAGGAACTGGCTGTGGTGTGCGACAGAACTCGCGCTCGTCGACTTCGAGCGAACCCGACCGGCCACTCGCGTGCAGGACCTCGTCATCCTCGCCGTCACCGAGTGGCTCGACCACCCCGACCGCGAGCAGGCGTTCCTCCAGTCGTACGGGCGAGCGCTCACCGACGCCGAGCGGCAAGCGCTGCGCTGCCTGACCGCGCTGGACACGGTCAACTGCCTGGCCTGGGGCCCGGACAACGGCCATCCCGAGGTCACCGCCCGGGGCCGGCGGACCCTGGACCGGCTCATGAGGGAGGACCGGCCGTGAGCGACGTCCACCGGAGCATCGCGCACGTCATGGTCCTGCCCCAGCACCCCGTCGACGGCCGGGTACTCACCGTCCGGCACCAGCACCACTCGTGGCACTCCCCCGGGCTGCTCACCGTCGTCGGCGGCCGGCTTCGAGCCAACGAGTTCTTCGACGACGGCGCCGCACGCGAGCTCGCCGAGGAGACTGGCATCCGCATCGCCCCGGAGCGGCTCGAGTTCTGCCTGCTGGTCCACTTGCACGCAGCGGATGGGCCGATCCCGCTCGCCCGCCCGAGGACTGCCACCCCTTCACCCACGAGATCCTGCGCCACTTCGCCGCCGGACTCCGGTACGCCATCGTGATCGCCCCGGAACTGACGGGCGAGGGGTGAGACGCCGTGACGGTCGCCGCCCGGGCCGCGAAGACCACCGCGTGGTCGAGGCCCGTCTTCAGGTTCTTGCTCGGCAGCGAGGCCGTAACCCTGTCAGGGTCGGCGGTGAGCACCGTCGTCCTGCCCGCGCTGGCCGTGCTGGAGCTGCGCGCGTCCACCACCGAGGTCGCCGTGCTCGCGTTTTTCGGACAGCTTCCGAACGCGGTCGCGCTGTGGGCCAGGGCCCTGTCCGACCGACATCCCAAGCGGCCCCAGCTGATCGCATCGGACCTGGTGGCAGCCAGCGCGCTAGTGACCATTCCGGCCGCCGCCCTCGCCGGGGCGCTCACCGTCGGGCAGCTGTGCGCGGTCGCGATCGTGCTCGGGGCGGCAAAGGTGGTGCACGACGCCGCGGCGATCAGCCTCCTGCCGGCCCTCGTCAGTCCGGACCAGCTCCACGACGCGAACGCGAAGATCGGCGCAGCATCCTCGGTGGCCGACAGCGCCGGCACCAACGCCGGTGCCGCCCTGGTCGGCGCCGTCGGCCCCGCCCGCTCCGTCCTCGCCGACGCCCTGTCCTTCCTCGTCTCCGCGGTGCTCATCTGGCGCATGCGCGTCCCCGAGACCCCCACCGTGCCGAACGCGGCCCACACGAGCCTGGCGCGGGGCATCGCCGACGGCGTGCGCTACGTGGCCCGGCAGCCCACGATCCGCACCGTGATCGCCGCCCTGTCGACCCTCTCCTTCGGCTTGGCGATCATGAACACCTATTGGGCGTACTACCTTCTGGCCCGGCTCGGAGCCTCCCCGTCCGCGTTCGGCATGATCATGGGCATCGGCGGTGCCGGCGGCGTGGCCGGTGCGTTGCTCGCGCCGAGGATCGCCGCCCGGATCGGCATCGGTCCCACGATCATCGTGGGGTTCGCGGTCAGTCCCCTCGCCCAGGTGCCCCTGCTGTGTGCCGGGCCCGGACTGCGGTGGCAGATCGTCCTGGCCGCCACTCTGGCTGGGCAGCTGTTCTGGGTAACGGCGTCGGGGACCAGTCAGCGATCCCTGCGTCAGGCCGTGTGCGACCCCGCCTTCCAGGGCCGGATGCAGTCCGTCAGCACCACGCTCGCCGCAGGGGCCCGCCCGCTCGCCGCAGCCACCGCCGGCGGCCTGGTCCTCGTCCTCGACGTCCGGGCCACTCTGGCCGTCGGCGCGCTCATCCAGGTCGTGCCCGTCGTCCTGCTGCTGGCCTCCCCCATCCGCGCGCTGCGGGAGATCCCCGCCCGCGTGGCCGTGCCGCCCGCCCGTGAAGGAGCCTCTTCGTGACCACCGCGTCCACCTCTGCCGCGACCTACTGGGAGCGGCTCTGGTCCCAGGGCCGCCGCTACCGGCAGCTCGACGACACCGAGAACCGGCTGCTGGAAGACCAACTCGGCCCCGGCCGCGACCGCCCGGCCCTCGACATCGGCTGCGGCGACGGCTCTCTCACCCGGCGCCTCGCCGAGCTCGGCTACCTCACGACCGGCATCGACTGCTCCCCCAGTGCCGTTGCGCTCGCCGCCGCCCAGGACCCCGAGTCCGGCCACGAACCGGTCTGGCGGTGCATGGACATCACCACCGACGACCTCAGCGCCCTGCCGGAGCCGGCGTACGCGGTCATCACCTGCCGCCTGGTCTACCGGTGGATCGGCGACAAGGCGGCCTTCCTCGACCGCGTCCGTCACCTCCTCGCCCCGGGCGGGACCTTCTGGGTGGTCACCGAGATCGCCGGGCGCCGCGCCGCCACCGACCCCTTGCAGGATCTCGGCATCACCCCCGCTCAGGCCGAGATCCTCACCGCGGGCTGGTCCGCCCTCCACACCGCCGACCTCGACGTCCTGCGCTGCTACGCCCTGCGCCCCTGACCCCCGCCCGCCCCGCGATCTGATGGAGGACCGGTGACCACCGAGAAGGACACCGTCGAGACCTGGAACACCTACGGCAAACACCAACTCGCACGGAAGCTGGAGCTGCCCGAGCTGGAACGGTGGGACTGGGGCATCCCTGGCACCGGCCCCGGCAGCGAGGTCTTCGGCGACGTGGCCGGGCTGCGCGTCCTCGACCTCGGCAGCGGCCTCGGCCGGCACGCCGCCCACCTCGCCGCCCAGGGCGCCGACGTCACCGCCGTCGACGCCTCCCCCGCCCAGCACCAACGCGCCATCACCCGCTACCCGGACACCCCGGGCCTGCGCCTGGTGTGCGCCGACGCCGTGGCCCACCTGCGAGACGCCGACCCGTACGACCTGATCTACTCCGTCGGCTCCATGCCGTACCTGGACCCCGACCGGCTGCTGCCCGTCCTGGCCAACGGCCTCAAGCCGGGCGGACGGCTGGTCTTCTCGGCGCTGCACACCAACTCCGGCGGCACCGGACCGTCGGCCGAGGTGGCCCCGCGGCCCGAGATCCTGCGGCTGCCCGGCACCACCGACGACCACCCCGTGGACATGTGGGTCCTCACCCCGCAGCTGTGGGAGGACCTCCTGGTCCAGCACGGCCTCACCATGGAGGCGGTCACCACGATCGACTCCGACATGCCGGACAACCGCGTCTCCTACCGGCTGTACGCCGCCCACCGCCCGCAGCACGTACCGAGCCGCCCCGCACCAGCGCGCCGCCTCCGCCGAACACCGCGCTGGGGCTCGGCGTAATCGTGCATGTCCCAGACGGAGTCCTGCTCGGGCGGCACCGGCGCCGTACGTGGGAGCTCGCCAGCGGAACCGTCGAGCCGGGCGAGGCCTTCGCCCAGGCCCGCCGTCCCCGAACTCCGCGCGGAAGCCGGCCTCATGGCCGAGCCCGGCGACGTACGGGTGCTGGGCACGCTCCGGGATCGGGTGGGCGAGGTCGTCCGGGTGACGGCGCCCGTCATCGGCACCCAGTGGTCCGGCCTCCCGCAGCAGCGCGAGGAAGCCATCGGCGCCTGGCGGTTCTGGCCCCTGGACGCGCCGCCCGGCCCGCTGTTCGCACCGAGCGCCCAGTGCCTGACCGCCTGGAACCCGGACCTGCCGCTCAGCCACCCGCCCGCCGACTTCCACCCCAACCACTCCCCCGGCCGCGCCTAGCCCGGTGGCCACGCCCTACCTGGCCACACGCGCGGCCTAGGACTTGTCCGGTCGATCATGTGACAGGTTCGTGCCCGAGTCGTTCCTGTGGGCATGGGGCGGGGTGATCTGAGTGATGCCGAGTGGGAACGGCTGCGGCCGCTCCTGCCGGTCAGCAATGGTCGTTGTGGCCGGTGGCGGGATCACCGGCAGGTGATCGACGGGATTCTGCACCGGGTGCGGACCGGGGTGCAGTGGCGTGATCTGCCCGAGCGATTCGGGCCGTGGAAGACCGTCTATGGGCGTCATCGCCTGTGGTCAGGTGACGGAACCTGGGAACGTCTGCTCCAGCAGGTCCAGGCGGCGGCCGACGCTGCTGGTGAGATCGACTGGGACATCTCTGTGGAATACACCATCGTCTGCGCGCATCAGCATGCGGCCGGGGCCCGCACCGGACCACCACCGGCGCCCGCGTCAAAGGGGGCCGAAGGGTCGGAACACCAGGACGAGACGCCGTGGCCGAGCCTCGTCGCCCGACTGGAGGAGGTGGTGCGGGAGGTGAGGCCTGGGCCGCTCGCGCGGTGGGTTTACCAGCAAGCTCCACTTGAGCGCGGACGGCCTCTGCCGCCCGCTGTCCCTAGTCATCACTCCAGGTCAACGAGCGGACTGCACCCAGTTCAAGTTGGTGCTGGAGAAGATCCGAGTACCCAGACCTGGCCTGGGACGGCCCCGCAAGAAGCCAGCCAGTCTCGCCGCCGACAAGGCCTACAGCAACGGGCCCATCCGCGGGTACCTGCGACGGCGGGGAATACGCCACACGATCCCGGAGAAGACCGACAGCCTGGCCTCCCGCTTACGCAAGGGCTCACGTGGGGGACGGCCGCCGGCATTCGACGAAGATCGGTACAAGCAGCGCAATACTGTTGAGCGGGCCATCAACCGCCTGAAGCAGTACCGGGCTGTTGCCACTCGCTACGACAAACGCGGCTACGTCTTCCTCGGCACCGCGACAGCGGCAGCCCTCGCGATCTGGCTCCGGGCCTGATCAGGGCCAGTCCTCGGTGATGGGGTACATGTGAGAGAAGGGATCGGGCTCGCCTGTAGAAGGATCCAATCCGGCCCTGAGCCGTCGATGTTGCTCTCGCCAGCTGACGAACGTGTCTGTCCGCTTCCAGAGCGAAGCATCGCCGAGTGGGCAAGCGTCGAACTGGCCCAGCATCATGCGGGTGATGAACTGGACCATGTTGCAGTCGAACAGGGCCCACGGTGACTCGTCCCACGAGTGGTGCCGGCGCCAGGCTATGACAGGCCACTTGTCCGGATCTGGGTCGTTCATGAGCCAAGCCATCTCGTTGGCGTTCATTCCAGAACCCCAGGGCAGGACCGCATCGGCACCCAGCGTCACGCCGGGGACTCCTGCGTCCTCCTCCCAGAGCCCACGCAGGCCGTCCGTCATGGCTCCGATGTGACACCCGTCCCACCCGCGCACATCACTCGGGAGTGGAGGCAAAATGACGAGCTCTCCGATATCGCCCACGCCGTACGTGTCCAGCAGAGCCTTGTAGTCACTCGGCAGCTTGGCGCCGAGCGCAACTTCGGCCGCAGCCCAGTCGATCTGCTCGCCGCCTGCGAAGGCTGCCGGCACGAGGTCGAGCAGTACGGCGACGTCGGGATGAATGCCCATGGTGAAGTCCCTTGAGGTCAGTGGTCAGCAACCTTAGTTGTGTGGGCTGACACCGTTGCCCTGGGTAGCAGGTCCCCAAAGACCAGCCACCGTGTTCAACATGGGAAGCCAGGACTGTGACCACCGAACACAGCGGGTGATACGCCCGGTAGGGCGACCTCAGCAAGCATCCCGGCCGGACCGGACGAGCACGCCTCATATCCAAAGCGTGCTGCCCGTCCCACGCCGTGATCGACCGGACAAGTCCTCGGAGGTGCTCGGGCCGGAGTGGGGCCGGTGCCGTGCAGTTGCTTGATGGTTCCGCCGAGCTTGTTGCCGACGGCTTCCACATTTCGGGCTGTGCGCTGACGATCCAGCCGGAGCCTGCGAGGTAATTGCCCCCGAACATGGCGGCGCTGTCGAGCCAGGTCATCTGCTTGTACCTCTCCTGGGGGAACGTGGTGATGAGGTAGTTCGCCTGATTCGTGCGGCACAGGCCCTGGCGCGGCTCCTGTGCCTCGATGCGGATCTTGGGCTTGCAGCCGATGAGCTGGGCGATCACCTCGGCCTTCGCGGGTGCCACGGTCCCAGCCGCGGGGGCAGCAGTCGCGCCTGTCTTCGCTTGCTTGTTGTCCGCGGCGGCATCGCTTTCGCCCCGCTGCACGTCGTGGCCAGCGGGAGGAGTGCCAAACTGCCGGCCAGTGCGGCGCCGCGGACCAGGCGGGAAGTGATCAGAGTGCGTCCGATGCGTTCTCGTTGTGGCTGTTGAAGCACGTGCCTCTCCGTCTCCACGTATCCGCGCTGTTCCTGTCCGCACCGGCAGGCGGGCGTACGACGGGGCGTGCGGGTGAACACCGCTGGGTGTTCACTGCGTATCTCACCCAGGAGCCCGTGGGGCGGCCGGGACACCGCCCCACGGGCCCTTACCTCATGCCCGGGCGTGGGCGGGATCGGGCTGGATCGTGTGTGCATTGTGCTGGTCGGCCCAGTTCTGCAGGGCGCTCATACAGGCGTGATCCAGGTAGCGCAGCCCGGCGAGGTTGAGCTCGACCGGCCGGTCGGCAGGCAGCTGCTCGAGTGTGTCGAGGATGTGCGGCAGGCGCAGAAAGGTTGCGTGGCCGCGGATGCGTACCCGCACTGCACCTCCACCGGCGCCGTCGACGTCGACGTCGATGTCGATGTGGACGTGCGAGGTCTCCCAGGCCGCCTTGGCCACCGACAGCAGCAGGCCGATGACGACGCCCTCGAACATGTTGGTGATCAGGATCGCCCCCGCGGTGACCACCAGCACCACGGCCTCGCCCCGGTGTTCGCGCCACAGCGGCCCCAGTTCCTTGACCGGAAGCAGCTTGAAGCCCGCGTGGATGAGCACGCCGGCCAGCGCCGCCGTCGGGATCATGCCCAGTGCGTCGGGCAGCAGTGCGGCGAACAGCAGCAGCCACGCGCCGTGCAGCACACGGGAGACCTTGGTGCGGGCTCCGGCCTGGACGTTGGCGGCGCTGCGCACGATCACGGCTGTCATCGGCAGCGCGCCGAGCAGCCCGCACACCGTGTTGCCCGCGCCCTGGGCCATCAACTCCTTGTCGTAATCCGTCTTCGGGCCGCCGTGCAGCCGGTCGACGGCGGCCGCGCTGAACAGCGACTCCGCGGACGCAATCAGCGTGAACGCAACGATGGTGGTCAGCAGCCCGAAGTCGGCGAGCCTTCCGAACTCGCCGAGCCCGGGCGGCTGGACTGCCTTGAGAAGGCCGCTGACCTCGACGCGGGCCACAGGCAGGTCGAAGGTGACTGTGGCGAGGGTGGCCGCGCCGACCGCTACGAGCGAGCCGGGCAGCAGTTGCGCCTTGCCCGGCAGCCTCTTCCACAACACCATGACCGCGATGACCCCGGCGCCGCTCGCGACCGCGGTGAGCGCCGTGCCGGAAGTCAGGACGTCGGCCGCCAGACCAGGCAGCGCTGCCACGTTGGACGTGCCGCTGCCGGGGGCCTTGCGGTCGGCGAGCGTGTATAGCTGCCCCGCAATCAGCACCAGGCCGATGCCGGCGAGCATGCCGTGCACCACCGACAGCGAGATCGCACGAAAGATGCCACCCAACCGCAGCGCACCCAATGCGAGTTGGAGCAGGCCACTGGCCAGGACGATGACGCCGAGAGCGGGCAACCCGTACTCGGTCACGGCGGTCAGGACGAGCACGGTCAGACCGGCTGCGGGCCCGGATACCTGGAGGCTGCTGCCTGGCATCAACCCGGTGACCAGGCCGCCGACGATGCCGGTGATCAGGCCGAGCTCGGCCGGAACGCCGGAGGCGACGGCGACGCCCACGCAGAGCGGCAGAGCGACGAGGAAGACGACGAGGGACGAGGTGAGGTCGGTGCGCAGGGCGCGCCTGAGAGCAGAGATCTGCGGAGTCATGGCGTTCTCTTTCGTGGGGAAGGAACGTCGCGCGGGTCGCGACCGGAACGAGGGGACTGTGGGTGTCGGCTCGTTTCGGTCACAGGGGCTGGAAGGTCCGGCTGCCCGGTGCGCAGGTCAGGACTTCGCCGGTCTCGACGGTGTAGAACCATGCATGGAGCCGCAGCCGGCCGGACGCGAGGCGCCGGGCCACGCAGGGGTAGCTGCGCAGGTGCTCCAGCTGGGTCAGGACATGCTGCTGGGCTACGGCGGTCGGATCCTCGCCCAGCCCCTGGGTCTGCCACGGCTCGTTTCCGGTGGCGAGGAATTCGGCCCGGGACAGCCAGCGCCGCAGGAGCGGCATCGTCCGGACGTTCTGCTCGCGTATCAGCCCCTGGACGGCGCCGCAGTGCGAGTGCCCGCACACGACGATGTCCGGCACCTGCAGGGCCTGGAGCGCGAACTCCAGGGAGCCGGCGACGCCGCAGTCGGTCTGCGGTCGGTAACGCGGGACGATGTTGCCGGCGTTGCGCAGCTCGAAGAGGTCGCCGGGGCGGGCGCCGGTAAACAGCGTCGGGATCACCCGGGAGTCGGAGCAGGAGATGAACAGGGCCTGGGGCTTCTGGCCCCGGGCCAGCCGGGCGAGCTCCTCCTGCTGATCACTGGTCTTGGCGGGAAATGTACGGGCGTGCTCGATGAGCGACTGCATGATCGGCCTCGTGCTCTTCGTGGACTGTGGAAAGGGCGCGAAGAGGGCGTGCTGCACCAAGCCCGCGGCTCATGGGAAGCCGGGCGTAGAGGTGTGTCGGTGGGCAGGCAGCACGCTGCCTGTCAGCAGCGGAACGTCTGCAGGTTGGTGGGTGTCGGCGTCGCACCGGCGCTCGGGTTGCAGGCGCATCTTGCCGTACGGGGCTGGGCGGGACCTGAGCCTGCGGAGGCCGCGGCGCAGTCGTCCGTCGCCTCGTCGAGGGCCGGCCGCTCGGTGAGGGTCTGGGCCCCACGGGGTAGCCGGGCGACCGCTTCGGCCGTCTCCGCGTGGTGCTCCGACCCTGTGTGCGCGTGCGTCAGCACATGAGCCTTGCGGGGCTCCGCCTCGACGGCCGCGGTCATGGCGGAGGCCGCGAGAGGAGTCGCGGCGGAGTGGTGCGGCGTGGCGAAGTGCAGCAGAACGGCAGCAGCCAGCAGCACGATGGCCGCTGCCATTCGCCGTATCACCACTGGACCCCCGACGGTTTGCTCTTGCCGACGCCAAAACGTTACCGGTCCGAGCCTCGCTCGCATGCTGAACTCATGGGCGGAAAAGGTGAGATGGCCAACACCGTGCCCTCGGTTGCGGGAGCAATCGCCCCGGGTGGAGGGGGCTGCCAGCTGTGGGGCGCGGGTGAGGTGGGCTCTGTCGGTGGCCATCCGAGGAGTGTCGTCAGGCGGCGCAATGAAGGCGCGCTGCTTGCGTGACTGCTGCTCGCTGAGGACGGACTCCATAGCAAAACGGACTGAGCGGCCGCTGTCTCCGGGACCGGGGGCTTTGTCGGCGGGCCCTGGCTCGGGTGATCTCGGCGTGTACGAGTGCGCTGACGGCGGCGTAGACCTCCATGGCCATGGCGAAGCTCCTGGGGCTCGCGTTTGGGAGAGGCGCGGCAGGCCTCGGACACGCCCCGGCGCGCGAAAGGGGCAGGGGCGTGACGTGCGGCCGGGGGCCTCTCAGCAGCGCAGGACGACCGAGCCGGATGCCGTGGCCGGCGCGGTGCGGCGTTCGGTAGGGGCCGCCCGCGTCTTATGCCGCCGGGCCGGCTCCGATGTCGAGATCCGTGCCGGTCACTGGACGGATGTCGGAGAGATCGGACCTGTCGCGGCCCGGAGGCGGAGGCTTCGCAGGACTGCGGGGCGTCGCCGTCCTGGTGCTCGTGGGTTCCCAGTCCGGTCACCGCGGACACCGGCGTCATGGCGCATGTGCGCGACCTTGCGACGGCGGCACGTTGCCTGCAGCCGTCCAGATCGAGGGCGGCAAGGTGCGACGGGCCAGGGCTGAAGATCGGTGCAGCAGCGCAAAGGGTGATCGTTTGCTCACGTTGGATAGGGGTCGTAACAGTCCAGGGCCGGGTGGTAGAGCACCTGCCAGGTGCGGGCCTCGATGACGCCGCTCGCCGGCAGGTCGTGGCAGCCCTGGATCCACTCGATCTTCTTCAGCATGACCGAGTCGAAGGCCCCGTTGAGGGTGAGCTTGGGCGGCTGGCCTCCCCACACGTTGCTCAAGCATTGCGCCTGCTTGACCGCCACACCGGTGTCACCGTACGTAAGCGTGGGCCGATATGCCGAGGAGAGGTAGGAGCACTGACTGGGGATGGCTGCGGCGCTACATGGCACTGCCATGCCCAGTGCTGCGGCTGTGCACAGCGCCAAGCCCAAGGTGACCAGTCTGCGCTGTCTCATGCCGCTCCTTCCGGTCCGGCCACCTGCTGAAGCGGCTCGACGTCCGGGGGCGATGGATACGCGCCATTATCCCCACGGTCAACAACGCCCGCGAGTTGCGACCGTTACGACCTGACCGCCTCATGAGGCGGTCAGGTCGTGGGGCAATCGAACCTGCACGAGGAGTGACGAATCGTTGGGCGGGGTTCTGAGATCAACTACCGCACACGCCGTGCCCTCCGGTCAGCACGGATGCTGCGGTCCCACACGATCCAGTGACGACATACCGCCCTCTCCAGGACCAGCCACCCGCCAGCCGCGTCCCCAACCTCACAGGACCGAACAGCTAAGTACCAAAGCCGTTCAGTTAGGACGGTCTGGGCCGCGTCAAGGGTCGGTTGTGAGCATGGCGATGCTGATGGTGGCCTTGTAGGTGGCTCGGTCGATGGCGGGTCCGCGTGCGTTGTACTTGGAGATCGCTCGTTTGACGATGCAGTCTTTGGTGCGGCCCGCCGCTTGGGCAGGAGCTGAGCCAGCACGTGGTGGCCGATGGCGCCGACCAGGTCGATCACGGTGTCGGCGATGATGCCCGCGGCCAGGACGAGCTGGTCACGGGCAGCGGAGAGGGCGACGGTGAAACCGGCCCGGACCGGGTCGGTGCCCGGGACGCTGTCGGTGGCGTCCGTCATCGCGGTCCGCAGTGCCTGGTAGGCGACCAGTAGTGCCCAGACCTCCTGCTCGACCCCGGCCGGGGTGCGGGCCCGCAGGCCCCACCCTCAGACCGGCGCACAACCGGTCGAAGACCTGCCGGTAGCCCAGCTCGGCGAACAACGCCCCCGCCAGCAGCAGATACACGGTGGCCCGTGCCGCACCAGTCTGACCCGCTGCTGGACCGCCTTCGTCTCGGCCAGTACCTCATCGACCATCTCGAAGGGCACGATCCGGGTCAACTCGCCGATATGGCCAGGCGTGAACGCCCCGGCGGCTCCCCGACCGTCCGCGTTATCGCAGCCTGTTCCAACTGCGGAGCTCCAGTGGTGAGGATGTCTTGGAGTGACAGACCTCTTCTACGGCAGCTCCGCTGCTTTGCCTACAGGCCTTGACAGGCGAGCCTCACGCCTTGACTGAACGGCGTTGCCGCTAGACCGCGGCCCCGTGGTCGGCCCGCTGCTCGTGTCGTTGCCGAGGCGGCCAGTGCCGCGTGTTGACGGAGGTGACGGTCGTGCGCCACAACTGTCGCCAGATCAGGAAGGTGGCTGCTAGCAGCAGGCCGTCGCGCACGAGTAGCAGGACGATGGCGTACGGGGTGCTTTCGATGATCTCGGTGTAGCTGAACGGGAAGATCACCAGGGTCACCGCGCTGGCGGCGAGGATGAGTGCGGTGGGCAGTTTCAGGCGGGGCGTGCCCCAGGTGCCGCAGACGGCGGCGAGGCCGATGAGCCAGATCATGTACTGCGGGCTGAACACACGGCTGGTGAGGATGCACGGCAGGACGGCGGCGAGGGTGGCGAGTGCGGGGGTGGAGTCGGTGAAGGTGCGTGCCCGAAGCCGCCACAGCGCCACCCAGGCCAGCGCCAGTCCGTTCAGGGCGAGCGCGCAGGACGCCGCGGCGGTCACGCCGGGGCCGGCGAACTCCACGGCGCCGTAGCTGTTCTGGACCCATCCCGGCCAGCCGGCCCGGCGAGCGATGTGGAAGCCGAGGCCGACGAGCGACTCGATCTGCACGCCGCGGTCCCGTTGCGAAGTGAGGAAGGACAGGCTGCCGGGCATCAGTGCGGCGAATCCGCCGAGGCAGACGATCACGGTCAGGATCGCACTCGCCCAGGCCCTACGGGCGCTTTCGCCTGGCTTGGTACCCAGCAGGGCGAGGGCCGACCAGACCTTCAGCAGTGCCCCGAGTCCGGCGAGGGCTCCCCCGACCCCAGGGCGCACCGGAAGCGCCAGCAGGGCGGCGACGGTGACGGCGGTGACCATCACGTCGAGCCGCCCGTACGACACCGGCCCCAGTAGCGGCAGACCGACCGTCCACACCCATGCGCCGGTCATCCGCCGCCCGGGGAGTCGACCGGCGCGCACCAGGAGCGCGAAGACCACCGCGTCGGCGACGCAGGCCAGGACGAGAAAACCGGAGGCGTAGGAGAGGAACGGCAGCAGTCCCGGGGCAAGCACGATCAGTGCCGCAGCGGGCGGGTACTGCCAGGCGACGTCGGTGGAGGGGAAAGAACCGGTCTGAAAGACGTCGAACCACTTCTGGTAGAGGGGGAGGTCCCACTCGTTGCCGTCCCCGCCCGCGACGGAAAGCACTCCGAAGACGATCAGCATCAACACGACCCGGCTTGCCAGCCACTCCCAGACCGGTGCCTTCCCACCGGCCATACGTTCAGCGGAGGTTTCCATCGGCGACGCCTTTCGAGCTGCGGACGACCTCTGGCCGATCCGAACCCTAGGAGCGAATCTCGCCGGATGTCCGCTGCAGGACCGTGTTCCCGCCGGGTTACCCCAATCGGCGGGCGGGGCCCGGAGACGCCCTGCCCGCCGAAGCCGCGGAGGGGCTCCTTAATCCGGCGACTCGGGCGCGACAAAGTCGCTCTTGTAGGGCTGGCGGTCACTCACGGGGGACACTCCAGCACGGCCAGGGCCTCTGGTCAGCGCGGATGCTGCGGTCCCACACGATCCGGTGACGACAGATACGACGTCACGTCAGATATCGCCCTCTGAGATCCTCTGGGCGGTGCCGACGCCACGGGGCGGTGGCCCCATGACCAGTGCTGCCCAGCCCTCCGAGGACGGGCTGGTTCATCATTCGACCACCGCCGAGTGGTCCGGCTCGCCCACATGGACCCGCGCAGGCTCAGACGATGTCGGCACTGGCACCGGCACGAAGTCACCGGTCGGCGCGGACGGCTGCTGCTGACCCGTCTCGCCAGCGGGACCGTGACCGGGACGGCGGACGGGTCACGGTCCCGCGCCGTGCTTCGACGAACGCGACCTGGCAGCTGCGCGGCGGGACCCGTGCCCGAAGTGGGCTCCCGAGGTCAGTCACCTTCGACGTGCAAGATCGTTCCCTAGCGCCAACGGCTGCTCCGTTCTTCCCCGAGGCTGGGGTCGGGCGCCTCCGACTCCAGGGGGACTTAAACCGCTGCGTCATGCGGCATCACAAGGTGGAAGCCGAAGTCCTTGCTGCTCTCGTAGCCACTCCCGCCGTGACGGACGTGCCGTCAAAGCTTCTGACAGCCACACCGGTTCTCTGATCAGCGATGCGACGCCCGAGGAGCGGCAGGAGAAAAGACGCGTGCTGGAAGAGGCGTTCGAGCACGTAGTGGCTTCGGTCCCACCGTTCGTCGTGGCAGCCCGTGCCTACCTCAACGGCGATCCGACATCCCGCTGAGCACGAGGCATATCACGACCTGGAGGTGCCCTCGGCGCATCTGGCAGACGACGGAAGCACAATCGCCGACCTATCCTCCATGACCCCCACCCTCAAACTCGCCGCGCGGTTCCACCAGGCCGTCCTCGACGACCACGACGCACTTGCCGCCACCTTTCCCGGCTGCGCGAACCGCCCCAGAACGGGGACTACGCCTACTTCGTCGACATCATGTCCTTCATGGCCGGCCTCCCCCTCCCCGCAGACCACACGGCGCCGCAGTGGCTGGACAGCGAACAGGCCGCCCGCACCCGCTGGCGCACGCTTGTCACCGCGCGCCGGCACCGCCTCTACAACGACCAGTAGCAGCACAGGGGATACGGCAACCCGGTCCGCGTCCCAACCCTCTGAACTGCACACATACGGCTGCGGCCCGCGAACAAACCGGTGCTCGCGGGCCGCAGTCGTTCAATTGAGCAAGTTCAGCCGGCGTCCCTGCCGACCATCTTTGCCAGCAGCTCAATGATCTGCGCCTGATTGCGGTCGATCTTCTCGGCGAGGGGCGCTTACCTTCGCATCCAGGTTGCCCACCTTCTGGTCAAGGTTGCGGACCTGGAGCCGCAGGGCGGTCAGATCGCTCTTGATGATCCCGAACTCCCGATCTGTCCGCTCCGCCACTTCCTCCACTTCCTCGAAACTGCGGGTGAGAGCAGAGATCTGCGTGCAGCCTCCACGGTGCCGTTCAGAGCCGGAGGGGCTGGAAGAAGTAGCCGCCATCCCTGGCGGCGACGACGGCCGCGGCGGCAGGGCTGTCGGTGCGGACCGGGACGTGCGGGTAGACGCAGTCGACCAGGTCGTAAGCCTGCGCGTCATGACAGCGGGACCCGACACCGCGCAGACCGGGCTGCTGTATCCGCCGACCTCGGTCTATATTCCTGGCCAGTCGGGGTGCTGCTGGACCGTCGAACGGACGGCGCCCGCTGTCCTTTCGGTCCTGCGGGGCTGCTTGGCATCATCTCGGCATGACCCCAGCTCTTGCCAACACCGTCCGTGCCGTCGACACTGGCCAACTCCTTGGCCTGGCGCAGGAGGCTGCCACATGCGGCTTCAGCCAGCGGCTCCCGGTCGACTGGCTCCAGAGGCACCTCTCCGCGGGGGCGACCCACTACTTGTTCCCCACACTCGTACACCGGCTCCGCCACCGTCCCGAAGTGTCGCCACAGTGGAGATGCCAGCTGCTGCTGACCGTCAGGACCGGCGAACAGATCTGGGGTCTGCTCGACGTCCTTCCCGGCACCTTCGACAAGCTTCCGGAGACTTTGGACGCGGGATCCAAGACGGACGTCGTCAGCCGCATCCAGCGTGCCATGACCCAGCATGAGTGGGCAGAGCGCGAGACTGCCAACGACGCTCCTGAAGAACCGTCACGGGACTGAGGAAGGCACGCGGGCATGGGCTGAGTGGCTGTTGTTGTTCCGAACTTGAGGAGTGCTGGTCGAACGGGAGTCACCTGAACTCCCGACCCGACCGGTCCTCCCCCGCCGTCGTGACCTCCGCGTCCATCACATCGAGCGGCAGCATGACCGCGCGCACCGGGTGGACGTCACGTCGCCGAGGTGCCCGGCCGCACGGCGAGGCCAGAGCACCCACAGGCACGACGCCTGGCGTACCGCCACACCAGCGTCCTCGCAGCAGTGCGCAGCTTGTCACCCGAGCGGTGGGAGGCGAGGACGTCCGCAATGGCCAACCGGCGGCGACTGTGAAAAACGCTGTCCGATCACCGGAGCACGGTGGTAGACATCCGGCGTGGAAAAGAATCTTGAGTTCCCTGACCTGTTGCGACTGATCGATGAACGGTCGACCGCCTTCCGCGCCGTGGTCGCCGCCGCGCCCGGTCTCGACGCGCAGGTGCCGACCTGCCCCGGGTGGACGCTGTTCGATCTGGTGAAGCACCTGGGTGGGGGAGACCGTTTCTGGGCCGCCATCGTCGGCGCGGGGTCTGCCGACGCTCCCCCGGCCGAGGCCGTCGCCGCGCGCGCCGCGCTGGAAGTGCCGCAGGAGCGTGAGGCCCTGCTGGCCTGGCTGGACGCGTCGACGCAGCTTCTGCTGGGCGCCCTGCGCGCGGCGGGGCCGGAGAGCGGTTGCTGGACGTGGTGGCCCGCGTCGCAGTCACCGCAGACCGCCGGCGGCACCGCCCGGCACCGGGTCCAGGAGACCGCGGTGCACACCTACGACGCCCAGCTCGCCGGGGGCTCCCCGCAGCCGCTGCCGGTCGAGCTGGCACTCGACGGTGTGGAGGAGTTCCTGTTCACCGTCTGCGCAACACCGAGTGCCTGGCCGCACAAGCCCACGGCCTTCGACTTCCACGCCGCCGAGGGCCGCTCCTGGCGCCTCACCGTCGGCGGCGACGGCGCACGCATCACCCGCATCCCCGCGCCCACCGCCGCGACCGGCGAAGACTCGGACGCAGCCGGCGCCTCCGTCCACGGCACGGCCAGTGAGCTGGTCCTCTACCTGTACGACCGGATCCAGGCCGACTCCTTGCACGTTGACGGAGACGCAGGGCTGCTCGACCTGCTCCGCGCCTGGGAGCCGGAGGAGAAGTAGGACGTAGCGGGGGCGATTGGCCGCGCCTCGAGCCGGTAGGAGACGACTCTTCGCCAGGTTGTCAGTCGCGGCACCGGGCTCAAACCCGCGAGGCGGCCTCGGGGCGTCACCAAGCCGACCGTCTACCTGGATGGCAGTGCGAATTTGTCCGTCCCAGCGATCACGAGAAGCGACGCGACTGCCGTCGTCCCGATCTCGTCGAGAAGTCAGTCGATCGGGTGACTGCGGCGGCTGCCGTGCATGAGAGCAGGGCCTCTTGGTAGCTCGAAGGGTGTCGAAGCCAACGTGCGGTCCAGGAGGCCCTTTTGTCGCATCTCTACGGCAACGCGGGGGTGGGGTCCACTTCAGCCACTCTCGCGTGTGACTGTCTGGCTCACAGGTTCGGGAACGCCAGAGACCACGGGGCGCGCGAGCGTCGGTATCCCACCGACATGTCGGACGACGAGTGGGCGGTGGTCCGGCCACCGCTGCCGGTGCCGGGCTGGCTGCGGGGCCGGGGCGGGCAACCGGAGGCTTATTGCCACCGCGCGATGCTGGACGCGATCCGCTACCTGGTCGACAACGGCACGAAGTGGCGGGCCATGCCTGCCGACTTCCCACCGTGGGACCGGGTCTACGCGTTCTTCCGGCGCTGGCGCAACCACGATCTGGTCCGCGAGTTCCACGACCGGCTCCGCCGCCTGGTCCGCGAGCGGGCCGGGCGGGGACTCGGAGCCGGGCGCGGGCGTGATCGACTCGCAGTCGGTCAAAGCGGACGCGGTCGTCGGCTCTGACAGCCGCGGCTTTGACGGCGGCAAGCTGATCAACGGGCGCAAGCGGCACGTCGCGGTCGACACCCTTGTCCTGCTGCTCGCGGTGATGGTCACCGCAGCGGATGTGGGCGACCGCGCCGCGGCCCAGGTCCTGCTCACCCAGGTCACTGCCGCGCACCACCTGCTGGCCCTGGTCTGGGCCGACGGCGGATACACCGGCAGCCTCGTCGAGTGCTGCCTCGCGGCCCTCGCCCTGGTCCTCGCCATCGTCAAACGCAGCGACGACATGCGCGGCTTCGTCGTGCTGCCCAAGCGGTGGATCGTCGAGCGGTTCTTCGCCCACCTGATGCGAAGTCGCCGTCTCGTGCGCGACTTCGAGCGTTCCATCGCCAGCGCGGAGGCGATGGTCTACTGGTCGATGACGATGCTCATGACCCGCCGCGTTGCCCGGCCACGTCCTTCGCGAGCGTGAATCGGCCAGGTGCCGGCTCGATCAGCCAGCCGCGCGCCGTCAGCCGCTTGGCCTTCGATCGCAGTGCCTCCACCTTTCCCGGTACGGGGTCCAGGCCGAAGCAGGCGGCCATCTCCTGGCACGTCAAAGCTCCTTGACCGAGTCGGTTACGGTCGCTGAGGGCCTGCAGGATGCGCTGGTAGTCCACCGACAGCGCCGTCCAGGCCAGCCCCGCGCGCCACACCGGCACCACTGTTTCGGCTTCGCCGCTTCCGCCGGTTCGGGCCGCGCCGGCTGCACACCGGGAGCCGGCAGACCCTCGGAGGCGGCGGGGCCGACGACGGCGTCGTTGCCCGGGGCCAGTACCTCGCCAACGCGTGAGCGGGCGATGGCCCACTCGTTCCACTCCCGCTCAGCCACGGCCAGCTCCGCCTGGAGGCGGTCGGCCTCCTCCCGCAGATCGTCGACACGACGGCGAGCGGTGAGCTCACGCTGTTCCAGCAGTCCCACGACCGACGGCATGCTCGACCTCCACCAAAGCAACGACACGACACGTCACCACTGCCACGAGACCGCCGACCCTATGCCTGACCAGCGAGAACGCAGTCCTCAAGCCCGGAAAGACAACAACCTCTGAGACAGTCAGGAACCTATTGATCACGTCGAAGGCCGGGAGCCCGATCCGGCAGCGCCGTCATGCCCTTTGGCTGCGTGGTCGTCCGCTGCCCTTGCGGAGTGTGGCACGACCATGGTCGTACAACGCACTGCTGGACCGCGCTTGTACGCCTCGTCATTGCGACGGGTCCGGGCGCGCTCGTATTCTCGGAGCAGAGACAGCACGGAGCGGCGCAATCAGCCGACGCGGTGCGAGCGTCTCGCAGACTTCGCCTCACCCGTACCCGCGGGTGAGCGCAATCGACACCCGCTCCTGATCAGATGAGGACCGGCGGGGGTCGATCAACCACTGCCACGCGGCAGAGGTGGATTCGGCGTGGTCTTTGTGCCGGTCGCCTCCCTTCGCGTGGCATGCCACGAAGGGTTGATCGATCCGTGAACTGGGACTCCGTCATCTTGACGGTCCTCGGGGCGTTCGGTGCTGTCGCGGTTTTTCTCGGACAACTGAACGACGTGCTGGGCAAGGTACCCGAGCTGATCCGTGCCCTGCACGCTATTCATGCCGCATGGCGTGACGGCCGCGTGCCGGCACACGACGACCGTGGCAGGAACGCATTGGACCCCAATGAAGAGGGAGAAGAGGAAGCGGCGCCGTAGCGGGATACGTCAAGCCTGAGGCGACGAGTCCCTGCAGGAGGGCTGGACCGCGGACCGGTCCGGCTGCTCAGGCGTGGTTCAGCTCACCGGGCACAAGGCCATTGCTTTGGTCTGGGTGTCGCTGATGGGATCGTTCTCGAGCACGTAGACGGTCTGCCACTCGCTCGTTCGCCGTCCTTGCGCCCCGCACGAGCAGGGATGGGTCCCTCCTTGCCGGGCAGGGGGGCCGGGCTTCTGCTCCCCGCGCCCGCGGGGACGAACGCCCCGCCCCCTCGAGTCGGACTCACCGGTGAGGTTGCGGCGCTTCGGGCCTTCGCCGACACAGCCACTGCCGGCACGACAGTCTCGCGCTCGGTCACGTTCTCACTGGTCATCGATGCATCTGCCATGATCGGGAGTTACACCGAGCGATTTACAGTCCCCCGGATGGCCAAGAGTGGAATAACGGCGGCGTCCTGGACGTCTCTGAGTGAAGCGGCTGGGGTCGAGACCGTCGCCGTCGGGTGCAGAAGTACCGCCAGATCCAGGCTGTCACTTCATCTGCTTCAGTTGAGGAGCGCGTCGTGGATGCGGCGAGCCACAGTGGGGTCACCGAGATAGCCGGTGATGCCGTGATGGTTGGGCGTCGGATTCTCCACTTTGCTGTAGTTCTCAAGGGGTGTGACAGGGAATTGCGGATGTTCCAACGGGTGGAGCGCCACGACGTCCTTCGGGTCGAAAGCGTTGAACCAGTCGCCTGTGCACTCTGGCCGTTTGACCGGCGCAAGTCTCTGGACGATGTGTCCAACCGCCAGCGGCGATCCCAGGGTAAGGAGCGTGGGAACATTCCACTGATGCTCGCTGCCTTCCCGTTTGAGCATGTTGTAAGCGATGACCGTGCCTAGGGAGTGGGACACCACAACGCAGTCCTCACCACCGGTAAACGCCTGGCGCACGCCGCCCTCAATGTAGGTTTGTATGCCCGGATTGCTGAGGTATTGGTAGACGTCCCGGGTGGCTAGCGCGAGGCTGGCGGCGCTGAGAGCCGGCACCCGGTCGATGGCACGCAGCGCGGCAATCACCCATGGCCAGTTCTGGATGTCTCGCTCGATGAGACTGGGAACCGCCGAGGCGGCCCTGATGTCTGCCTCCGCAATCCCCCATGTCCTCACGACGTCCTTCAGAATCGCGGTGATGAATTCCTGTTCGTTGGGGTCGTCCTCTGCTCCCCTGACGATCACGTTGGGGGCTTCGACTCCCGAGTCCTTCGAGAGCGCCAACAACGTGTCGCCGTAGTAGGGGAACCGGATTCCCTCGTCAGGTATTCGCAGGTCCAAGCCAGCCGTCCGCAACCCGACGTGGAGTGCGTCCACCCACTGCTTTTTGAGTTTCCCGGCATCCTTGTTCCCTTGAGATCTCCCATGAATCAGTACGAGCTCGCGCATCACATCGCCCCTTCCTTTCCGAGAAGTGCACGCAGCGGTGGGAGGTCCGTATCGGTGAACAGGGTCCAGTGCGAAATCTGCGGGGTCGGGAGCCCCTGTTCCGGCCCCGGGGGATCCAACAGAGCCCAGCCGCGCGCCAAAAGCGGGAAGGGCGCGACTGCAAGCTCGGACCGTTCCTCCGAGAGGAGCCGCACGTCGAAGAGCTCCGGGCCCGAAGCGTTGAGCAGTTTGCTCACGTGGTAACGGCAGCCCATGTCGGTCAGGGCGTAGGCGAGATACACGGCGAGTGAGGGATCGTCGGCGCCCATCCACTCGTACTGCTCCACCAGGTCGGCGGCCGAATACCCCTCCCACCATGCAATGCCGAACCGCGAGGCGGCGGCGATCTGGGCCCGATAGGCGGCGTAGCCGGGCCGGAGCGGGCGCGAAAGCGGCGCATAGGAGACGTCGACGAGTTGGCCCTCCTCCATGGTCAAGATCCCCAGGTGGCCCGGAAACGCGGGCACCACGGCGCAGCGACCTGGGAACAAGCCCACCACGACGGCCACGGGGCGGTCCTCATCGAGCCCCACCTGTAGGACGTCGGGCCTGACCTGCCGTGGCAGCTTCACTAGCGAGTACCCGCCCTTCCGTGTCGCGTACGCGCCCTTGAACCCCTTGAACTTCGAACCGCGCACGCACAAGGCGGCAGCGCCCCCAACACCGATGAAGTCGGCCGGCTGAGCGAGCCGCTCAGCGGCTGCAGCGGCGGCACGGCGGGCAGGATCCGCCGTGTCGAATTCACGTAGGCCCTTGGATGCGGGTCTCCAACGAAAAGAAACATCGGGGAATCGGGCCGCTCTCCGTCTTTCGGATGAGTCACGGCGCTGCGGGTGCTTCGGGACACGCACGACCCAGTCCCCACTCCCACCTCCGCCCGAGCCTCCCATCGGCGGTCTCGCGATCGAAGGGGGAGATGGAGGTGGTGGCGGAGATGCCCCGGTGATCCTCGAGAGCCAGGCTTTTGCGCCGGAGCAGACCAGGCCCGCCGGCCATTGGCTGGTGCTGGCGGGGGCGCCCGACACGCGGATCCGAGCTGAGACGAGGCCCGGCAGTGCCTCTTTGAGCGGATAGGGACGCACCACGTCGAAGGCCGCGCCGCCCTCCAAGACTCTTTCCCGCAGGTCCGCGTAAGCGCCATCAAGCGCTTCGGCAAGGACTTCCGTATAGACAGCGCGGTAGGTACCACTTGATCTCGGCACGTCTTCGATCTCGTTGGACGCCTGACCAAGCCCGCAGGCGTAGAAGATGTCCACACAGCCGGGCGGGCCGCCCACTGGGCGGTTGGGAAAGATGACCTGGCCAGTCACGTCGTCTGCCTGGATCCCGGTCGGCGGCTTCCGGCAGGCGTCCGATATCAACACGACGTGCGGAATGCCGCAGCGCTCGGCAAGGCGGATACTCCTCGCGACATTGACTGCCTCGTTCGCGTTCTCAGGGGCACCAGAAAGCAGCCAGTACTCGCTGCCATTATTATTTACGCCGTGCCCGCTGAAGTAGACGATGAGCTGCTCAACGGTGTGGAGCTCCACGTAGCCCCTCACGGCTGCAAGAATGTCACCTGCCTGCACCGCGGTGCCGTCAGCATCCGAGAGAGTCTTGATCGAGTCAGCAGGAATCCCCTGCCCGTCGGCCCAGTCCTGCATGGTAGCTAGCGCTCTGCTGACCGCCTGCAGCTCGGTCAGATCACCGGACTTCCGTACGCCGATCAGCACGACAGCGCGTTCCATGGCCACTCCGTCTACGTGCCGGAACTGCTCTCTTAGTGTCTCTCTGTAATCAGGATCGCGCATTTCCTTGAGCTCGCCGAGCGCCCAGCCAAGCGTGATGTGACTGCGCTCGTCATCTGGCAGTCTCGCCACCACAGCCGCTCATTTTCGGCAGCGGCGATCGGGCTGAGCGCCGCAGACTTCGTGGCAGTGATCACCGAACTTCCGCTAAGACCGTGTCCTACATGGTCAGTTTGAGGAGCCGTTTGTAGCAGCAGAGCGCGGCTGCAAGTCCGCGAAGGCCCGGCAGTTGCCGGTTTTGCGCTCGTAGCGGTGGTTCAGACGGCGGTGGCCGGTCAGCCAGGACATGGTGCGTTCGATGGCCCATCGGCGGCGGCCGAGTCGTTCAGTTCAGCGGCCGGGCGTTCTCCGCCCGCAACCGGGCCAGTTCTCTCAGCCGGACTCCCGTCGCCCTCGCGGCGTTCCGGCAGTGCCTGGGACTCGTTTTCCTTGCGGACCCACGTCCGCAGTGACTCGGCGGTGATGCCGAGACCCGCTGCCACCGCCGCGTATGTGCGCTTACCGCCTGCGGCGCGGTAGAGCGCGACCGCGTACCTCCTGAACTCCTCCGGATACGGAGACTGGCGTCCCACCTGGACATCCCTCCCTGGACCATCAAGATCCATTGTCAGGGTGTCCACTCCAAAGGATCAGCCTCACGGGGCGGGCTGCTCCTTGGCTGACGACGGGGATACACTCCTGCGCCGGAGGGGATCACGGGGTGAGTGAGACAGACGAGGCGCCTGCGGCGCCCGGTCGGCTGCGCCGAGCGCTGCCGCACAGCAGGCGCGGCCAGTTGTTGCTGATATCAGCGCTGGTGCTCGTGCTTGCGGGCACCGGGCTCGGCACGTGGGCGGCGGACACCTGGCCGTGGCCGAAGGACCGCTACTGCTGGGGCGCATGGGAGAGGGACAGCGGCCCGGACTTCCTCGGCGACGAGGCCTTCGGCGACGATGACGACGGGTCACGCACCGGCAAGGAGACGGCGCCCACCCGCGAGCACCCGACCGGCAGCTGCGAGGTCGCCATCGCCAGCGACTACAAGAGCAGTTACGACGGCGACAAGGTCTCCACCCACCAGCAGGTGTCCGTCGAGTACGGCCCGGTCCCCAAGGCCGCGGAGGCCCGGCTCGCGATGGTCCATGACGGTTTCCTGGGCGGCGACATGGTCCCGCTCCCGGACGGCCTGCCGGGCACGGTGAACGGGCGCGGTGGCCTGCTGGTGCTCCCGAAGTCCTGCGACACGCAGGACGGCCGGCCGACCGTCGTCACCATGCACGCGTCCGGCACGTACAGCAGCGGCCCCTCGTACACCCAGAACGATCCGGCCGACCTGGGCGGCGCCCGGGAGGCGGCGGTGCTGCTCGTCGCGGCGGCCAACCGTGGGATGGCTGCGGCCGGTTGCGCGCCGGACGAGCCGCGGAGGGTCAGCTCGCCGGTCTACGACCTGCCGGGCAAGCAGGAGCACATCTTCAGCACCTCTAGCGACGTCTGCGGCATCCGCGGCCTGCACCTCGACACGGAGGACATCGAAGACCAGACCGGCGCGGTCACCCGCGACCTGCAGACGTGCAGCGTCCGTGGCGATCGCGACGGCATGCCGTACCTGGAGCTGGCGATGGTCGCGCAGCCCCGACTGGCCGCGGTTTTCGACGGCATCGCGGGCGAACACCCCGCGGCCCGCGGCTGGCGCGGCACGGGCACCATCGGCGAGAAGCACGCGATCGTACGAGCCGACTGCGCCGGCAGGCCCGCCACCTTCCTGATGGGCGCCTCCACCGACCCCGGCCACCTCGCCGCCTTCGCCAACGCGGCCGCGGCCCGCCTGGGCTGCGCCCCCATCGCCCCCAAGGGAGCCGTCCGATGAGCAGCACGGAGGACGAGCCGAACCGCTCCGAGCAGCCCCTGCGCCGGTGGCATTGGCGCAGACTGCTGCGCGGCCGGGTCCGGCCGCTGCTGGCCGCAGGTCTCGCCGGGGTGCTGCTCGGCGTCGGCGGCATGGCCTGGCAGGCGCAGATCGGGCCGTTCGCGCCGGACGAGTTGTGCTGGGGCGCGCTGTCCCGCGATGACCTCGCCGCGACGTTCCGTGAGCCGGAGAACGTCAAGGCGGTCGAGGCGCCCGTGCTGCACGGTGGGCGCTCCATGGACGGTCCCACCGGCAGTTGCCAGTTGACGAACAGCGACGGCGACGAATGGGCGTTCACCGCCCGGGTGCACCGGCTGGACGACCGGGCCGGCGACGACGGCAAGTGGGCCGACGAGTTCCTCTCCGCCCGTCTCACCCCGCTCGGCGGCGGCCTCCTGGGCATGGCCTCGGACAACCGCGCCTGGCTCGCCATCCCGGATGGCTGCCTGGGCCGCCCCGGCGACCTCGACGGGCCGACCGTGGTGGATATCGCTCAGGGCAGCTGGATCACCGACACGGAGCCGCGTACCAAGGAGCGCGACGGGATGGCCCGCATGGTCGTGAAGCTCGTCAACAAGGTCAGCGCGGACCTGGGCTGCACCGGCACGATCGCCGATCCAGTCGAACGCCTGCCGAAGGCCGCCCGCTACACCCACACGGAGAAGCCGGACGCGCTCTGCGGCATCAAGGGGCTGACCCTGGGCAAGAAGCGCAAGCCGGACCAGTACCCCATGATCACCGACGGGCACGGCCCGGTGCGCACCTGCGACCGGGACATCACCGGCTCGCAGCCGGAGCAGCGCCTGATGACCGTCGAGGACCCGCGGCTGGCCGCGATCTTCACGAGGATGACGCTGCACGAGGGCGACCGGGTGAGCTCCGCCGCCGGATACGGCGGCCTCGGCCCCAACCTCGGCGTCTTCCGGGCCCGTTGCCAGGCGGGCGCGACGGTGTTCCTCGTACAGGCCAACGAGGGCGGAATGAGCGCGGACGTGCGCACCCTCTTCCCCCGCTACGTCGAGGCCGAGGCCGCCCGCCTCGGCTGCGGCCCGCTGAAGCTGAAACTGCCACGGACGGTCGGGAGCCGCTGACTCCCGCCCGGCCGCCGTGCCGTAAGTCGCCGCAGATCCTCCCGGCAAGGGCGAGGATGATTACGGCCCCTGGTTTGGTGCCCCACGGTGCATGCTCCGTCCGAATGTTCCTCCCGGCCGTCCTTTGCCAGGCCGACCCACGCCTGTTGGCGGTTGAATCGACCGGCGCGACATCACTCGAATGACGATGCGGGTCTCCTGGTCGGGTGGATTGTCCCGTGATCAACTCTGACGCGAACGGCGGGGGGAAATCAAACGGTCGCACGTGTGCATTGCCCACGATCTACTAGGAGAATCCCGGGATGCGTAAATTGGACTTGCTCGGTCGGAGTTCCGTGGCCGCCTTGAGTGCGGTTTTGATCTCTGCTCCACTGGCTTCAGCGGCCGATGGCCAGCAGGGGGAGCAGGTGATTTCCCTGGTCGCGAAGACCACTCAGTTCACACCGAACGGCACTGGCGATGCCCAGGGCAACGGGTTCACGCTCGCCAACGATCTCTATCGTGAAGACCAGAGGGTCGGCTCCGGCGGCGGGACTTGCACCATCACCCGCCTCGAGGCAGGCGCGAGCACCGGCACCCTGCAGTGCCTGATCACCTTCGCCCTCACCGACGGCGACATCACGGTTCAGGGTCATCCTCCCTACGCCCCGCCTCCCAGCGACTTCAACCTCGCGATCACCGGAGGCACAGGGAGCTACGAGACTAGCCGCGGCTACGTACATGGGCACGTCGTCGACGACACGACCACGGAGCTCACGTTCCACATCGTCCCCTGAGCAAGGTCAAGACGAGGCAGCAAGGAGCTACAGAGCGGACAGGGTAGAGAGGCTGGCCGGATGCCGGGCGGCGTGCGCGCCACGCCGCCCAGTACGGCATCAACCGCTCGCCCGCTTGTGTTGGCCATACGGACGAGTGGTGCGTCGATGGCAGCCGCCAGGCGGCTGCCGCAGTTGGCACAGAACCCGCGCTTGGCCTCGCCCGGGAAGGTCTCGATCCACGTCACTTCGACCACGGTCCAGGTGATGCGGTCCGCGGGCCAGCCAGCCCACCACATCACCGGGGTCCCTCCGAGCTTCTGGCAGTGCCCGCAGCTGCACAGTTCCCTGTCACGTCCATCTGTTCACGCCTTGTGCCTCCTCCGTGTGGTCGCGTGCGGTGGTGGCCGTCGAAGGGGCGAGACGGCCACCCAGCCGTCTGGACGAGCAGTTCCTGTCAGGTCGACTGTGCCTTGTTCACCGGCGTGATGTAGGCCGCTTCGATGAAATTGATGAACCTGTTCGGGCTCCTGGTACCGAGCATGTTCCCTATGCGGCGGGTGGCTCTCAACTCATCACTGATGGACCCTAGGCTCCACTCACCCAGATTCTTCGTACCCGCCCGGAATTCTCAACGTCCTGGGATGTGGTCTCACGCTTTCGTCCCGGCAGGCGTCGATGGCCAGAATTCGTCTCGGAAGTAGCCCAGCGCCTTTCTGGACTCGCTCCGGTTGAGCATCCCCTGGACGGTCTGACTGCCGCGCGGCACTCGCAGAGTTCTCCGTCATCCGCGCTGAGCATGACCGCGGCGGGTCCCGGCCCGGGAGTTCCCGCCCTGCTCGCGGGCGGGAACGGGATGCCGCCGGGGCCATCGAGGGGCAGGTGACGTTGCTGACCAGTGGACGGGCGGTCAACCGGACGTGCTGTGCTCGGTCTCCGGTGCCGACGGCAGCCAGTGCACGGCGTTGTCGCGGAAGGACGCGTGGATCGGCACGAGGTCTGGGCCGCTGGTGTCGTCGAGGGCGGTGACGTTGATGCCACTCCGGGATGTCGCTGTCGATCGCCGCGAGCCGGCTGCCGCAGGTCGGGCAGAAGCCGCGCTTAGCCTCGCCTTCGAAGGTCTAGTACCAGGTTGGCTCGCCGCCCTCACCGGTCCAGGTGACCGTTTCGAATGCCACCCACCACATCACTGGTGTGCCACCGAGCTTTTGACAGTGGCGGCAGACACAGGTGTGCGGGAAGACGGCCTCGGTACTGGTGAGCTCGCCTATTCAACTGTCGCGAGTTCCCCGAGGAGTCCAGCCTGCTGGTGACCGTGTGTGGTTGCCGGGGCGTATCGGCTCCAGGTTGCTCCGGCCTCGGACGCGAGGCGGGCCGTGGTGATCTGGTGGTAGCCGAGGGCGTCGGCGGCGACGGGGGCCGGCATCTCCAGGACCTGCTGGCGAATCGCTGCGGCCCGGCTCGTGGTCGTGGGGACACCGAGGTCGTTGATCAGCTCGGAGAGAGCGAACGGATGCAGTGGCTGGCCAGCGCGTCGGCCGGGGAACAGCCAGCGCGAGTCGCGACTCGTCGCGGTGTTCATGTTGTCGCGGTTCTCGATCCAGTTCAGTGAGGAGTCCGGCGAACGGTGCGGGGGCCGGGGAGGGTGGCTCGCCGAGCCGCAGCGGGACACCGTCACTCCCCTGGACTGGCGCCGACGCCTGATCGGCTAGACGCCTCACGGCAGGTCAAGTCCCCATGGTCCGGAAGCTCAGCCGGGGAAGAACTGCCTCATCAGGGGATCCTGCATGTGTTTCCAGACCTCGTCGCCATAGGAGGAGGGCCGCGCAAGCGATTCCGGTGACGTGGACGGGCCAAGGTTGTACTCGGTGGCGATGATTTTGACCGCTCGTTCGTTGCTGCCGAAGTCGTTGCGAGACATTTTGGGATAGCGGTTCGGACGGTTCTTCAGTCGTGTGAGGAACCGGGCAGCAACACTGATATTGCCACGTGGCCACGAGAGCAGGGTGAGGATTTCCCGCTGCTGCGCAGGAGTCAGTTTCATGAAGTCGGCCTGGACCTTGCCCCGCCCTGGTCCCCGATCGGCCGGGGCCTGCTCAGTCCATGGGATGGCTCCAGTGACCATTGCCGCTGTGCTCAGCTTCACCTGTCCCACGCCTACGGATCGGTCGAGATCCTTGGCCTCCGTCGGCTTGCCGAGCTCTCTGCGGTGCAGGGCAAGGCCGGTCTCGGCCAGCTCGGATTCCCGCGCTTCGCGCGGAGACCCGATCGGAGCCAACGTCGTATTCGCCATCTCATGACGCAAGACCGAGGCGAGCACCAGGGCGGGGAGGCCGTCCTCACCGGTGGCTGTCGCGGCTTCGAGCACACATCCGCGAAGATCGGCCATCAGCTCCTCCGCGGCTTGTTCGTCCGGGGAGAACTTGGTCATGGGATGAGGAATCCGGGGGTCGCGGGGAGTGGTGTCGTGATCCAGCGCGACCGTACCGAGCGTGCCGGCGTTCGACGTAATCTTGCAGGTCATCCGGTACCGACGGCCGGCACCGTTCAAGCGGAACCATATGTCGGGCTTGGACCGGGTTACCTTCCAGATCACCTCACCCGTGTCCCGGTTGGTGAGTGTGAACTCGAAGCGAGGCAGGTCGCCGGCATCGCCTTGGTACTCGGCCCGGTAGGAGACCCGGGTGCCTTCGACCACGGGTGAGGAGAGATCGGACGTGAGGCTGACAACGCCTTGCTCCGCGTGTTGGCCGTGCTGTGAGGTGAGCCGCTGCAAGACAGGCGTGCGGTCCGGCGCAACGGCGGGGGTTCCCGGTTGACCGGACAGTGCTCGATCGGCAGCAGCGTCGGCCTCACGCTCACTACTGTCGGCAGGCTGGCTGATCCTCAGCGGTGCGGTGGCAGCCGGGTCAAGAGGGGTTTGCTGAAGGACGTGGGCGAGCTCATGGGCAAGCACCTTCCGTCCCTCCGCCGTTGCGGGGCTGTACCGGTCGGGAGCGAACACAATGTGCTCCCCGACGGTGAAGGCGGCAGCCCCCAACCCGATCGCCGTTTTTGCGGCAGCTGCATCAGTGTGCACCCGGACGCGGGAGAAGTCCGCCGAGAACCGCGTCTGCATGGTGTGCTGGACCGTCCTCTCCAGAGGCCGCCCCGGCGTGCCGAGTACGCGCTTCACCCCAGGCACCGTGCATTCCGGCCCCTTGCTCACTGGCTGAACGGCCCTGGCACGGACATCCATGCCACCACGTAACCATGACCGTGCTCATGCCGCCATGCAGTGGCCGCCGCTCCGGTTCCGGTCAACCGGGACCACCTTTGAAGCAAGCCTTCACCGGATCCCTGGTCGCCACCACCAACCGGAGGCCCGAGCATCACTCCTTCCGCGCGGAGACCACCCGACCGGTGACAGCACGTGATCGCCGGGGTACGTCGACTCCAGGACCAGGCCAGCGGCGCCTGCCCCGTTCACAAGCAGCGTGAAGGAAGTGAGTGGATTCCGGTGCCAGGGAACTGCATAGTTCCAGGGAGGGGACGCTCATGGCGTTCTGGGGCGGATTGTGTGCTCCTCAGTCCTTCCGCGGGCGGCGCCGGTACCAGGAGTGCGCCTTTCCGATGCCTCTGCCCACCGACAGGGCCACGGCCAGAATGACGTAGGCCCCCCAAAGCCAGCCCAAGATTGGTCGCGCGATTTGGCTCCACCAAGGCTCTTCATCGAGAGGTGTAAAAGCCTCTACCAGCAGGAAAAGCACGAGGTACAGAAGCGCAACAAAGGTCACCCAGATGCCGGTCTTCTCCACCTTGCCGAGGCGAGGTCCCTCGCCGGTGAACCTCTTTGGCTTTACGTTGCGCAAGAGCACCTGTTGGCGGGTCAAACTGGGGGTACCGTCAACGAGCAGTGACACGGAAATCTGCTGCCCCCGCTTAATTAGGCACTTCGGGACGTTGAGCATCGAACCGGCGTACGTGACGTTCGGGACCTCTGCATCCGAAGGCTCGACTTGGGGCGAGCCAATCATGGTGATGATGTCAGACCCAACGTTGAGGACGATTGGTCGGTCCTGATCGAAATCTGACGATGCGATGTCGGGTCCCTTGCGGACGAGCCGCACCTCAACCCGATGGGCGTTCTGTCGAGGTCGCCCATCCACCGACAGGACCATCCGTTGTCTTACATTGGTCGGCAAGTCAATGACCGGCTCAGCCAGAGGCATTCCGTAGTAGAGGGTCGCCTGCGCTCGCCAGAACCACCAAGTAACTGCCACTGTTCCGACGAGGCCCGCGAAGAACCAGAGGACTGGAGAATCTGCCAGGCCAGGCGGGGGGCAAGGGGCGGAGGAAATCAGATACATAAGCCGGATAGAAACATCTGGCGCATCACTTTCCTCGCACCTGGCTGGGAGTTTCCGTAAATTGAGCAGGCCGCGGCGGCGCGGCTGGAGCACTGGCAGCACGTGGGCATGCGCTGTACTGGTTTACTGGTGAGCTTTATTCAACTGTCGCCGGTTCCCCGAGGAACCCAGCTCGCTGGTTACCTTGCGTGATCCCCCAGGGCATACCGGCTCCATGTCCCGCCGGTCTCGTTGCGGAGCCGGGTGGTGGTCTTGTTGTGGTAGCCGACCGCGTCCGCGACGACGGGGGCGGGCATTTCGAGGAGCTGCTGCCGGATGGCGGCGCCGCGGGCAGCGGCGGCCGGGACCCCGACCTCGTTCAGGAGCACGGATAGATGATCCGGGCGGGACGGCTGGCCCGCCCGGCGGCCCGGGAAGAGCCAGCTAGAACCCGGGTTGGTGGCGGTGTTCATGTTGTCGCGGCCTTCGATGTGCTCCAGTAGCAGGTCAGCGACCAGTGCGGGAACGGGCGAGGCTGGCTCCCCGAGCCGTAGCAGCACGGTGTCGCCGTCGCGGATTACGTCGGCGACGCTGAGCCGGACGATGCGGCTCACGGGCTGCGCGTAGAGGAGCACGATGGCTCCCGCAACACGCAGACGCATCGGTATCTCCCCGTCCGTCAGCAGTCGGCCAAGGACATTGAGGCGCTCGTCCTCGCTCAGTGCGGCCCGCTGGGAGACCTTCATCGCTGGGATGCAGAGGGCGCGTCGGCAGTGGCGGCTCTGCATGGCCCAGTTCAGGAAGGCTCGCAGGCAGGTGCGGCCGTGTTCGGTGTTTTCGGCATACCAGGCGTCGACATCGATCTGGCCGCAGGACGCGAGAGTGCTGTTCTGCTCGCCGAGCCAGTGCAGGAAGGCGGTCGCGTACTTGATCTGCTCGGCGGCGAACCGTCGGACGCTTGGGGTGATGTGGCTCCGCTCGGCGCGGGCCCGTAGCCGAGGGAGGACGCGCCAGGTCGCGTAGAGCCTGATCGTCTTGACGTGCTCGGGGTCGGCGATGCCGGCCAGATGCCCGAGAAGCCAGCGCTGGAAGGAACAGAGGTACTTGTCGACCGGGGGCAGGACTCCGCACGTCATCAGGAGTTCTTCCAGGCGAGCGGCGGCCCGCCAGGGCTGGAGCTCGTGGAAGGCGTCGTGGGTCAGCGGGATCTCGCCGAGGCCGAGCCGACGCAGCAACTGTGAGGCGTTCCCCCGCTGGCTGCGGCGCATCTCCAGCCAGGCCAGCCCGCTTCTGGGCTCGTCCATCGCCACCAGCAGGTCCAACAACGGGACCAGTGCGGGACGGACGCGGCCGGTGCCGTCGTCCAGGAGCGCGGTGAGGCGGTCGGTAAGCGTGCAGCGTTCGCAGAGCCGACCGCGCAGGAGCTTGCCCTCGAAGCCGCAGCGTGAGCAGTCGAAGGTCTGGGAAAAGCTGGCGCAGGTGGTGCAGATCTGGGCCCTGTCACCGGGGCGGAGCCCGGGAAGGGCACGGTCCTGGCGGCATCCTGGGCAGATGCCCCGTGTCCGGACTGCGCGGTCCGAGCAAGTCCGGCAGACGTATCCGTCCGGCCAGGTGCCGGCCTTGTGTCTGTGGCGGCCGCAGCGGCAGCACTCGGCCATGTACCAGCGTTCGTACTGCTCGTCGGTGGCGTAGGCGCGGGTCATGCGTCGGGCAGGATACGGGCCGCGCGAGGGCGCAGCTTCGCCACGTTCGCGGGCGGTGCGGGCAGGTCGCTGGTGGCGGTCTTGCGGACGCCGGCGTTCTCGGCGGTGGTGGCCACGAGGTCGGCGGGGGTGCAGGACAGGATGTCGCAGAGCGCGGCCATGACCTGCAACGACAGGCGTTCCGGGGTGCCGGAGACCAGGCGGTGGACCTGGGAGGCGGACAGGTCGATGCCGCGCTCGCGCAGCAGCGGCACCAGTTCGGTAGCCGTGAAGATCTGGTGCTGGGCCATGACCTCGCGCAGCCGCCAGGTGTAGCCGACCTTGCGTTTCATGCCTGCCTCCCGGCCTGGGTCTGGAGGGCCGCGGCGATGGTGGAGTCCAGGTGCCGCCGCAGGGTGCGGGTGCGGAAGTCCGAGGACACGCAGGTGTAGAGCGAGGTGGTGCTGGCGTGCTCGTGGCCGACTTGCTCCTGGACGAAGCGCGGGTCCCAGCCGTCCTCGATCAGGTGGGTGACGTAGGACCTGCGGAAGGAGTGGAAGTCGAGTCCGTCATCCAGGTCGAGGGCCTTGCGGTAGGCGATGAAGCGGGAGTTGAGCCGCTGGCATCCGATCCGCAAGCCGCGTTCGGAGGGCCATGCCGCCGGGTTGTTATCGGTGCCGAACATCGGGCGGACCTCGGTGAACCACTCGTCCAGGACGTCCGGGGTCCAGTCGAACACGGTCAGCACCCCGCGGCGCTTGGGCGGCGAGCCCTTCTTGGCCTTGCCGAACCGGACCTGGCACCGGCCGTACTCACCGAACTCGCCGCCGTGCGGGTTGCGGCCGAAGTCGGCAGCGTCGAGCATCCGCGTCTCGTTGCGCCGTGTCCCGTAGGCGTAGGCGGTCTTGAACAGGGTCGCGTCGCGGAAGGCAGGCAGCCAGTCCTTGCGGCCGAAGGCCCGGATGCGGGCGACCTCGTCGTCGCAGTGTGCGAAGAAGGCGTGCAGCTCGGCCTTAGTGAACGCGCGCTTCTTCGCGTCCGCCTCGTTGTCCTGGACGTGCACCGCGGTGTTCCACTCGTGCACCACCTGCACCGGATGGGTGCCGAACCGCTCTTCGCAGGTGGCCGTCCACTCGTAGAGGGGGTCGGTGATGAAGTGGCAGAACGCCCGCACGGCCTCGGAGTACGAGCGGATCGTGGAGCGCTTCAGGTCCCGCAGTGAGCGCAGGTCACCGAGCCACTCGTCGACCATCGCCGGCGTCCAGTGCCACGGGTAGGTGTTCACGTAGGCGGCGAACGCCTTCACCGTGTTCTCCCGGCCCTCCACGGTCGTGCGGGCAAGATTCCGTGCCAGCTGCTGGTTGGCGAAGCTGGTCAGCATCGCTGTGAAGACCTGTTCCTCCGGCCGCAGCAGGGCGACCCCGTCGACCAGATGCAGCCTCGCCTTACCCGGCACCGACCCGCTGAACCCAACCATTGCGCCACCCTCCGTCACTCGCATTCGGTGCGAGAAAACCGCATCCGATGCGAGCCGGCTGACGATCCGCAGGCCAGCCAGCCATACGAGTGACACGGCTGGCCATCACGTGCCGCGATCCGCTAGCTTCGCATGGCACTGTAGGGCTTCAACTCCCCTGGTCACGCTGGGAAATCCGGTACCCGCCGATGTCGAATCGCAGACCGTCGCGAGTTCGCATCTGGTGCAATTGGCGGCGCTCGGGGCAATGGAACAGTGGTTGGCGTTAAGCATTGACCGACGTCATGGACGCCGTTGACGGCGGGCGCTCCCGCCGGTTACCCGTGCTTGTCCGGTTCGGCGTCGGCGAAGGCGCGGTATCCGCCGAGATCTCGGGCTGGGCGAGGACGTCGCCGCGGTGTACGACTCGGACCTGACCCGGGGCCATCATCGGATGCTGATCCGCCGGCGTAGCGAGGTCGTGTCGGACATTCAACAAGACCGCCGTCGTCATCACCGCGAAGTCCGCCGGGCGCAAGGTCTTGGGCCTCGCCACCTCAGGCGTCCGTCTCGCTTGACCTCTTGGGCGTCAGTCCGGCAGCCAGTGCAGCTCGTGCGCCAGGGTTTTGGCGACGGCACGGATGCGGCGGTGTAGTGGCGACTGCTCGCGTGGGAGGACCAGGTGGAACGTCAGGCTGGGCGCGTCCCGCAGCGGTCGCCAGGTGAGACCGGCCGGTTGTGCCGTGGCCGCGGCTTCTCCGGCCGGGGCGAGGGTGACCCCGTCGCGCAGGTCGCGCTGAGACATGTCAAAAGAGACTGCGGGCGTGTGGAATCGGGGGTGTGGTCGGGTGTCTCGGAACAGTGCGGACAGCTGATCGTGGATCACGGGGTTGGCCGCACGGTCCGGGAGTCGCAGCGGATACGCGGCCGCGTCGGCGATCTCGATCTCCGGGTGTTCGGCCAGCGGATGGTGCTGCGCCAGCTGGACCCCGATGCGCGCACGCCGCAGCAGGAACCGGCGCACGCCACGGCCCGGTTGTTCACCGCGGGTGATCCCGGCATCGATGCGGCCGTCGGCGACCGCGGGGGAGATCTCCGGTGTCGCCATCGGGACCGCGCCGACCTCGAGTCCGCTGTTGCCGCGAATCAGCCTGTCCACCAGGGCCGGTGCCGTCTCGGCCCCGGCGCTGAGGCTGTATCCGATGCGCAGCGTGCCCAGTTCACCGGCCGCCGCGCTCCGGGCGGTGTCCCATGCCCGGTCCAGCGCCGCCAGCGCAGGCGGCGCGGACTCCGCCAAAGCCGCACCAGCCGTGGTCAATACGACGCTACGCGTGTTGCGGACCAGCAGGGCCGTACCGAGTTCCGCCTCCAATCGGCGCATCCGGGCGCTGAGTGCGGGCTGTGCGATACCGATCCGCGCGGCCGCGCGGGTGAAGTTCAACTCCTGCGCCAGCACCAGGAAGTACCGCAGGCTCACCGTATCCGGCGCCACGTGCCCTCCCTGCCGATTGATAACGATCCGTTCTGAGCCTATCCCGTACCGGTCTTTCCCTCGACCGCACATCAAGCCCTAACCTGCGCATATGACGATTCAACTGACCGCGGTACCCGTCGCCGGGATCGATCGACCTGAGTGTCAATTCGAAGTCGGACGTGTCCGGCCGAACACAGGAGGTTTCCATGGCTAAGGGCTACTGGGTCAGTGTCTACCCCGCCATTTCCGACCCTGAGAGGCTGACTGCCTACAACAAGCTGGCCCGTGCGGCTGTCCAGGCTGGGGGCGGGCGCACCCTGTCCCGTGGCGGTCGAGTCGTCGCCCATGAGGCCGGAATCACGCAACGCGTCGTTCTGATCGAGTTCGACAGCTTCGAACAGGCCGTCGCGGCATACGAGAGCGAGGCATACCAGAAGGCGCTGGTGGCCCTCCCCGACGGCGTCGAGCGCGACTTCCGCATCATCGAAGGCATCGACTGACCGGCGGGCCCAGCCATCGCTGAGCATCCGTCACCTGATACGCACACGGTGCTGAACGACGACTCACGAGACGAGTTCGAAGCCATGCCCCGCGTCCCAGTCCGTCGTCGACGTCCTCGACGGCCTGATCCCTGTCGGGCGGATCGAAGAAGCGACGCGACGTCCGGGCCAGCTGGACTGTCTGATATACAGTTTGAAGAACCGCAGGTCAAGACCTCTTTCGAGGGGTTTCGATCTGCGGTTCCTCTGTTGTTGAAGTAGCCCCGGGGCGCGCCAGGATGGCGCACTGGAGCCGGCCGCCCTGCTTCGGGGATCAGGTGGTCATGCCACAGATCTACCGCGAAGGCCCGTTCCCCGTGAGCCCTGCTTGCGCGAACTGGCCGACCTGAAAGTCGGCCATGCGGCCGTCGAGGCTTCAGCCCATCGCCGCACCTCATGCACGCCCGTCACGGGGCCGCGCCGGTGCGACAGCCTTCCGACCACCGGGCCAGCGGCCCCGAACGGGGAGACTATCTGGAACTTCCCGATTTAGGTAGGTGTGCGATGCCAGCAGGACACCTCAACGGCGTCGCGGCGTGATGGCGGTGATTTGCGTCGGCCGGTACGCCTTCTTCCGCCCCGCCGAGGCCGGGCACCGGCCGCTGCGCGAACCATCGCTCGGTGACGATGAGCGCGGGCTATAGGTCCTGCACGATGCCTACGCGGGGTGCGGTCCGAAAAACCATTCGCGATCCCTGGGGCTTCGAGCCGAGACTGATGGGTCGATCACATCGAACAGGAAGAGTGGCCAGCGCTGACGTACAACCGTGACACCCTGCCCTTCCCCGACAACCGTGTGCCCCCCGTCACCTACGAGGACATTCGGAACTGGGATGAATCCGACCCGGCACGCCACTCGTTCGCCTGGGACGAGGACGAGGAAGCCCGACTCCGCTCGCTGGTCCGCGAGTGGGTGCCGCCCGTGCTCTCCGGTATGGCTGGCTGGTGGCAGGGTGAACGCTGGTGTGAGAGTCAGGTGGACGCGGTCCTCCGGGAGCGATATGGCACCTGGACCTGGGGATGGAGCTGGTGCTACCGCGACGGCGGGCCCATCGGCAACTGGGTCAGCGGGCCAAGCTCGGTGACGACCCCAGACGAGACCGCAGCACGCGTCGTAGCCGCGCTGTTGGAGTGGCGGGAGTGGCTGGAGCGGACAGCCCAGCGCTTCGCCGAGCTGGCGCCGCCACCGGACGTCTCGCCCGAGGATCGCAGCTGGCACCTGGAACGGGCCTGCGTCCGGCTCGTGACCCACGCGCTGGACTCGGGCGCGGACAACGCCTGGCGCGGACAGACCTCGATCGTCCTGGGCTGGTTCCTCACCAGCACCGGCCTGGACCGAGCCGACGCCGCGCGAGCAGTGGTGAGTGCGATCGGTGGCCGGTTCAAGAGCTGGGTCACCCCGGAACGGACGCTGATCGAATCCGTCGGCGAGGACCTCGCCGTCGGCCTCACGGGCTACGCCCCGTACCAGGACCACCGCGAGAGGGCGGCTCTGGAGGATCTCCATGACCGCTACTGACAGCCTTTCGGTCTGGCTGCGCGTGCGCCGTGAGGCCGACTGGCAACGCGCACCGGTCCTACAGCGAATCCCGCCCGACCGCGATGGGTTCCGGTCCTGGTGCGAGGGGCCGGTGCGCCAGCGCGACCCGATTCGCGCTGAGCGTCTGCTCGCCGCATATACCTTGGCCCGAGAAGATGCCGCACGCCGCACCCCGCTGGACTTCGCCCTGCTGGCCGGTTGGCAGCGCGAAGTCCTCGCTGCACCAGGGGCACCGTTCCGCGTGAGCGACGCCTATGCGAAGGCTGGTCGCGAGCGCTACGCTCTGACACCTCGCACGCAGGCCGACTTCGATTCCTGCTTGCACGAGACGACCGACCCGAACATCCCGCTGGCGGCCCGCGCGGCCCGCGCCTACCTCGATGTGGCGTTCTTCCACTCCTTCACTGATGGCAATGCCCGCGCCGCGCTGTTGACCTTGGTCCATGTTCTGGCCCGGGAGGAGATCGTCCTTCCTGAGGTCGGCCCCCTCCAGACCACCCGCTACGCGGATGACCCGGCCGGTGCCGCCGACCTTGCCACTCTCATCGGTGTGCTCAACCGCCGCCGACACTGAAGCGTTCGTGTGAGAGCACCGACAACTTCCGCCAGGCTTCAATAAACCGTTTCTTGAAGAGCGCCGAGCGGGCAGCCCGAGGACCCCTCAGATCCTTCAAAAACTCCTTCAAAAACCAGAGTGGTTCAAGAACCCCGGAACACCGTTTGCTGACAGAATCCGGGGCGTGAGCACCCCCTTCGAGCCCGATGCCTTCGACCTCCTGGTCGCCGAGCCCGCCCACCGCACCGAGATCCTCATCGGCTACGCCCGGGTCTCCACCGGCAGGCAGAAGCTCGACCGCCGGCTTGACGCCCTCACCGCCGCCAGATGCCGCCGAATCTTGGTGATCGGCGCGAGGGTCTTGTCGACGAGGGTCTGGCCGGGGGTGAAGGTGCCTCCTGCAGGATGCCGCCGAACGCGGTGCGGGTCTCGAGGGACAGCCGGCGTCCGTGAAGTGGTCGACCGGACTTTCGAGAGTGATCACATGGCAGTGAATTCGAGCCTGAACGCCCGAAATGAGATCGAGCCTGACATGCTTTTGGACGTACGTGGCCGAGCGGCTCCACCCGGGTGCCCGTATGGCTAGCATCAGGGACCGAACTCGCTTGTGCGGCAAGGGGACTACCTGTGCTCGACACCACTGCATTGCTCGACCAGATCGTGCCGGCCTCGGAAGCCGCAGCCGTCGCCTATGGCATGAGCGTGCTGACCAGAACCCAGGACGAGGCCGCCAATGCGACCGTACGGCTGGGGCAGCGCCTCATCGGCAGGCTCCTGAACCGTGACGCCGACACGGCCCCCGACTCCGACCCCGTGCGCACCGCGGTCGTACACCTCGCGGAGGCGGGCGCGGACCCGGACATGCTCACTCTGCGCCGCGCGGAGTTGAGGATCGCGCTCCGCACGGCACTCACGGACACGCCGGGCCTCGCCGAGGAACTCTCGGCCCTTCTTCCGGCGCCTCCGCCTCCCCCTGCCGTCCACGCCGAGGGCGAGCGCTCCGTTGCCGTGGGCGGGGACAATTCCGGGAACATCTCCACCGGCGACGGCGCGGGGAGCGCCCCCCGCCGGTGAGAGGCCGGTCCGGTGTGCGGGCGGGCGGCACGCGCTCCGTGGCCGTGGGGAGGGACAACCGGGCGCCCATTTTCACCGGCGACAACGTAACGATCGTCTCGGGGTCAGGCCGCCGCCCGGTCACGCTGGCCGAGAACCTACGCATCCTCGCACAAAGGGTCCTCGCCGACCTGGGGCAGGATCAGGTTCAGGAGCAATTGCGGAGCGGACATCCGCTGCCGGTGCATTGTCGAGCGGCACCTGAGGAGTTGACCGGTCGGAGGAGCGGTGCCCGGGAGACCTCGGCGGCGCTGGCGGCCGCTTCCCCGCTGGACCTGGCAGGTCCGCTGAAGAACATCGCGTCTGTCTACCTCGAGGAAAGACGCAGCCAGCTGCTGGTGCTGGGCCGGGCCGGTTCGGGGAAAACCGTCCTGATACGGCGCTTCGCGCAGACCCGGCTGGAGGACGACGACTGGACCGGCAAGGGTCCAGTGCCGGTGATCTTCAGTCTGGGATCATGGGACCCCACTGCGATGTCCCTGCGGGACTGGCTGATCGACTGCTTGGAGCGGGATCACCCCTTCCTGGCCAGGCGGCTCCCCTACAAAGGGACATGGGCCGCTGAACTGATCGTGGGGGGCCACGTGCTGGCGATCCTCGACGGGTTCGACGAGATGGCGGAGGACCTTTACAAACCCGCGCTGCGGCACCTCGGGGCCTTCAATCTGCCACTGCTGCTGACGAGCCGCCACGAAGCACTCAGAGGCGTCAACCCTGGCGAAGGGCTCTTTCCGGGGATCGAACTGACGGACCTCACCCTCGACGACTGCTCCGCCCGCCTCGACGCCTCGACCGGATGGGCGCCCGTCCTGGACCAGTTGAGCAGCCGCTCCGGCGAACCGGCCGTCGCCCGGCTCGCCGCCGTACTGACCACTCCCCTGATGCTCACCATGGCCGAGGCGTTCCACGCGTCCGGCGGCAATCCTGAAGCCCTGCTGGAAATCGCCGAGTTCAGCTCCCAGGACACGCTGGAGAAGCGCCTTCTGGATGCCTTCGTCCCCAGGACGTACGACCCCATCCTCAACCTGTCGGTCCCGAAACGCCGACGGTGGAGCGCTGAGCGCGCAGGCCAGTGGCTCGGCTACCTGGCCACGCACCTGAAGAAACAGAAGACGGACGCACAGAAGCCCGACGCACACGTCATCGGCGCACAGGACATCGAGTGGTGGCAGCTGGGCACGACCATGAGCCTGCCCATGCGCATGGTCGTCTCCGGAGCCCTGTGCGGGCTCGTGTCGGGGACGGCGGTCGCTCTCGTCTATGCCCTCATGAGCGACCCCCCGGCGGCGCTCCTGTACACGTTCCTGAACATGCTGGGCATCGGGCTGACCTTCGGGCTCATGCACGGATTCGCGTCGAAAATCGAGGCCAGCGGCGCGTTCAAGCCGTCCCGCATGCAGCTCCGGTTACGTGGCGAGTCGAGGGGGGCGAGGTCGAGGAGAGTGCGGGAGAGCCTCCTCCCCAGAGTCGGCGGCGGGCTGGCCGGCGGACTGGTCTTCGGGATCGTCTTCGGTAGCGGAGTCGCGGTCTACGCGATGCTCCTGTCCTACCCCTGGCCGGTGGTCGCCCTGCTCTTCGGGAACTGGTTCGTGGCCGGCTCCCTGATCGGACTGGGGGTCGGGATCGTCCTCGCGCTGGTGGCCTGGCTCGAGACGGACGCCAAGCCGGAGGAATCAGTCAGCGCGACGGCCCTACTGCGCACGAACCGCACCATCGTGCTCGTGCAGGCGGCCGCGGTGGGGCTGGTCCTCGGGCTCGGATACGGAACTGCTGTCACGCATTTCAACGGCTTCGCCCTCGGCCTCCCGGCCGGGATCGGGTCCGGACTCGCGGCCGCGGTCGGGGTCGGCACGCTGTCCGCGTGGGGCCGGTGGGTGGTCCTGGTCCGCCTCTGGCTGCCACTGTCAGGACGCCTCCCCTGGAGGGTGAACGCCTTCCTGGACGACGCCCGCGCTCGAGGCGTACTGCGCCAGGCCGGCGCGGTCTACCAGTTCCGCCACGCACGGCTGCGGGACCGCCTCGCCGAGGCCCACCGGCATCACCAACAGCCGACGGAAGGCGGGAGCCCATGAGCGCCGGGCGCGGCATGGCCCGCGGCGGCACGCGCACGTACGGCATCGGACGGCAGGCCCTGGGAGTCGCCGGAGCAATGACGGCCGTGCTGGGCATCGTCGCAACATGGGGCACCCCGGCCGCCTCCGCGCAGCCGGTGTCGATCAAGCTGAGCTACACCTGCGCGTTCACGGGGATCGGCACCACGCAGGTGACGATGAGGATCGGCACGGACATCCCGCGTTCGCTCGAAGTCGGCGACTCCAGCCCGAGAGCCGCCGTGAGCGGAGTAGCGACGGTGGACGCGAGCTTCACCGGGCTGGCCCCGCTCGTCGGAGCGAGGACCCTGGAGGGCTCGGTGGACGGGACCGCCACTGTGTCCGCGCCGCAGGGCGACAGCCGCCTGTCCGTGCCCATGACGATCCCCCGCACCCCCATCCCGGCCTTTGGCGCGTTCGACATGTCCGCCAAGGGCACCGCGCCCGCCGTCACCTTCACCCGGCCGGGCAACGTGAGGGTCACCGTCGGCGACCTCGGCCTGCACCTCACCCCGAGGGACGCGTACGGCAACCTGACCCAGGTGGGCACGATGAACGCGGCCTGCACGGTGGACCCCGGACAAAACACGGTCCTGCAGTCGCTCGTCGTCACGAAGCCCGTGAAGGCGGCGGGGACGAAGCCGGTGAAGGCGACAGGGACGAGGACGGTGAAGGCGACAGGGACGGGGACGGGGGCCGGCGGGAGCGGTTCCGGAACCTCCGGCGGGTCCGCCACGGGCACGCGGCCGGGACCGGGGACAGCCCGTTCGACGGCGAGTACGACCAGCACACCCGACCCGTCACCCAGCACGACCGGATCCGCACCACCCCGCTCCCCCTCCCCTTCGCCGGGAGCACCGACAGTCGACACACCACGGAACGACCCGACGAGCACGCCGGACGACAAACACGGCGCCCCGAACCCCAAGCACCCGGTCGCACTGGCGTTGGGCGGCCTTGTCACAGGCACCGCCGCAGCACTGGTCGGCCTCGGCGCACGCCTGAGAAGACGCAGAGCGGACGGCTGAGTCGGAGCGGGGCCGGGTCACGGGGCTCGGAGCGGGACACCTCACACCGAGTACAAACACCTCGCCCGGGCGTACAGCAGGCAACGGTCGGCGCGTCCCTGGGCCAACGCCCGTGCGAAACATCACCGTTGACGGTTCTGTGATTTTAGGCGGGGTGGAGGTGTCCGCGGGCTCGGCGGGTGGTGACGCAGGGTGCGTGCAGGGGTCGATTGGCGGGGTTGAGGAAGCCGTGGGCGCTCTGGGTCGCAGGCCCAACCACCCCGGCCCCGCAGTTGGCAGCGGCTGCCTCCAGTTGTCCGAGACAGGACAGGGGCTCGGGTGCAGGGGTTCCTTGTCGTCCGAGTCGGAGAGAATGGGTGATCGACACATGCCCATGACCCGAGGTGCCTTCGATGGCGTCCCGTTGACCACGCTCTTCCCGCACATCTTGGCCGCTGACGTGGAATCCCTGGGGCATGCGCCCCGTGCAGTTGATGCGGCTCGTGTCGACGGAGACGCGGCGGAGTGGGAATGGGCATTGGCGCGTTCCCGGCACTCCCGACGCAACGCGGCGGTCGACGCCAACGAGTTCCCACCCCGGCCAAGTGGCCGAAGTAGGAGGAGGCCGGCGGCGGATGCATCGGCCGGACGCGAACCGCCGGGCCTACCCAGTGTCCCGTATCGGTCCCCAGCTTCCTCGTCCCGGCCCGTGTTCAGTCGCGTCCGCACCACGACGAGGTCCCTGCGCCGGTTCACCTGGTGACGCTGTATCCGCACCACCCGCTCCCTGATCTCCGTGGAGTCGTCTCCGCCAAGCATGAGACGTGAGCACGGTCCCGGTCCTGCAGGTCTGCGAGGCCGGGAGCCGGAGAGTGATCAAGTCTGCGCCTCAGTCACCTCACTGGACCCGCGAAGGCATTGAGGCTTTTCCAAACCGGCTGCTGAGCCTGCCTCGTACCGCTCGGATCGGTTTGCAGGGCGCCAGCATCAACCACGGCACCACGTACCAGGGCCCACCAACCCGCCCATGCAGTGCTGCCCAACAGCGCCTGACCAGCGACACCCCGAAACCATCTGCCTCGACCGGTCGGGGGCGCCTAACCGGTGAGTGGTGTGTGGCCGAACATTGGCCACACACCAATCGATCCTGCTCACCTCACGAGCGGTAGTAGTACCTGTAGGCGAGAACCTTCCCGTTGGCGTCGGTCAGGTTAATCCGGACATGGTCGGCTCCGCCGGGGACGTCTGCGTCAAGGGAGATGTCCTGATCCGTGTAGTTGTCGCAGTGGGTGCTGGTGCTCCGTTCGTCCAGTGGGGTGGTGCCTGCCCACGCGATACCGTACGCACGCTTACACCCGTAGGCATTGAGCTCTCCGTCGAGGCTCACCGACCGGTTGTACCAGGTGATTTGGCCGGCATACCAGCTGTCGCCTGATTGGACGGTGAACTGGGTGGTGGGGTAGGTGGTCGTGGCGGCGGTGGCGGCTGGCGCCCCTGCGAGAACCGGCACGGCTGCCGCCGCGAATGCGGCCACGATCGCGCTGACTTTCCTTAGCAAGGCTGCTCCCCCAGTTACTTGAGTGGTGCTGTATCGGCCAGCGACACGGTAGTCGTCCCTCGGCGCGGCGACGAGGCCACCGCGGTCGATTGACGGCCGATCTTGCGGACAGGATCCAAGCCGCCGCCAGCCGAATGCACCATCAATGATCGGCGCTGGCCACTCGAGAAGGAGGGTGAATGACTTCAGCCAGAGCCGAGCGGCTCAGCCTCACCGCAGTCGTCATCCGGCTCCGCACTCGTCGGGCTGATCGCCTTCTCGATCGCCTTCTGTCGTGGGGGCTTCTCCTTAGCCATCCCGGCAGCAGCACGAGCCAATTGAGCCTGCAGCTCGTCGAACGCCGCCGAGCCTGACAGCTCTCGCAATCTGCGACTTCTGCTCATGCATCATGAACGCCCCACCGCGTCGCCCGTAACTGCGATTCCGCCGAATGGAGCACGTCGTGAACGACGCCACGCTTCCCGCCTCCACGGTCTGCCGTAGCGCCCTGTACGCCGACGAACTCGGCCGCCAGGCCTGCCGCCCCTGCACCGACCGCACCGACCGCACCGACCGAGACTGCTCGCCCTCGCCGGGCCCGACAGCCTGTACGCCAGTCTCAGCGGCCGGCTCATGCCCGGCAGCGGGAACCGGCGGGCCGAGCGTCTCCGGCAGACGCACAGCGCCGCTCGCGCCCCGGCTGGAGCTCCTGTCGCTCATGGCCCGCGGGGGCGTCGTGACGATCCTGCAGACGTGGCTGATCTATTGGCATGAGCTCCTCGGCTTCACGTACCCCCGATGGCAGGGCGAGCGCCCGCCCCGCCGTGTCCCCGTCGCCTGCCCCTGCGGCCAGGCCCTCCGCGTCACCCTCGACAGTCCCTGGGCCCGGTGCAGCGGCTGTGGCACCCAGTACGGGCACAGCGAGTTGATGGTGCTGCCGCTCGCAGAACGGAGGACGGCGGCGGCCTAGCGGATCTCGGCTACTCTGGCGCATCGTCACAGCAGCCTTGGGGGGCCCATGAGTTACAAGCCACCAACGATTCATTTTGAACGGCACACTCCAGCGGGAGGGCGAACGACGGTTCGGTTCAACATCGAAAAAGTTGCTGCCGGTCTCGGACTCGCCAGCGGCGTCATCGCCGCAGTGGTTTCCGCTATCGTCTCGATCAAAGACTCGAGCCGCACGAAGACCGAACCGCTGCCCACATGGTTCATCACCGTTGTTGTCATCGCCGGCGTTACGACGGTCCTGGCTGCAGTCACAGCAGTCATCGTCAGAGAGCGCCGACGAGCAGCCATCAAACGTGATGAGCAGGAGCGGCTCGACAACGCCGCTGACCGACTCCGTGAACGCATGGAGTTGCCTGCCCTAGTCCACTTCAACCAGGCGCTTCTCGAGAAGTACCACGGAATCGCAACCAGGCAGGCAAACAAGTCGTTCGTCAGCAGCCTCACAGCGATGGCAATTGGGCTCGTCGCGCTTGTTGCCGCCTTCGTTGCGTCGATGCACTACAACAGCCAGGGGGAGAGGATCTTCATCGGCTCTCTGGCGGCCCTCTCGACAGTCTTCGTGGGTTACATCAGCAAGACATTCCTTGCTGTCTACGACCGTTCCATCCAGCAGCTGAATCAGTACTTCAACCAGCCAGTGCTGAACGGTTACTTCCTGACAGCTGAGCGCATCACCGAACGGCTCGAAGGTCCCGCCAAGGATGACCTCACAGCGCAGATCGTCCTCGATGTACTCGAGACCGGAAAGCAGATGCATCAGGTGAACGGGTCGAAGCAGAGCGGCGCACCGAAGACGCTCCCCAAGATCGGGCAGCAGCGAAGTGAACCGGCTCCACAGTAGATATCGCAGCGGGGGCGCGGCGCGAAGCGGGCCTAACCCGCGGGCAGCATGATGAAGGCCCCGCCCCCGAATCACGGGAGGCGGGCCTGCATCGGGATGTGGTTGTAGAGGGTGCCCGGGGAGACGTGTTCGCCGGGTTGGCAGTGGCGGCGCCCGAACCGCGTGTTACAGCTACTCCGAGGTACAGGAATAGCTCCGGAAGTTCGGGTAGCCCAGGATGAAGAGCTTCTGCGACGAGTTGAGGACGTAGGGGATGGTCTTGCCGGTGTCCTCGAAGCCGAGTCGCCGGTAGAAGGCCAGCGCCCGCTCGTTGCTCTCGTGCACGCCCAGCGTCAACCAGCGTGCGCTGGCGTGGACTTGGGCGTAGCCGATGGCCGTGTGCATCAGGTCGGCGGCGGGGCCGGACGGGCCGCGGCGCCTCGGGGAGATGTCGACCGAGTGGATCTGCACATGGTCGGGGACGTACGGGATGGGTCCGACGCCGGCGAGCCCGATCCAGGTGCCGGCTTCGTCGCAGGCGATGAAGGCGGCGCACTCCACGGAGGTCGCCTCGATGGCGGCCTGCTGCTGCCAGAACTTGTCGGGGCGGGCTGCGGTGTCGGCGTGGGAGGAGCTGAAGGCTGTGGGTGAGTCGCGTAGCGACTCAAGCCTGATCGTGCGTAGTTCACGCCATTCGGTGCCGGCTACCCGGCGTATGCAGTAGTGCATAGGTTCAAGTCTTCTCTGAGTCGTGGGGTGCGCTTGACGCCAGGGGCTTCTTATTGGGCTGGGCGGCCGCAGCGGCGGCGGTAGTAGGCATAGGTCAGGGCCAGCACCAGCGGGCCCCAGAGGGAGAACAGGCGCTGACGGTCACGGCGAGCGCTTTCCACCAGCCGTTGTCGTACGGGACGTCCGTGAGCCCGGCAAGGCTGAAGGTGGTGAGGACCCAGTCGACGGTCAGCGCGGTGAGGAGCAGGCCCGCGATCGTGGCGGGGGCGAGCACTGCGGCGGGCCGGATGCGCCGACCCCGCGGCACGGGGACCCAGTCCGGTACGACCTCACCGGAGCGGCGGACGAGGCAGGAGCAGAGCAACGCGAAGGTCTCGGAGAGGGCGAGTGTGCCGACGTAGGCCACGCCGACCCACAGCGGAACCTCCATCCGAGGCATATCCATGCCCATCAGGAACCCGAAACCGATGGGGAGGCGCCAGAGGCACACCGGGAGGCCGATCCAGGGGATCGCGCGCGCGATGCGCTCGGCCCAGCGGGGGACGGGGTGTTCGGTGGCCCCGGTCGGACGGGTTCGTTGTCTTGATCGCCATGCGGCCAGCATCCTCGGGTGGCGCTGAGCGGGGATCGCACCCGGGGATGATCCAACTCTCCCGTACGGGGGTGGAATTGACGACCCGGTCGTCTTCGGGGAGGACGCCGACACCTCCAGCCGCCTCCACCCGGGATGGCCACCGCAGACCGCGAACCGTGGATGGCGGACTACTTCTGGCCGCCGTCGAACCATCATCCGCCCCGGCCCGGTGCCCCGCCCAGCAGAAACGGACTCCGCGCCCGCCCTGATCTCTCCAGCGTTGAGTGAGCAGATCAGTCGAGAGGAAAGCGGCGATGACCGTTCGGCCCCGCCACCGCGAGCGACGGGGGTCCGGACCTCATGGGCGGCGCCCTCGTCCCAGGGTCAGTACAGTCACGGCATCGCCGCAGCCACCACGCAGCTCCACTGCAGCCTGTCCGCAGATCTGCTGCTCCCACGCGATTCGGAAAAGACCCGTCCATGACCCTGCACACTCCCATCGCCTCTGACCTGCGGCGATGGGTCACCGATGACCTGCCTGGAACGGAGCACAACGTCGCGGATGTGTCCTGGCCCCGCGGCAGCTTCAGGGTCTGCCAAGTGGCCGCAGGCGAGGACGTGGCCTTCGTCAAGCTCAGCCCGAGCGCGCAGGACTACGAGTGGGAGATCCACGGATACGACTACGTGGCGCGTACGCTCGCCCCTCACGAGACGCCCCGCCTCCTCGCATCGGACCCTGCAGTGAGGTCAGGTTCCGGTCAGCTCGGTCGGTGGCGGAGCAGGGTGGCCCGTAGCTCGTTCTCGGTGATCTGCTCGGCGAGGCAGTGGAGCGTCCAGCGGTGGGCCTCGCCGTCCATGGACAGCACCTCGACTACGGTCTTCAGCGGTGGGTGGCCGACTTCACCACAGGCGAGTTGGCGGATTATGACGGCGGTGTCGTCGTCCAGGCCGAGCAGGGCGCGTACGGCATCCTTCAGTTCGCGGAGGTGCGGGCTCGGCCAGGCAATTCCTGGGCGCGGTTCCAGGTACATGGGGGCACTCCTTGGTTCCGGAATGGGGTGCGGGCGGCGCAGGTAGCGCCTATGAGGTCGACGGTCTGTTCGGCGGGGAAGCCGATGTCTCAAGCGTTGCGACTGCCTCGCCTCTCGACGGTGCCGGTGTGGGCGGGCGGCCTGTGCAGTAGCCGCGGCACGGCTGGGAGTGTCGGTGCCGGTCGGCGGGACGTAGACGGGTGCGCCCCGCTGGCCTGTCTGTCCGCGTACGGCATACACACCGCTGTCCGCCTGCGGCTCGCGCAGCGTGGCAGGCAGTGGTCGGTCAGGCCGAGCACGGGGGTTCGGCAAGCAGGAGGGCGTGCAGTGCCTGGGCCGACACGGAGTCCTGCCAACGGGTGAGCTCCCGTATGGTCGCCCTGCGCTGCCGTTCACTTCTGCCGTGGTAGCCCGTGTGGCGGTGTGTGGCTTTGCCGGTCCCGCCGCACCTCGAACCAGGATTCAGGCACCTCGAGCGGCTTCGTGGCGGCGGTTCAGTCTTGTGGTGTGCGGGCGGTGGTCCAGTTGGGTGTCCTGGCGGGCGGTCGGGCTGCGCGGCGTTGTCTGGTCATGGTCAGCTGCCAGACGGCGAGGAGCAGCAGCGTCCCGGTTTCGGCGAGGAGGCTGAGGAGGGCTTGTGGCTCGGGCTGCAGACCGTGCTCGGTGAATCCGAACACTCCCACGGTGCGCGAAGCAGTGAAGCCGCCGAGCGCGCCGAGCGCGACGCCTGCCGAGGCGGTCCTCAGCAGCAGGGGCGGTGTCCCGATCAGCAGCAGGGCGGTGCAGGCGAAGGAGGTGCTGGCCTGGAGCAGGAACAGGGGGCCGATGATGCGGATGAAGCGGTATCCGTCGATGTAGAGCTGGGCGTGAATGTATCCGCTGGCGGCGAGCGTCGCGGCGGTCATCGACCGCAGGGTGGGGGCGAGGAGTCTGTGGGTGTTCATACCAGCCTCTGTTCCTTGATGGCCAGTTCGCGGTCACCTTGGTGGTAGCCAACGCTGCGGATGCCGAGTGCTTCTTTGAGCTGCCGGGCGGGGACGACCTGCGGGGTCGGGGCAGAGGCGCGGCCCGGTTTGGGCAGGGGGTAGGCGGTGGTAGTGGCGGAGTGGAAGGTGATGTTGCCCTCTGTCTTGGTGAACAACTGGTGGACGTGCCCGTTGAGACAGGTGACGGAGGAGAAGCGGCGCAGCAGGGCGATGACCTTGAGGGCGTCGTCGGTGCTCCAGCCCCACTTCGGGTACATGGCGAACAGCGGGATGTGGCTGAAGACCACGATGGGGGTGTCCGAAGACAGTCCGGCGATGTCCTTGCGAACGAAGTCGATCTGGTCGGTGCCGAGATGGCCGAGCTTCTCCAGGCTCAGGGTGTTGACCAGGGCGATGAAGTGCACGCCGTGGGTGTCGAAGCTGTACCAGCCGTCGCCGAGCGTGCCCATGCCGAAGGTCCGCCGGTAGGCGCGGCCTGCATCGCCGATGGAATCGTGCTCGCCCGGCACGGTGAAGACGCGGTCCGTCTTCATTCCGGCCATCATCTGCTTGACCTGGTCGAACTGCCCGGCCGTGGACAGGTGGGTCAGGTCACCGCTGTGCATGACGAAGTCAGGTCTGAATCCGAGCGAGTTGACCTGCTTGATCGCTTCCGCGAAGGAGCCGACCACATCCGTGTTCGCCGGGCCCTGGAACCCGATATGGCTGTCGGAGACCTGCACGAACCGCAGCGCGCCGCTTCCCGCTGCGGCGGTCCCGGTGTTGGTGTCCAGGGAGCCGGCGATGTGGCTTATCACCTCTCCACTGGCCACGGTCAGGACCACCGCGCCGCCGAACCATCCTGCGTGCCGGAGGAGTTGACGTCGAGTCATACCGTGTTCGGTATCGGGCCGACCGGCGTCGTCGGCCGGCGCTCCGTCGTGACTGTCGTAGTAGTCGGTCATCGGGTCACCTCCACAGTGGCGGTCATGAACGGATGGATGGTGCAGAGGTAGGCATAGGTGCCCGGCTTGGTGAACGTGTAGCTGTAGGTGGCATGGGGGGCCAGGGCGGCCGAATGCAATGGGCCGCCCGATCCGGCGCTGGTGACGGTGTGGGCGTCGGTGTCCTGATCGGTCCACGTCACCTTCGTGCCCACTCTGACTTTCAGCGTGGCCGGGGAGAATGCGAAGGTCTTGATCGTCACCGCGTCCCCGGTCACCGGCGCGGCCGGGGCGGACGTGCTCGAGGCACTCATGGGCATGCTCATTGCGGGCATCGGCGAGGCACTGGGAGCGGAGCCGGTTCCTGGCTCCATGGCCCCGGGCGTCCCTGCCGTCTGGTGCTGCCCCGGACCGGGTGTGATGGCGCCGGCTGCGCTGTCCGAGGAATGCGACGACTGGCCGCACGAGCTGAGGAGCCCCACCGCGCCGGCAGTGGCGATGGTGGCGACAGCCAGCCCGGCCGCAGCACGTGATCGGCGGCTTGGTGTGCGGAAGTTCAGGTACATGGTGTCCGTTCCTTACTGATCAGGCGGAGACGGGAACTGCGCCGGCTCGGCGCACGTAGCCGCAGGAATATGTGGTGGATGCCGCGTTCATGGGCGCGTGCCCCTCAGGGACCCGGCGAACGAGCATGGGTGCCGCCCCGGGGCGGCGGCTCGCCTCGACGTGCCCTGCGCTGCACGTCCGCCCCTGCGCGCCACGAAGGTGCGCGCGACATGCGGCAGTTCGCGCTGTGGGGAGCCGCGTGTGACTCGAGGCAGGTTGGCAGTGCCCGTACGGGTGGTGCGCACACCGGGCAGGGCGGAGTTCTGTCCCGGTGGTTGCGCGGCCCTCGATCACTGTGCATGCAGAGACATCGCCATGGTGCGCGCCGGCCACAGGCGGAAACTGCACGGTGGCGCCTACTTGGATGCACGGGGGCGGGGTGAGCTCGGCCGGCACCAGGAGCGGGTCCGTCGCGTGGTCCATCTCGGTCATCTCCGATCCATCCTGTGTCGCGTGGGGAATCGATGAGGCCCTGCGCGCGAGTCGGCTCTTGTCCGGCTCCACGGATGGCGGGAGTCCCACGGTTCGGCAGATATGCACTTTTTGTGAGACCTCTTGACATCGCCGCAGATCAGTCGCCCTCCCAGCCGTAGCGCACGCTTGGCTCTCTTGGCGCCACAGGGCCCGGCAGGGGCGCATCGCCCGCAATACACACAGCGTCACCCGCACTGCGCCGTGCGTTACGGGACAAAGCGTTACATTTGCGCGATGATCGGTTTATGGTCTGGAGTTCCCGAAAGCGTGGTGGTCCAAGGACCGATCCGAATCGCTCCGCGCGCCGTGTAACTGGTAAAGGGGCGCTTTCGACCGCAGATGAGGAACTGCTGCGCACCCTGTACGCGGAGCACGCAGGAGCCCTGTTCCACTACGTGCTGCGTCTGACCTCGGGAGATTGGCAATGGGCAGAGGATGTGGTGCAGGAGACGCTGCTGCGAGCGTGGCAGCATCCCGCCGCGTTCGACCCCGCACGCGGCCCGGCCCGGGCTTGGCTGTGTACGGTCGCCCGGCACCTGGTCATCGACGCCCACCGGGCCCGGCAGGCCAGACCGGCCGAGGTCGGCGGCGAGGCCCTTCAGCGGGCCGCCGAGCAGACGCCGGGCGAGGACCAGATCGAGCAGGCGCTGCAGAGCTGGGCGGTCGCCGACGCCGTCCGGTCACTGTCCCCGGACCACCGCGCCGTCCTGCTGGAGACCTACTACCGGGGCCGGACCATGGCGGAGGCCGCACAGGTGCTGGGCATCCCGCTGGGCACCGTGAAGTCGCGGACGCACTACGCCCTGCACACCCTGCGACTGGCACTGCAGGAACGGGGCATCGAGCCATGACCGTGGCGGGCAGGAGGTGGCGACCATGAGTGCCGAGCACGACGCCCTCCGGCTGGCGCTCGGGGGATACGTCCTGGGCACGCTGCCCTCGGCGGAAATGGAGCAGGTGCGCATCCACCTCGCGGAATGCGCCGAATGCCGGGCCGAACACACCCGGCTGGCGGGATTGCCTGCACTGCTTGCGACGGTGACCGAAGCCGAAGCCTCAGGCCAGACAGTGCCGACGGCCGACGAGGACCTGGCCGACCGGCTGGTGGCACGGGCAGCCGAAAGCGCGCAGGGCACCCTGCCCGAACGACCCGCCGCTCCCGCAGTGCCGAAGGCGTCGGCAGGGGGTGTGCTGGAGAGGCTCCTCCAGCAGGCCGCGACCCGGCGACGCAGGACCTGGCGTCTGCAACTGGCCGGCGCGGCCGCCTCACTCACGCTGATCGCGGCAGCGGCCGGCGGCACGTGGCTGGCGGCCATGGGATCCGTGAGCAGTCAGGCGACCCCGCCTGGGCCGACCGCACCGGCTGCCTGGCGCACCTTCTCCGGAAGCGATCCCACCACCGGCGTCTCCGCCTCGGTGAAGGTCTCGCCCTCTGCCTGGGGCAGTGTCCTGCAGGTCTCCGCCCAAGGGGCACCCCCCGGAATCACCTGCCGGCTGCAGGCGGTCGGACCCGGCGGAGTCAGGACGGACGGCGCTACCTGGCGGGCAGGCGAGTATTCTCCCGACACCACGATCCCAGGCGCGGTTGCCATGTCCCCGGGAGACATCGACCACTTCGAGATCCTCGCAGACAACGGTCAGAAGATGGTCACAATCCGGGCGTGAGGCGAGGCCGGGGACGTCATGCCACTCTGGGGTCTGACCGCCCAGTGACATGACGACAGCAGTCGGGGGCGAGCGCACGGCGGCACGAGAGGCCAAAGGGTGCACGACCAGCGGGTCGAGGGGCGGCCGCAAGCGGTCGTCGCCCTGGCCGCTGTGGTGCCACACGTCGCCCGGCCCGGTCAGATGCTGCGGCTGCCTCGCCCCACAGCCTGTCATCGTGGGACTGCGTCGGCGCCGGGCAGTTCTGCGGCTCGTTCGTGGGGCTCTTGCCCGCTCCCGTCACGCGGCTTCCGGCAGTGGCTGGCCGGTCACCCCCGCGCCGGATCTCCTCGGGTGCCGGTCGCGAACATGGGTGGGCACGACTGTGCAGGACCCAGGGCATGCACCTCAACCTCCGCCGGGAGGAGGCCAAATCCAGCACCCGGGTCCATTTCTCACGGCGCGCCGACGGGGCGTGTACGCCCTCTCCGGGTGGCCGGTGGTGCCACCCTGGCCTCAGCAAGGGGCCCGGCCGAAGTGATCCCCGCCCCGCCCGCAAGCAGAGATGCGCGATTCACCAAACGGCCGACGACCTCAACTCGCCTCTTCCTTGGAAGTGCGTGCAGCACGGAGATGACGATCAAGGATGTCTGCACGCCGAGGGCCGCGACCGAGCCGAGACGCGGGCAGGGACGCACGTCCGGCCCTGCGGCGCTTCGATCCCGCAGAGCCGTTCGGAAGACCACGGGCGAGAAAACGAGCTACCGGTGCCCGGTTCGACCGAGTACGGCATCGAGCCCGGGCAGAGGCAAGTGAGCCCAGCCGGCCCGCGGACATGACGTCACCCGCAAGAAGTCGAGTAAAAGGGGCGAACAACTCGAACCGTTCGGCATGCGTCGCCCGTGGAACTGAATGAGCACGGCCCTTCAGAAGCCGGCGCACTGACAGCCCCCGAAGTAGTTGGTGGTCTCCCCCGTTCCGCTCTCCGCACATCCACAGAAGAGCCAGAAGACCATGTTTGTGACCGATTCCCCCAGCCCGAGTTCACTGCTCGGCCAGCCCTGCCGCCACGAGGCGCTGCTCACCCTGCCCGCGCAGGAGGCACACGTCTCCGCCGCTCGTCACTTCGCGGCCGATCTGCTGGAGACATGGAGCGTGCCCGCAAGTGAGCGGGACTCCGCCGTTCTCATCGTCGACGAACTCGCCGCCAACGCCGCCCAGTACGGCCGCGAGCGCATGACCCTGCTGCTCGTCCTCGACGACGGCACTCTGCATATTGTGGTCGCCGACTCCGGCATGGCGTTGGAGCGGCATCGCCCCGACATCGCCCCCGACGAACACGGCCGCGGTACCGGCATCGTCCAGCACCTTGCCCAGTCGACCGAGGTCCACCAGACACGCAGCGGCCGCGAAGTCCACGCCTGCCTCAGGTGCGCGCCATGACCGGGCCGGTCGCTCCGCACGCACTACGGTCCCTTGCCAAGGTCGACACCGCCGCACAGCGACACGTCACTGGGATTGGCTGCGGCGCCGGGTCACCCGACGGCGCCGCCGAGTGGGCCTTGGCGCCCCACAAGCCGTTCCCCGTCGACGGCTGGCCGAGCCCGGCCCGGCTGCCCATGCGGTCCGCGGCACACCCACCGGCCCTCGATCACGACCCCGAGCAGGAGACCGCGCTGCGACGCCGGCCCGCGCCTACCGGCGGAGGTGTGAACATGCACGTCACCCCGAACAGCGGCGAGGCAATCAGCGCCCCGCCCCCGCACGAGGCGTACGCGAATGCGCCAGACCTACGCCGCGAGATGCACCAAGTGCTCGCTCTCGGAGCCGAACGCGACGGCCGCCGGGCAAGGCCCGTCACCGGCCCCCTGGCCGATGCGACAGCAGCCGAACGCGCCCGGCTGCTACGACGGGCGGCCCTCATGGACCGAATGGCCCTCGACGACCCCGGCCCCGGCCCGGTCGCAGCCGCCGCGGAAACCGCCGAGCAACTCGTCCTGCACGACCGTCGCCATCCCGATCTGGTTGCCGGCCCACACCACCCCGACGCGATCACGCTCTCCCCCAACCACCGCCTCTACGTCCGTCAGGAGTACGCCGCCTGGACGACTGCCGGGCGCCCCGGAACCTGAATCGACCCCGATCCGACAAGGAGAAGGACACATGACCCGCAAGGACATCGACACCCGGCGCGCCCCCTCGGCAGCCGGTCCACTCCACTCCCCTCGCCTCATATGCCCGACTGCCATGCGTGAACATCACGCCGGTCGGCGACAGGAACGGTCACGCCGGAGAAAGCCGATGAACGCACCATGGCCGAGCGCGAAGACCCACCGGCTGTTCCAGGTCCCCGAACGTGGTTGCTCCCAGGGGAAGCGGCTGGGCGTCCATCCGGCCCCAACACCCCCACACGCCCCGAGTGCCGGGCAGCCGGCGCCGGTGCCCATACAGGTCACAGGCGACGAACTGCCCCTCGCCGTAAGCCTGTTGCCGACCGATCTCCCCGTGGTTGCGGCGGCGGGCGACGAATTCGCTTGTGAGACCTGGCTGGACGACGCCGTGGGAATCTCCCGATGGCGCGGGCGGCGGGCACCGGCGAAACCGGCGTGCCAAGTGCGCCGGGAGACCTCCTCCCAGGCACACGTGCACAAGACCGCGGGAGCTCCCGCTCCCACCGCTGCCTCGCAGGAACACGCGGCACGGATCACCGAAGCAGATACGAGGACCGACATGTTCGAAGGGGTGGTGTGACGATGTTCCGCAATGCGCTGGAACCCTGGCACCTGCTGATCCTGGTCGCGGTGGTGATTTTGATCTTCGGCTCGAAGAAACTACCCGACACGGCCCGGGCGCTGGGCAAGTCCCTGCGGATCCTCAAGAGCGAGACCAAGGCCATGAAGGACGACGGCGCCTCGAACGAGCCACGCCCCGAGCCTGAGCCTGCACCGGGACCGGGACCGGGACCGCGGACGATCTCCGGCGCTCCCGGAGACACCTCCACCGACCGCACCGCGCCCACTGACAGCACGACCGGCCACTGAGTCCGAGTCCGATTCCTGCGCGCCCCCGGCTCGTCCCGGCACGAGACGCTGCCCGAATCCTCCCCAGCCGGCTCACCTCTCGCGCTGTCGATCCGACCGCGTCGTTGTCTGCGGTATCGGCCGGAGTCTTGGCCGAAGCAACGCTGTTTCCTGGCCCGAGCGCAGCGCCTCACAGTGGACGGTTCCGAAGACCTTCGTGGGCAACCCGCCCTCGGGCCGGGCAGGACAGAGCGGCTCGCCGTAAGTGGTGCCGACCGGGACCAACCTCCTCCTGGACACGCCACCGGCCGCAACCGTCGCCGTGCCGGGCTCGCGCCCCACCGGGTGACGTAGACGATCAAGTACTGACGCAGGGCCGGTCACCCCCGGTCCGCCGCACGAAATGAGGACGTGGCGTGCCTCAGTCAGTCCGCAACAAGGGCAGGGCCCCCGAGGGGCGGATGCCGCTCGCGGAGCACCTTCGTGAGCTCCGCAACCGGCTCGCCAAGGCCGTCCTCGCCATCCTGGTCGTCACGATCGCCGCGGCCTTCAACTACAAGGGCATCATCAACTTCTGCACCAGGCCGGTACTGGACTCGGTCGGGTGCCCCACGTCCTTCGCCGATCTGGCCAAGCAGACCGCGGACACCACCTGCGCGCGGATCACGATCAACGGCCTGCTCGCACCCTTCACCCTGGCGCTGAAGGTGTCCCTGATGGCTGGCGTCGTGCTGGCCTCGCCGGTATGGCTGTACCAGCTGTGGGCGTTCGTTGCCCCCGGCCTGCACAAGCACGAGCGCAAATATGCCTACGCGTTCGTCGGCGCGGGCGTCCCGCTGTTCTTCGGCGGCGCCTTCTTCGCCTATAGGGTGCTGCCCACGACCGCGAAGGTGTTGATCGGCTTCACCCCGCACGGGGTGGACAACCTGCTGCCACTGGACGATCTGCTCGACCTCGTCACCCGCATGGTGGTGGTCTTTGGTCTCTCCTTCGAGATGCCGCTGCTGCTGGTGATGCTGAACCTCACCGGAGTGCTGTCCGGCCGGCGGATGCTCGGCCGGTGGCGCGGCATGATCATGGGGATCGCGGTCTTTTCGGCTGTGGCGACGCCGAGCACGGACCCGCTGACCATGCTGGCGTTGGCCACGCCGATCTGGGTGCTCTACTTCTCCGCCGTTGTCTTTTCGCTTCTCCATGACCGGCGCACGGCCCGAGCAGAGGCCGCAGGACCCGGCGACGACGAAACCTCCGACCTCGACCTCACGCCCCAGGGCATCGGCGAAGCGGAACCGGTGTCCGCCAGCCAGGCCCCGCCCGCGCAGCAGGACGCCAACGACACTGCGCCAACGGGTAGGACGACGTGACCTGAGGCGCCTTCAGTAGGGCACCGAGGCGGCGGCGCCATCAGATTCGCCGACCCCACCCCGGGCCAACGCCAACGACGAACAGCGCTGTGGGCAGGTCGGACAACGCCTGGATCCGCACCTAACCGAGTGCCGACGGGAGCTCGGCTGGACGGCGTCCCCAGGCCGAAATCAGCGGCGCGAGTGTCAGGTCGAGTTTGCCCGCGTGGATGGCGGCCAGGTGCGCGTCGATCTCGGCGTCGTCGGCCAGGCCGGCCGCGAGCAGTTCGCCGCGCACGTGCCGGATGGTCGCCGCCTCCAGCCGGTCGCAGGCCAGCCCACCGACCGGGAAAACGCCCGCCGCGGCGACATCTACCAAGCCGGCCTCACGCAATGCCCGCGGCAGTGTCCGGCCGTAGCGCAGGTCCGCGCCGCGGCGCGTCAGCAGCTCCCGGACCGCGTCACGCAGCCGGTTGGCCCGCCGCTGCGCAGGGCCGCTGTCGTCCAGGCATGCCAGCGGCTGCAGAGCGGTATCGGCGTCCTCGACCAGCAGCCAGCCGCCGGGCCGAAGCGCTGCCGCCATCGTGGCCAACGCCCGTGCCCGGTCGGGTACATGGACCAGCACGAGCCGAGCGTGCACCAGATCGAACGTCCCCGGCTCCGGGGGCGGGTCAGCGGCGACGTCGTGCTGGCGCACCTCGTACCCGTCGCCTGTCTTCAGCCACGCCGGGTCGATGTCCGTGGCCAGCACGTGCCCGGTCGGACCCACGGCCGCCGCGAGCGCCTCCGGGATACCGGGGCCACCGGCCCCCACTTCCCAGCAGCGCGAGCCAGCCCCGACCCCGAGTCGATCGAAGTGCCCGCGTGTCACACCGTCGAACAGCTCGGCCAGCCAAACGAATCGCTCGCCCGCCTCGGCGCGCGCGTTGTCCAGCAGGTACCCGCGGGCGGGAGCGGACTCTCCACCGAGCGCGGTAGTTCCGTCTGTCGGATCCGGTCGGCCACCAACGTGCGGCGGGCGGGGCGAGGAGGTCATCACTACATGGTCAACCTCCCCAGGCCACCAGCGCCACGACGACGGTAGAGGGATATCTCACACAGCTAGGCCCTCTCGTTCGGATCTTGTCAGGCGCGCGACTCCCACAGCCTGACGGCCGGGAGGTGCCCCCAGGCAGTCCGGCGGCCGCGCAATGATCCGAAAGATGGGGCCTAGCCGTACCGCAAACACGATCTTCAGCAGACCGGCCCTACGTCCCGGCCTGCTGGTAGAGCGTCACCAAGAGGCCGTGCACCGGCTCGCCTTCCGAATCCTCCTCCGTCTCGTCGACCAGTCCGGCCAGCGCCTCGGCGAGCCGCGCTGCGTTGGCCGGGCTGAGCCGGAGGTGGCGCAGTGTCAGGAGGTGGTCGGCGGGTGAGCGGTCCAACTCCTGGGCGACGGCGCCGAGCAGCGCGGCCGTGCCCTCGGCCTGCGGTTCGGCGACGAGGAGTCGCTCGGCGGTCCGCCGGTAGTACTTCTCGGTGCCGCCGCGCACCCGTCGCGTTCCCGCGTCCTGGACCAGCCCCGCCTCGCACAGCACCCTGAGGTGGTGGGAGACGCTGCCCTTGTTCGCTCCCAGCTGCGCGGCGAGCCGACTGATCGTCGACGGCCGGCCGCTGAGCGCGAAGAGCAGGCGCTGGCGCATGGGGTGGGCGAGTGCGGTGTGCTGCAGAGGCGTGCTGATCCGCTGGACGCCCTCGTCTGGTTGGTGGCTCACCGGATCAAGCGTTAAGTATGTTTGACGCTTTGGCAAGCCGCTGGTCTACTCCCTCCCATGACCTCCACCACATCGCCACCCGCGTTGGACGCCGTCGCCGTCGTCGAGTCGATCGCCGACCTGGTGTGCGAGAACTACGTCTTCCCCGATGCCGCCCGGCAACTGGCCGCCCTGCTGCGGCGCCGGAGTGCCGATGGCTCCTACCAAGTCCCATCCGCCCAGGAGTTGGCCGAAGCGGTCACCGCGGACCTGCGGTCTGTCAACGGCGACCTGCACCTGGCCCTCAAGTACCACGCCGTGCCGGTGCCGCTCGAGCAGGGCGCGGCGGCACTCGCCGCGATGCGGAGGGAATTCGACGACTCCCTGAGCGGTGTTCCGCGCGTGGAGCTCCTCGACCACGGCGTCGCGGTCCTGGAGATCGCACCCAAGATGTTCCCACTGGACTGGGCGGCGCAGCCGCTGGCCGCAGCGCTCTCACTGGTGGCCCCCGCCCGCGCCCTCATCCTGGACCTGCGCCGCAACACCGGTGGCGACCCGGACACGGTCGCCTTCATATGCGGCTACCTGCTCGACGGCCGGACACACCTCAACACCATGCTCTCGCGGCAGGGGGAGGTGGCCGAGCAATCCTGGACGCCCCCGTTCGTACCGGGTGCCCGCTTCGGCGGCAGCAAGCCGCTCTACGTGCTGACAAGCGGAAACACCTTCTCCGCGGGCGAGGAACTCGCCTACGACCTACAGCAGCTCGGGCGTGCCCAGGTTGTCGGTGAGGCCACCCGGGGCGGCGCGCACCCGCGCGAGGGCTGGACGGTGCACCCGCACCTGGAGCTCAGCGTGCCCATCGCCCGGGCGGTCAACCCGGTCTCGGGCACCAACTGGGAGGGCACCGGAGTCCGGCCCGATGTGCTGTGCGACGCCGAGGCGGCGCTCGACTGCGTGCTGCCCCTGGCCGTGGCGCGCTTGACCTAGGTCCTTTCTCTTGCATTAGTGGGCGGACCAGATGAAGATGCCCGCGATGTGGAGTCCGGCCTGGAAGACGGTGGCGGTCTTCTCGTAGCGGGTGGACAGGCCGCGCCAGTTCTTCAGGCGGTTGATGCAGCGTTCGACGGTGTTGCGCTGCTTGTATGCCTCGCGGTCGAAGGCGGGCGGGCGGCCTCCGAGCCGGCCTTTGCGTTGGCGGTTGGCGATCTGGCCGACGGTCTGCGGGACCACGTCCGGATTCCGCGCCTGCGCAAGTACTCGCGGATGGCGCGTGACGAGTAGGCCCGGTCCGCCAGGACGACGAGGGGCCGGGTCCGCGGCCGTCCGACCGGCCTGGGAACGCGCAGGGCAGCTATGACGTGTCGAATGCGGGTGCGTCGCCGGCCTGGCTGAGGTCGATCCGCGCGGCCCGCCCGGACGGCGCTCCGATCTACGTCATCCTCGACAACCTATCCGCCCACAAGTGCGACACCATCCGGCACTGGGCGAAGAAGAAGCGCGTCGAACTCTGTTTCACCCCGACGTACGCGTCCTGGGCCAATCCGATCGAGGCCCACTTCGGACCACTGCGGCATTTCACCGTCGCCAACTCCAACTACCGCGACCACATGGTCAAGACCCGGGCCCTGCACGCCTGCTTGCGATGGCGCAACACCAACACCCGCCACCCCGACGTCCTGACCGCGCAACGTCGCGAGTGCGCTCGGATCCGCAACGAGAAGGGCCTCCGCTGGGGGCGGGCGTCCCCTCCTCGCCCGAACAGCTTCAGGCCCTCACATCACGGACTGCATGACGATCTGCTCACCCTCTCCTTTCGGTTCCTCGAAGTTGGCCAGGTAGCGGTTGAACAGCGTCTCATCCACGGTTACGGAGTTGGCCCTTTCTTCACCATTGCGCGCTTCGAGGCGATGCTCCAGCGTCGTCCGGTCGGCCTTGAGGTGGACCAGTTCCCAGCGGCATCCGTGGTTCTCGATCAGCGCCTTGTAGTCATCGCGGGCGGCGCGACTCCAGAAGCTGTAGTCCACCACCACGTCGCGCCCTGTCAGCATCAGCTCGACCAGTTCCTGCCGCTGCTCGCGGCGGACCTCTTCCTTGAGCTGATCGAACGCCTCAGTTTCCAGCACCAAGCCGGCGTCACGCTGCCCGAGTCTCTGCCAGACCACCTCGTCGATCGACAGCCGAACGTAACCGCGTCGCACCAACTCCATCGCGTAAGTGGTCTTGCCCGCTCCCGGAAGACCACACATCAGCACCACCGTGCTCGTTTCCTGCGTCACGGAGCCAGGTTAGACCCGAAGACAAGCCACCCAACGTGGCGAGGAGTGCGGCCGCTGGAGCGGCCTTCACCGGCGACCGGCCTGTGACTCAGCGCTTCAGTTGGCCCATGAGCACTGCAGTTGGCGCGGCTTGGCGTCGGAGTTGGCCCGCAGGAAGAGGCGGTGAGCTTCTCATCTGCTGTGACACGCAGTTTTCGGTGCCACGAGGATTCCGTCATCAGTGCGGCATGGGTACGCCTGCAGCGCGGAGCTTGGCCTCGGTCAGCGCAGTCAGCCGGGCCGCGACCGGCGCTTGGTCCCCGCGGTGGTTGTTGATCAGCTTGTACTGGGCCGAAGCCTTAGCCCATGCCTGCAGGCTGGCGTGATCCCCCTGCAGCGCGGGGTTGGCAAGGTAGTGGTCAGCCATGGCGGTCGCGAGTTCTTCGATCCTCGGGTCGTCCGGTTCCCAGGTCTCCGCCTCCCGGCCGCGTTTGGCCAGGTCAACGTACTCGGGGTCGTCGAGGCCGTGTTCGAGCTGGTTCAGGAAGCCGTCGAAGCCCTGCGGTACCAGCGCCCGGGCCAGCACCAGAGCCTCGCGTTGCGCGGCCACATAGTCGGGGCTGAAGCCGAGGCAGTGCATCCGGTCGAGGATCGCGCAGGCGCGGTCGGGCAGCAGGGCCCGGTCGCCGTCGGCGAGCCGGTGCAGCGTGTCGCGGCGGGCGACCAGCTCGTCGATGCGTTCGGTGAGCTGCCGCTCGACGTCGGCGAGCGCGGAGCCGAACTGCGCGGCGTCGGCGTCGAGCATGGGCCCGATCTCGGCCAGCGGCACGCCCGCGGCGGCCAGCGTCCGTGCCTGCACCAGCTGCAGCAGCTCTCCGGAGCCGTATCGCCGGTAGCCGGAGCTGTCCCGTTCCGGCTCCGCGATCAAGCCGAGCTTGTGGTAGTGCCGCACCGTCTTCACTGTGACGCCGACGAACGCCGCCGCCTGCCCGATCGTCACTCCGTTCCTCATCAGCCCAGCTTGCCGCAGAACACCTCGTCGACAAAACGCTGTTGGGCGGTCTGGAATGCCGGTGCTATCGACAGGCCGGCGTCGTCCACCCAGGTCAGCCCGGCGGTCAGGGTCTTGGTGCCATCGGCTGTGCTGTACATCAGCGCCGCCGAGCCCATGGTGGCGCCGTTGTGGTGGAAGACGGTGCCACAGTCTGTTTCCTGCGCGAACACCCCCAGGCCATAGCCGACCGTCGTCTCCGGCGTGCGCATCTCGGCCAGCAGCTCGGCCGGCAGGAGCTTGCCGCCCATCAGCGCGGAAAAGTACGTGTGCAGGTCCCTGGTGGTCGAGATCATGTCACCACCGGCTCCGACCCAGGACAGGTTCTGACGGGTGACATCGACCGTCCGCTCCTGCCCGGCGTCCTCATAGCGGTAGTAGCCGTGGTTGTGCGGCTCGGGGATCTCCGGCGAGGTGCCCGGCGCCACGGTGCCGGTCATCCCCAGCGGCCCCAAGATCAGCCGGTGCAACTCCTCGGGGAACGAACGGCCGGTCACCTTCTCGACCACAAGCCGGGCCAGCACGTAGTTGGTGTTCGCATAGCTCCAGCCCGTACCCGGCGCAAACCGCGCGGGCTTGGACACCGACAGCCGCACCAGCTCTTCGGGCAGGTAAGTCTTGAACCGGTTGTCCACCCACTCCTTACCCTGCCAGGGGACCCCCAGCACGATCGTGCCGTCCTCGTAGAGCTCGCCGGTGTGGTTGAAGATCCCGCTGGTGTGCTGCAGCAGCATCCGCACTGTGATCCGCCGGTCGAGACCGAACTCGGGCAGGTAGTCATCGGCCGGGGTATCCAGGCCGATCCTGCCCTCGGCCACCAGCAAGAGCACCGAGGTGGCGACGAAGTTCTTGGTGCTGCTGCCGATGCGGAAGTGCCCGTTCGTCAGCGGCTTGGCGCTCTGACCCAGCTTGCGCACACCGGCACTGCCGACCCACTCGCCCTTCTCGTCGTTCACCCGGAGCTGGACCCCGACGAAACCGGACTCGACCAACTCCTCGATCGCCTTCTGCAGCTCCAGACGATCCTGCCCCCGGCCGGAAAGGTTGGTGGACATGTTGCTCCTTCACATCGGTTGTGCCCGGGTCGGCGTCGTGCCGATGCGACGAGCGTCCACTCTGTCCCAAGGTCAACCTCAACTGTGATCCAGCCCACAGTCGCTTCCGGTCGGCACGACTGTCAGCGAGAACTCCCCGCCCCACTCCGGATCCTGGCCGCCGCCTCGCTGCCCCGCGATGGCGATTCGCCCGACCAGTGCTTCACGAGGACAGCTCCGGCCACATGCTCATCCACCACCCTGCGGGCCAACTACAGCGCTCAGTGGTCAACCAGCCCGCTCAGTCACACGACCTACCCGGCGAACCAATGCGGTCAGAGCACTAGGCATGGAGGGAGCCTATGTAGCTGTGACCATGACCGCCCGCGAATTGCCCGACGGGGAGAACACCGCCCGGAGACCCTCCCGCCATCTCACCTTCGGCCTCCGCATGTAGGTCGAGCTGCACCTACCCGTCGTCGGAACAAGTAGCCAGGGCGCATGATCGGGCGGACAAGGCTTGGTCGTTCGCACCAGCTGGCGCCGTTTGGCTGTGCTGGGGAAGCAGTGTCTGCAAGTACGCCTGAGCAGCTGCATCCTTCGAGTAGAAGCGGGTGCCTCTGGTGCCCCGAGTGGCGAGTACCCGGTAGGTGTTGAGCGCGTACCGCAGGTAGCGATGCGGTGGGAGGTCGCGCAGCTGGGAGTCGCGGCTTTCCTCAGGGTGAGCGATCCACCGCTCACCTCGCCAGAAGAGGTCCCCGCCCATGATGACGGCGTTGTAGGCGGACTCCATGCCCTGGGCTGTGTAGATGCAGCCGACCTGGTCATGGCCGCCGGTGTCAGTGGCCCAGAAGGGACGGGCCGGCACGTCAGCAGGGCGGTCGAATGCGGGCTCGTCGGCGCGGGAGTTCCACGGGCGTGCCCAGGTACGTGGCCCCTCCGGCCCGTCCCAGGTGATCGCTACTTCGGGCAGCAGGGGTGGAGTCGGTGGAGAGTCTCATGGCCAGCAGAAGCCAGCAGTCACCCGCACGGTCCGGCCGCCGCTGATGTATTCAGCAACCCAGTGCTCAAGCTGCTCGGGGTCTGCTGCGACGGCCAGGTCGTAGTCGCTGCCCTCCCAGACCGAGGCGGACCCCTCAGGCTGGAAGAGGCGATCGAACCACTGTTGGTAAGCACGTGAGCCGTTGCAGCGGAACTGGCTGACCAGGTCGATGTGGGCGAAGGACGATCCGGTGCGCTGCTCGTGCTGTCGAAGTTGCTTGAGAGGGAGGCCTTCCGTCGGCCGCACGATCTGTCGCTCGTCGAGGAACAGCACCGTCACGGCGGCCCGTTCGAGGACTTGCCCAGAGTCACAGGGAACGCGCCGTGCCGGTGGTCAGGGTAGGTACGGGCGCGGCGGGCCCCGGCCAGGAGGACCACGCTGTCACCGGTGACCCCGACCGGGACCTTGTCGAGGAATGTGGTGATGAGGCCTTCACCGCGACGTACTGGTCGCCGAACACAAGGAACGCGCCCGCATCCGCAGTGAGAACGGCATCCACTGGGGCAGCCGACCGGCTCTCGCCGCGTGATCAGGCAACATGGCGAACGTTCCAGGTCACAGGCCTCCCGCCGCGGATTTGTCTGGGCTACTTGACCAGCCGGAAGGCGGGTTGCCCAACCCAGGCCCGCAGGAACTCCGCCGTTCCCAGCGCCATCCAGTCGTCGTCCGCGATCCCCAACACCCCCGGAAGGCCGGCGACCACCGACGCCTGTCCCTCCAGCAGCTCGGCTTTGGCCACGCCTCCGATGACGTCCATGACAGCGGCGGTCAGCAAGGCCGTGGCCACGTGGTCGATCTCGCGATTGCAGCCGGCGCTGACATTGACGGCATGCGTCGGTCTGAAGCCGAGGATGGCCTCCACCTCCGGCTCGTCCGCGTGCTCAGCCTCGAAGAGGCTCTCATCGCCGACACCCGGCCCCATCAAGTAGACCAGGAAGGGCCGACGCCAGTCCTCGCGCTGTGGATTGAATCCCACCAGGGCCGTGAGCTCCTCGTCCGCGGAGGTGTTGCCGAGGAGTGAAAGCGGGAACGGCTTTCGCCAGTCCTCCTCTCGCCTGTCCTCGACGCCCAGTCGCTCTGCGGACACGTTGACGTCGAAGAACCCGGGCCGCTTCTCGTCGAAGTGGGAGGAGAGCACCAGCATCAACGCGCAGAACTCCCGCAGCTCAGCCGGGGAGAGCGGCTCCGCCAACTCGATCACCAACGTCGGACCAGACATGCTGAGAGCCTAGTTTGATCGGTTCCGCGACCGCTCAGCACATTCCCACACCGAGTCCAGCCGGTCAGGGCACCGACACCGCCAACCCGGCGAACCCATGCGGTCAGAGCACCAGCAGCGCATCGAGCCTTCTACGCGTTGTAGCCGGCAGGCCCTACGCACCCGCGCCGAGCCCTCGTTGCGGCCAGTCGGGAGCAGGGTCCTCGGCAAGCAACGGTCGGAGGGCTCCGAGAACCGCACCGATGCAGACGTCGCGCAACTGGGTGCGGCTACATGTCTCGTGGGTGAGCCAGTCGACGCAGAGGACCTGGACGAAGACCAGCCAGCTCTTCAGGACGCCGGACACGGCCTCGCGGGCACTCTCGTCCGCGAGTGGGAGTACGGCCAGCAGCCGCGCACGGAGCGCGTCCAGTTCGTTCGTCATGATCGTCTGGATCACCGGGTCGCCCGCGAGGACCCGGTTCGCAGCGAGGACGGCGTTGCGGTTGGCCACGAAGTAGTCGAGATGGACCTCCATCCCCTGGATGAGTTGTTCCACCAGGGGGTCGGCAGCATCGAGCCGCGTCTCGGCGAGCAGCTGGTCGGCCGCCTGCTGGTAGACGGCTGCGAAGAGGGCGTGCTTGCTGGGGAAGTGACGGTAGAGCAAGGCCCGGGAGACGCCCGCCTCTTCGGCGACCTCCTCCATCAGTACGTCGGCGTACGGGTGTGCGGCGAAGAGCCGAGCGCCGACGGCAAGGAGTTGGGCGCGGCGGTCGGCGGGGGTGAGCCGCTGGCGGGGAGACACGAATGAAGTCTAGTTGACAAGCGTCTACTAGCGCGCCCAATCTAGTAGACGCATGTCAACTAAGGTTCCGCCAGTACGGCTTGGAGGGGTTGTGGCCAGAACTCTGCGCGTTCTCACACAGCTGATGGGCTTGGCTTGCGTGGCGATCGGCCTGTTCCACGTGGCACTGGGCAACGCGGCGATCCCTGGGGCCGGTTCCGCCGGACCGACGGTCGACAGCTGGGGCCGGTTCATGGGGGCAAGCTTCGTCGGCTACGGGCTGGCCTGGCTCTGGGCCGCGCGGCAGCGCCCGGTCCCGGCTCGGGCGGTGCGGTGGCTGGCCGGCGTTTTTCTGCTGGGCGGCGCGGGTCGACTGCTCTCGCTCGCCGTGCACGGCCGGCCGCAGTGGTTCCAGATCGCGCTGACTGTGATCGAGCTCGGCCTGCCACCCGTGTTCTTCTGGCTGGCTGATGCAGAGGAGCGGGCACTGCGCAGCGACGTGGAGGCCGTGTCCGCCGGTCAGTGAACGCGCGTGAACCCTTCCCTGAGCCCTTGGGCCGCCACGCCCGAGGCCGGCGCCGGATCCCCAGCAGCCCCCTCCACCTTGCCCTCTTGGGTCTCGGTGGCCATGGGGCGCCTGAGGCATTTCACGGCACCGGCATCCGCGACTCGAGGATGCCCGATGGCGCCGCGCTGCTCGTCACCCCGGCTGCGTTCGCCGCCTTCGTGACCGAGGCCGCCACCGGGCGCTCCACCCGCTGACATCCACAGCACAGGCCCGGCTCCCCCACGGCGCATGCGGGGGAACCGGGCCTGTGTTGTGCAGCCGTACCCATTGGTGCCCGCAGCCTGCCGCCGCAGAACACACACCATGTTCGGCGACAAACGCCGATCAGGCGGGGGTGATGTTCTCCGCCTGCGGGCCCTTCTGGCCCTGGCCGACGTCGAACGTCACCCTCTGGCCTTCCTGCAGCTCACGGAAGCCGGAGGCATTGATGTTGGAGTAGTGCGCGAAGACGTCCGGCCCGCCGCCGTCCTGAGAGATGAAGCCGAAACCCTTTTCGGCGTTGAACCACTTGACGGTTCCGCTGGCCATGCTGAGCCTTCCAGTCGATCCCGGACCCGCACCGCGCGGGCCCGAAGCAGATGCCCCGGTCCCGCACCGCACAGCAAGGCGCCCACGCCAGGGCGCGGGCGGGCACTGCGAACCAGAACATCCGACGGCGACGCTACACGGCGAAACCGGCTCCCACCAGAGAGCAACGGTCACCATCCGGTAGGCGTACTCCACGGGCGCGCGGCATCGGCGCACTGTCGGGTGCTCGTCGCCCAGAGCAGTTCCGTCGGTCCCCGCAAACCGCGTGGCCCCGTTGAGCGCGGTGCACCGCCGACTCGAGAAAGCCGGCCGGGCCGATGACCTGCGCTGTGGGGCCCGGATCTCACGGGCCGGGCCCCAGGGCCAGGAGGACCTGGCAGATCGCATACACCGCCCTACGGCTGGTCGGCAGCGGTACCGGGAGGTGTACGGGAACGGGCGTGGGAGCGGAAGTGGCCCGCGAGGGCGGCAGGAGTGGTGAGGCGGTCCCGCGCGGCGTGCGATCGGAGCGCGGGACCGCCAGGCCCGGCTGTCCTGTCAGAGCCGGGCACTGGAACCGTACGAAAGAGCACCACGGTTCGCACGCTCAGCGGTGCGGGCGGGTGTCTGGCGCCCGCGCATGCGCTCGTCCGCCGACCAGCGCAGGTATGGGGCCTGGGAGCATGCGAGCGGCAGAATCCGCCCCGGGGACAGGGCCTGGGACGGCACCCGCAAGGCACGGGCCGCTTGTATGCGCCGGACTGTCAGCTGGCAGTGGACTGCTCGAACGCCTGTCGTGCGTCGTTCAGGACCCTCTGCCAGGACGTAACCTCTGGCCGACGGCGCAGAAGGGCCCTGCGCTCGCGTTCGGTCATGCCGCCCCAGATGCCGAACTCGATGCGCTGATCGAGTGCTTCGGCCAGGCACTCGGTGCGCACCGCGCATCCGGTGCACACCGTCTTCGCCTGGTTCTGTCCGGCGCCCGGGGTGAAGAGTTCGTCGGGGTCGGTGCCCCGGCAGGCCGCGTGCTCGGCCCATTGTGCGATGGTCATGGCTCCCCCTCAGCTTTACTCGACGACCCTACGTTGCTCACCTGAACCAACGTTCATGAGCTCGGGTTTGTTCAACACGGTGAGGAACAGCGGCGCGGGCGGGGCCGGGTGGTGGACAGTGGTGGTGGGTTCTCGTACGGGGTGTGTTCTGGGGGACATCAGCCGTAGGCAGCTGGGGTGGGTAGCATCCGCGCAACACACCAGGGAACAAAAGGGAGCGTGAACTGCCGTGGCCGACGAGCCAGCCAGCATCTCCATCCAGAACCGGTACGCGCCTCAGTTTGCCGCCGACCTCGAGAAGAACCTCGCCGAACAGGAGGAGCTGCGCACGCGGTTGGAACAGCTCAGGTCGGAGGAGGCGTGGCTGCGTAGCGTGCAGGGCACCCTGCCCGCCGAGGGAGCCGGCCCCGCCGCCACGGCACAACCGTCCGCCGGCCCGGCATCCGCCACGGCACAGGAGACGTCCGCCCCCGCGAAGGAGGCGCCTGTCCCGCAGCCGCGGCAGGAGGAAACCAGCAGCCCTGCCACCCCGGCGAAGAAGACGGGCCGGGCCAGGAAGTCCGCGGCGGCCAAGACCACCACCGCGACCGCGGCCAAGACGGCGCCGAAGAAGACCGCGAAGAGGGCCGCCGTCCAGAAGACGGCAGCGAAGAAGACCGAGGCGTCGGCGAAGAAGACCATGGGCACGACCGGTGAGCCTCCGCTGGGCACCATCCTGCTAAGCATCCTGGAGAGCACCACGGGTGAACCGCGCACCGCGGGCGAAGTTACCAGCGACCTGGAAAAGGCGTTCCCTGCGCGGGCCCGTGACGTCAACACGGTACGCAACACCCTGGAGCGTCTCGTCGCCAAGAGCCGCATCGAGCGGTCGAAGCAGGGAAGCACCGTGTACTACAGCGTGCCGCAGCCGCAGTCGCAGGCCGACGCGCAGGAGAAACGAGTGGGCGAGGAGAGCGAGAAGGTACCAACGCAGGTGTGACACGGCGTCACCGTGCGAGGGTCCATGCCGCTGGCAGCGGTATGTCGCGCAGGAGGCCCGCAGCAACGGGGCGAGGCCGAGGTGTGTGGCGCTGCCGCATGCCGGAGCCGTTCTTCAGCCGTGGGGGCGGGCACTGTGCGGTGCGTGCTGCGTGCCCGGGTGCGACTCAGGCCGGGCGGGTGACCCGGTGCGACGAAGGCCCGGCTTCGTGCTGAGAGCTGGAAGTCCAGTTCAGGCGACCGCTTGACAATGAAGTCAAGCAGTCGCTTGAGTTCTAGCGTGAGGCCAGAGAAAACGGACCTTCGCCGCGAGGCCGGTCAGCGAACGCGGGATGATCTGTTGGCGGCTGCTCTAGAGCTGCTTGCGCAACGGGGGCAGGAAGGCGTGACCCTCCGTGAGATCACCCAGAACGCCGGAGCCAACGTCGCCGCGGTGAGTTACCACTTCGGATCGCTGAAGGCACTGTGCGATGTGGCGATCGAGCACGCGCTGGAGCGATACCTGGACGCGCAGATTCGGGAGCTCGACGCCCTGGCGGGGAGCGCGACGCTGAGCGAGTTGGCCGAGGCGTTCGCACGGCCCATGGTGAGCGCGCTCGTGGCCGGGGGGCGGGATCTGGCCGTGATGCGGACCGTGGCGCGGGTGGGGATCGATCCGCCCGAAGGGTGGGAGAGGCTGGCCGGGAAATTCGAGCAGGCCCGACGCCAGGCGGTGCGGGTACTGTCGGCGAGCCTTCCCGAGACCGACGAGCGGGAGCTCGTCTTCCGTGTCCGCTGTGCGGCCGGAATGCTCAATTGGCTCGCACTGGCGCCCATCGGGGCCGAGCTGGGCGCCGAGCCCGCCGAGCGGGTGGAGCGGATGCTCATCCCCGTGGTGGCCGGAGCGTTTCGGGGAGCCCCGGTGAGCGCCTGATACCGCAGATCGGGCCGCTCCGGCCCGGCTCCACTATGAATTCAATCACTTGCTTGACAAGACAGCCAATCCCGCCCACAATTTCAATCAAGCATTTGAATGGATTCTCTCGCACGGGAGGGCACCATGAACACCGACGCGGAGACCGTGGTCCGGGCGGCGTACCGAGCGGCCGAGGGCAGCGTCATGGACGTGCAAGGTTTCGTGGACCTGTTCGCCGAGGACGGCGTCTTCAACAACATCGCCGCCGGCGAGAGCTACCGCGGTGAGCACCTTGGCGACCTGGTCGCCTTCATGGGCGCACTCGCCCCCGACGTGCACCGCGAACTGCACCGGTTCCATGTCATGGGCAATGTCGTCGCCGTCGAGCTGACGATCCAGGGCACCGTCACCGGGCCCTTCGAGACACCCGCCGGCACCATCCGGCCGACCGGCGCCGAGCTCAACATCCCTACGGCCGACTTCTGGTACATCGAGAGCGGCAGGATCAAGGAGTTCAACTGCTACGTCGGCCTCAGCGTGATGCTCGCCCAGCTCGGCGTGCAGCCCGACTTCGCCTCCGCCGTCACCGCGTCGGCCACCGTGCCGAGCTGACCGAACCGCTCCGGTCGACCCCCGCACCGTGCTGCCGGGCACCACGCCCGCCCGCTCACCGACCTTCCGGACAGCGCGTGTCCCGCAGCCGTAAGGCGCCACGAAAAGGCAGGCCATCCATGCCCACCATCGGCATCATCCTCGGCAGCACCCGGCCCAACCGCGTCGGAGACCAGGTGGCACGCTGGGTCCTCGACCACGCCTCGCGCCGGACCGACGCCGGCTTCGAGTTGCTCGATCTGCGCGACCACCCCCTCCCCCACCTCGACGAGCCGATGCCGCCCTCCCTCGGCCAGTACCACAACGAGCACACCCGGCGCTGGGCGGAGACCATCGCCGTGTACGACGGATTCGTCATCGTCACCCCCGAGTACAACCACGGCGTCCCCGGTGTCCTGAAGAACGCCCTGGACTACCTCTACGCCGAATGGAACAACAAGGCCCTCGGCCTGGTCTCCTACGGCGCCGCAGGCGGCGCACGGTCCGCCGAACAACTGCGCCTGGCCGCCGCCGAACTCCAGATGGCCGACGTACGCCAGCAGGTCATGCTCTCCCTGTTCACCGACTTCCAGGACTTCAGCGTCTTCAAACCCGGCGACCACCACCTGCGTTCGCTGGACACCATGCTCGACCAGGTCATCGCCTGGACCTCGGCCCTCGCCCCGCTTCGGACGGCCCCGGCCGTCGCGACCTGACCCAGTCGGCCGCGCGGACCGGTGGACCTCCACCACAGCGACCGACCAGCCCACACGAACGGACTCACCATGACCAGGTCCCCCGCCGATCTGATGCGAGTCAACCTTCTCGAGGTGTTCAACGAACCCGACCCGGATCGACGGGCCGCGGTCATCGCCGAGAACTACGCCGAAGACGTGGTGTGGCATGAACCGGACCGCATCAACCGCGGGCGCACGGACCTCGCGCGCCGCGCCACAGAGTTGCGTGGCGAGAACCCGGACTGGGTCTTCCGGCCCGCCGGCCCCGCGTCGGGGCTCGACGACATCGGCCACCTCGGTTTCGAGTACGGCCCGGTCGACGGTCAGCTGCCGATGGTCAGCGGCATGGATATCGCCCGTACCAGGAACAGCGTCATCATCGAGCTCTACACGATCGTCACGGAGATCCGTCAGCCGTCCTAGGTAGAACGCGACAGCAACGGCCGACGGGGCGTCGGTGGCCTGCACTTCGACGGCACGGGCCACGAGGCCCGGCAAGCCCAATCACGTCCCGGTCACTCGGTTGCGCTGTCGGGGATCGGTATCAACGCGTTCCGGTTTCGCGTGCAGACCCTCGCCGAGGGTTCATGCCGTGCTTCTCGTGTTTGCCGGAGCAGAAGGGACGCTGCAGGAGATCCGCGTGCCCGAGGAGGCGATCGCGCAGAGCGGGATCTCTGCTCTCACCAGCCGTTTCGAGGCGGCGGTCTGCTGATCCTCAACACCGTGCAAGGGGGGAGGCTCCGCCATTTGCGGGCGTCAGCTTCGGTGCGACTGGCGCAGTCCTGCGAGGAGGAGTGTGATCAGTCGGCGCGCGTCGTAGCGGGGGTCGCTGTCGGTGCCGATGCAGAGGTTTCCGATGCCGCGCATGAGGTGGTAGGCGTCGAGGTCGGGGCGGATCTCGCCGGCTGCGCTCGCGGCGTCGAGGAGCTGGGTGCACACCGGCACGAGGCGGTCGAGGAAGTAGGTGTGCAGGGTCTCGAAGCCGGTGCTGTCTGCCTGCATCGCGGCGGCCAGGCCGTGTTTGGTGACCAGGAAGTCGACGAAGAGATCGACCCAGCTTTCGAGGGCGGCGAAGGGTGTCGGGCCGGCCGCCAGCAGGGCGGGGCCGGCTTCGGCGCAGGTGTCGACCTGGTGGCGGTAGACGGCGATGACGAGGTCGGCCCGGTTGGGGAAGTGGCGGTAGAAGGTGCCCAGTCCGACGCCGGCCTTGGCGGCGATCTCGCGTACCGGTGCGTCCACGCCTGAGGTGACGAAGACCGCGGCGGCGGCGTCCAGCAGGGTCTGCTGATTGCGCCGGGCGTCCTTGCGCTTGGAGACGGCCGAACTTCCCTGGCGCGGGCTGCTCTCGTTCACCGGAGCACTCCTCTCGTGACTGACCTTGCAAAGCGGAACTGCGTTCCGTATCGTATGTGGAACAAGGTTCCGCTTCGTCCATAATGCCAGACCAGGGGACCGGCCGTCAGGCCGTCGTCTCCGCGCCCCTGCCGGGGAGCTGGAAGAACATCGGGGCGTGGATGCCGCGCGTGACAAGCGCACCCGCTCCCCTCCCGGTCGGCGCCGCCGACCGTCGGCCCCCAGCCCAAGCCTTGAAGACACCGATCGGAAGGCCCTCTCATGTCCGACTCAAATGCCGTGAACGCGCAGAATCCCGCCGGCGGCCCCACCGCGGTGGTGTCCGTGAAGCCGGTCGTCCTACCCGCCCCGAGCGGCCGTGGCGAGGAACTCCAGGTCCGCGTGTCCGCCCCCGCGGCCGGCGGCGAACTGCCCGTCGTCGTCTTCTCCCACGGCTTCGGCTGGTCGATGAACGGCTACGCCCCGCTGGCCGACCACTGGGCCGCCCACGGCTTCGTGGTCGTCCAGCCGACCCACCTGGACTCCCGGACACTCGCCATCCCTGCGCAGGACCCCCGCACCCCGAGGATATGGCGCTACCGCATCGAGGACATCACGCACGTACTGGACGGACTCGACGCCCTGGAGGCGTCCGTCCCCAGCCTCGCCGGCCGTGTCGACACAAGCCGCATCGCCGTCGCCGGCCACTCCTGGGGAGCCCAGACCGTGAGCGCCCTGCTGGGCGCACGTGTCCTCGACGCCGACGGCGTACCCGGCGACGACATGTCCGACCCCCGCGTCAAAGCAGGGGTGCTGCTGGCGCTGACCGGCCTGGGCGATGACCTCACCCCGTTCGCCGCCGAGCACTTCCCCTTCATGAAGCCGTCGTTCGCCACCATGAGCACCCCGGCCCTCATCGTCGCCGGCGACCACGACCAGTCCCACCTGTCCACCCGCGGACCGGACTGGTTCACCGACCCCTACACCTACAGCCCGGGCGGCAAGAGCCTGCTCACGCTGTTCGGGGCCGAACACTCGCTCGGCGGCATCCCCGGCCACGATGTCGCCGAGACCACCGACGAGAACCCTGCGCGCGTGGCCCTGATCCAGCAGCTCACCACGGCCTTCCTGCACAGCGCCCTCCAGGACGACGACGCCGGATGGAAGGCAGTGACCGCCTCGCTCGAGGCGGACCCCGAGCCGCTCGGAACCCTGTGGAGCAAGTGAACAACCGCCCCCACCGCCAACGACCGATACGGGAACACGTAAGGACTTGTGATGATCCTCGTCACCGGAGGCTTCGGCTTCATCGGATCCCATACCGTGCGCGCCCTGCTGGACCTGGGCGAAGACTCCGTCGTGGTCCAGCGCCGCGCCCGCGAACTCCCGCCCGTACTCGCCGGAACACGGGTGAAGGTCGAGCAGGCGGACATCACCGACCGCGACGCCCTACTCGCCGTCGGCCGCCGCCACGACATCACCGGCATCCTCCACCTGGCCGGCTCCCACCCCTGGCCGCCTGTCCCCGACGCGCCCGTCGAGGCGACCCGGCAGGCGCTCGGCGGGCTGCTGAACGTCGCCGAGACTGCCCAGAAGTGGGGCGTACAGCGCCTCGGCATCGCCAGCACGATCGGCGTCTACCTCGGCGCCGCCGGCGACGGACCGCTGCGCGAGGACGCCCCGCTGTCGATGACCGCGCCCGTCTCCATCCCCACCTTCAAGAAGGTCGGCGAAATGCTCGGCGGGTTCCTCGCCGACACCACCGGCCTCGACATCGTCAACTACCGCATCTCCGGCACCTGGGGCCCGCTCGGCCACCCCGACCCCTTCTTCGCCGCGCCCGCCCTGATCCACGCCGCCGCCCGCGGCACCGCACCGGACCTCACCCACCTCGTCCACCCGGCCTGCGCCGAAGACGGGCTCGACCTCACCTACGTCAAGGACACCGGGAGGGCGATCGCCCTCCTCCAGCTCGCGGACACGCTGAACCACCGCACCTACAACGTCGGATCCGGCCGCGCCACCACCAACGCCCAGATCAGCCAGGCAATCAGGAAGACGGTCCCCGGCGCACAGGTCGACCTCCCCACCGGAGACGCCGCACCGCACCTGGTACTCGACATCAGCCGCCTCAAGGAAGACACCGGCTACCGGCCCGAGTACGACACCGAGCGAGCCGCTGCCGAGTACATCGCTTGGCTGCGCGCAGGCCACGACAACTGAACCCAACCCTCCCTGGCATGGCCCCGCCCACCGCCCCGGTTCTCCGCCGCCATCACCCGCATCCGGCAGGACTACGCCCTGCGCCGATTCGCCAACAACTGGGCACTGCTGCCGACTTCCCCCGCCACCGGTTATCGCGTCGCTAGGCTGACCGCTCGCCGGGGCCGGGGGCGGGCCATGTGTGGGAGAGGGTGGGGGACGATGCAACTGCAGATGTCGGGGGCGGCAGTCCTGGCTTGTGTGGGGCTGGGATCCGCAGCGGTGGGATGGGGCATGACCCGTGAAATGTGCCGGGTCATGGGCCGCAGCTTCTTTTGGGACTGGAAGGCAGCGTCCGTCGCGCCGGCGATGCACCGGCGCGAGGCACTGCACCTGGTCGCCCTGTCCCGCTGCGCCGGCAGGCGCATGGATTCTGGCGTCGAAGCGGTGGCGGCCAGGTTCGCTCGGGCAGCGACGGCACGCAAGCGGGTGCGTCGGGTCAGCAGAGTGGGAACCACCGCGCTGGCGGGCTGCCCACTCATCCTGCTGCTGGCCCTCTACCTGTTCGGCTCTCCCGGCACCCGTCCATCGCTGTTGTACTACGCCTGCCTCTTGGCAACAGTGTGGTACAGCGCGGGCTCTTTGGGCGCACTGCTTGCATGGCAAACCGCTCAGCGGTTCTGGACCCGGCTGGCCGGTGACCATCGCGCCGTGCGCTGGTGTGCGTTCGTACTGCACGACGCTCTCCTCGTCGCATATGGGCGTGACGACGCCGTACGCGGGGTCAACGCAGGCGTCTCCGAGATCTGCCGGGTGCTGGAGGAGTACGCGGCCCAGGACGCCGCGTTCCCGGCCGAGGGGCAGCGCCAAGCGGTCAGCGCCCATGTGATGCAGGTACGCCGGGCACTGGTGGCAGCAGCAAACGGGCTCCTCCGCGACGGGCGGGACGCACTGCCCGGCCTGGTGCGCACCGTGTCGACGCTGCTGGACCGCCTTGTCGCCGAGCGCTGGCTGGCGCTGCTGGACCTCGAAGAGCCATCCGCCGCAGCCGACGCGGACGACCTCGCGAGCGGGCCGACGGAGGAACGCCGGGACAGACTGGTGGTCCTGGCGGGTTCCATGTTGGCGGCGGGCGGCCTGGCCACGGCCGCCGCCTTCGGCGTCCCACTCGGCGCGGCCGTACCGGGTGCGCTCGTCTTCCTCCTGGGGCCGGCGATGATGTGGGGCGGAAAGGGGCTGCGGCCCTCCGCGCACCGAATGTTCGCGTCATTACAGGAGGGCATCGGCCGCGCAGGCGCGACCGCCGAGCCCCCTTCCGCGCCCGCCACGTCGGACACGGCTCAGCCGCCCGGATAGGCAGTTGCGCAGGGAACTCGCCTGCAGAGTCACCTGCTGAGCGTCAAATAGGCGGCAGCGCAGGCGGCGCCGGAGGTCGGTTCCCAGCCCGGGTAGAGGCCAGTACCGCGCAGCAGTCGGACACCTCGGACTTCGACCAGCCTGCCGATGTGCCGGTCACCCATGGCACGGCGGCGGGCGGGGCTGCCCTCTCATGTTCATGGCGAAGCGGTACGGGAGCCCTGATACCCACATACCGCTTGTCACTGGCGCGGCCTATGTTCACGCTCGTGGAAGACCGGCCTTGGACGCGAGTTCGTCCCGGCGGGCGCGGCGGGTTCCGATCAGCAGCAGGGCGCACGCGAGCGCGAAGAGCGGCCAGGGCGTGAACGGGAGGACCACGGCGTCGACGACGGTCCAGCCCCCCAGCGTCCAGGCGATGAATGCCGGCGGGGTGATGCCGCGGCGGTCCAGCCAGAGCACCGTCAGGCCGACCAGGATGAGCGGTATGCCGAAGCTTGCCAGGCTCAGCCAGTACGCGCTGCCCGCCGGGCTCATGTCGGCAAGGTCCTCGTTCCACAGTCCGCCGGTGAACCATGTCCCGGCATGGCGCGCGGCTTTCTGCACCGTCAGGGCACCGAGTGTGTGTGCGGTTCCGCATAACGTGATGATCCGGCCAGCCCATTTGATCATCCGAGTTCTCCGTTCTTGTTGCGAAGCCACGCGGCGTGGCGTCGTCGCGGTTGTCTCTGCGTAGCGGGGCCCGTGATCTCCGGAACCATAGTTCCGATACTACGGTTCCGATACTCCCGTTCCGTATCATGCAGACATGACAGCGAGAAGGCAACGGGGCGGACGCCCCCGAGACAGTCGCGTGGATCACCAAATCCTGCAGACCACCCGCGAGCTCATCGACGAAGCCGGGTACCAGGCCCTGACCGTCGACCAGGTCGCGACGCGCGCCGGGGTGGGCAAGGCGGCGATCTACCGCCGCTACGCCTCCAAGGCCGAGATGGCGTTCGCTGCCACCATGTACGAGCAGCAGCTGCCTCCGTTGGCCGGCACCGGCTCCTTGCACGGGGACCTGCTGGCGCTGGTCCGCACGTTTCACGCCCGCATGGCCACCCCGGCGGCCCGACAGCTGGCACCGGCCCTGATCAGCGAACTTGCCGTCAATCCCGAACTGGCTACCCGGTTCCAGGACACCTTCCTGGCCGCCGAACAGGCCGCCTTCGCCGAAATCATCGAACAGGCCGTGGCTCGCGGCGAGCTGGCCGGGTCCGTCGACCCCGCGATGGCCCACCTGCTACTGCTCGGCTCCCTGGCATCCGCCCTTTACATCCTCAACCTGCCCGTCGACGACGCGAGGGTCACCGACCTCGCCGCCGCCGCCACAGCAGGAATCACCGCCCTGGCCGACCGACACCACAAAGACCCCGGCGGAGCCACCGAGCCGCGCTGACAGGCCGTCTCTTCCGCTTGGGTGGCCGTGTGAACGTGGGCGGGACGTGTTCACCGGTCATGACCAGCTGTGGGTGGCCGCTCGCTCGACCGGAAGGGTGCGCAGGTACTTCCGGGCGGCCTGGGGATTGACGTTGCCGTTGTCCACTTCGGTGCCGGTGACGTTGCGGGCATCCGGAGCCAGGTCGAATACGCCAGTGACGACATCGTCCGGGTCGTACACGTTGAGCCACTTGATGTGCGCTGGCATGGCAAGGAGCTCAGGCTCCGGAATGCTCATGACGCGTCGCACGGCGGGGATGACGAGGGGCGAGCCGGGGGTGACGAAGCTGCGGCTGCCGTGTTCGGCACTGGGACCGTATCGTCGAAGCCTGAGCCAACGGCGACATTTTGCCTGTATGGGTGGGGTGTTGCGGGCCGAGCCGATGTGGGTGGAGGCGTTTACCGGCTTACGGAGGGAGCGGTTCCAAAAGCTGCTGCGGGTCGTGCGGGAGCGAGGCGGGAACCGTCCCGGTGGCGGCCGGCCGAGGTGTCTTGCGCCGGCCTAGCGCGTACTGATGGTGGCCGTGTGCTACCGCACAAACCTCACGATGCGGCAGCTCGCGCCGCTGTTCGGAGTGTCGGCGGCCATCGTCTGCCGAGTCATCCAGCGTCTTGGCCCGCTGGTTGCGCTGGAGCAGGCGCCCAGGCCGGTGGCGGGCACGCCTTCGCCCGGTCTCCGTCGCCCGCGGCGGGAGCGGATCGGTGATATGCCCTTCACCAGGGGGATCAGTGCCTGGCTGTCGTGCAAGTTCGCCCCCGAGGTTCCGACGGACAGGGGCAGACCTGTCCGCTCGGTGATCACATCACGTCACATCGTGGGACCAGACTTCTAAGCCTTGGTTGGTGCGGCCGTCCTGGCGGCCTGCTCGATCTTCGCGAAGTAGGCTGCACGGGCTTCCTCGTCGATCGGCTGCTCGTTTGCGGCACGCACCCCAGTCCGGCCGTCGACGCCCTCGCGCAGGATGTCGGCGTGCCCGGCATGCCGGACGGTCTCGCCGAGGACATGGACCATGATGGCGAACAGGTTCGTGTTGGGATAGGGCTCCGACCACCAGGGCACGTGGCCGGGGGCGTCGAGGGCAAGCTCGTTGATCGTCGCGTCCGAGTGTTCCCACGTGCGCCGGTAGAACCCGATGATCTGATCGCGCGTCTCGCCCTCGGCCGCCCATTGATCGCTGCCGTCGGAGTCCTGCCACCGGCACAGCGGTTCCGGAGAAGGGCGGTCGAAGACCTCACCGAAGTACCTGGCCTCGACGGTGGCCACGTGTTTGACCAGGCCGAGGAGGTTGGTTCCGGTCGCTGTTAGAGGCCGGCGCACGTCGTATTCGGACAAGCCATCGAGCTTCCAGAGCAGCGCCTCACGGTCCCGCCGCAGTCTCTTGTGCAGGTTGTCTTTCGCGAACTCATCGATCACGCGGCACGAGCCTGCCATGGGCTGCTCATGGTCTCAAGATCCTGTACATGGTCCGCAACGACTGGCGGAGCCGTGGTCAGCTATGGTCACCGCCCCGACCTGCTGCAAGGAGCTCGGAAAACCTGCCCACGTGAGACAACCTCCAAGAGGCCATCTCATTTGGCGAGTCTGCGGTAGCAGATGAGGGTGCAGGCGCCGATGTTGGTCGCACCCGCTCAGCCGGCCGAAGTGTTCTGTGTCGCCTCGCGTGCCTCGGTGAGGGCTCGCTGCCTGAGGTTGCCGCCGAACAACTGAATCGTGGTGGCGGCCAGGATGTCATCCCTGCCGATGGTCCGCCTGTCCCCCGTGCGGGCGGGCAGGGCCCGGAGGGAATCCTTGAGGAACGGGGGTGGGGCCGGTTCGCCCGACATCACTAGGGTGACCGTACCGAAACGTTTGACCCCGCCCTCGCGGACGACCACGGCCGCGTCCCGGGCGAGGTCCGTCAGGAACACGCTCGCGATTCCGTCCAGGTCGCGGACCATCGCCGGGACGGCCGTCGCCCCCTGGCTCCACAGCAGCTTCTTGACCCCGGCCTCGAACCTGTGGGCGCCGACCACAGCACTCGGTTTGCGCGACCTGCTGCGCTTACGAGAAGGCACGATGACACCCTCGGCGTCGCACAGGACACCGGTCAGGCCTTGAAACGTCGGGCTGTGGTCGTACCACTTGACCCCCACCTCGAGCTCGACGTTCCGGTCGATCGCCGAGAGAAGGTCCCCGGGAATCAGCTTCTTCCGGGCCTCCGCCGCCGCCGCTCTCCTCGCGCCGTCGATGATCTCCGCCAGCACTGTCCGCGTCACCGACGCGGCGGCCCACGCGGCCGGCCGAGAGACGGGCATCGGGGTCACGTCCCTGAACACCGCTTTGACGAGAGAAGGCTTGAAGGGCGAGACATCCATGACCGAGGCGGTCTTGGGACCGCTGCGCTCAGGGCGTGCGGGCTGTGCGGTCATCGGAGGAAACGCTCCCTGCTGTCGGAGTTATCAGAGGCCCACACTTCACCACGCAGACCCGCTCTCGTCCCCCATCCTCCGTCGAAGCGGCGCCCGGTCAAGGGCCTGACCGGCACATCCCGACGCCGGGCCGATGATTCGCCACCTCCGGCACGCCCTCGTACCGTGGCACCTGCGTCCCCCGTCCGGCTGTACCCCGTTCTCCCTAGCCCCTGCCACCGAGAAGGAGCGGCCGGTGAAGAGCACGCAGGACGACAAGTGGGCGGCCAACCTGCGGGGCGGCGAAGGCGTTCCACGCCCGTGGGGGGCACTTGAACGTTCCCCGCAGAGCCTGCGGCAACCCTGAGGTCGCGACGGCGCCTCCGGTATCACCCGCTGGAACAACTCTCACAACTTGTCCGGCACCAACCGCTCAATCATTCCCACCATGACCCACAGAATGCCGGGTCAACCAAATGAGATGACTTCTTAGTCGTCTATGGCCCCTGGGGCCAGAGCCGGCGCCGGAAACGCGAAGCGGGCCTCGGCGCCCGACCACCAGACACCAACGGCGAAGACGGCAGTGGCCTCCAGCAGGGCGGCACGGCCGAGACCGCCGCAGGGCAGGGGCGTGCAGCCCATGGAGGCGATGAGCTCCGCCACTCGCGTGGCGGCACCCGGTTCGTCGGTGCAGAAAGGCACCGCCAGCGGCGCCCCTTCGAAGGCCGGCCGGTCCAGGGTCCAGATGCTTTCGTGGCACACCCCGAATGCCTTCACCACATGGGCGCCGGGGGCGGCGTCCGCGATGAGCCGGGCGACGGAGGTGGCGCCGCCCGTGGTCAAGGCCGGGCCGTCAGTGCCCGGCGCCATCGGAACGGTGCAGTCGATCACTGTCCGCCCGGCGAGCACATGGGCCAACTCCTTGGCCAACTGCGGTGCGGCATCCGCCGGGACGGCGGTTAGTACCACCTCCCCATGGGCCGCCGCCTCCGCGAGGCTGCCGTGCCCGGCGGCGCCGGTCCGCCGAGCGGTACGGGAGGCCGCCGCGGTGTCCCGACCACCCACCCAAACGTCATGGCCCGCCCGTACCCAGGCCGTGCCGAGGGCCGTGGCCATCTCCCCTGTTCCCAGAATGCCGATGTGCATGTGCTCGCTCCTGTCGTCCGTGTCGCGGGGTGCGACGGAAAGGACGCTAGGCGCGCCGATGCACACCACATGGTGTACATCGGCCAGGCAGGATGAGGGCATGGCCAACGGAGCAGTAGAGGAACAGGACTTGGGCGGTGACGAGTTCGCCGCGGACTGCCAGGCGAGGGTGGCCTTCGAGGTACTGTCGAACCGCTGGGACAGCGTGATCGTATATATCCTTGGCGAGAGCGGACCCATGAGGCCGCGCGCGCTGATCACCCGCATCGGCGGGATCAGCCCCAAGGTACTCAACGAAGCCCTGCGCCGCCTCGAGTACAACGGCTTGGTCGTACGCCAGGCGTACGCCGAAGCCCCACCGCGCGTCGACTACGCCCTCACCGAGGCGGGCATCGCTCTGCTGGGCCCGATCCACGCGATGGGCGCGTGGGCGGGACGCTACGCCGAGGCCGTCCTGGCGGCCCAGACCCGCCTCGGATCCCGTAAAGATCGCCCGGACAGGTCCTAGGCGGTTTCCTCCGGATCAAGCCCGTTTGATGTCCCTGGTTAAAAAGATCTCGGATCTGTCGGGCAGGCGACCTACGCTGGCCCCGTCCGCACTATCTGGGAGAAGCATGACAAGCAGGTTCACCGAGTTGACCGTTGACTGCGGTGATCCGGAGAGGCTCGCGGCCTTCTGGTGCGAGGTCCTGGACTTCAAGGTGATCGACCGGAGCGAGGGCAAGGTCGAGATCGGCTCTTGGGTGCCGACCGTCGAGGATGTCCGGGCCCGCCAGATGCCGCCCACCCTGATGTTCATCCGTGTGCCCGAGGGCAAGACCGTCAAGAACCGGCTTCACCTCGACGTCAGCCCGATCGACGGCAGCACCGAGGACGAAGTGACCAGATTGCTCGCTCTCGGCGCCGTTAAGGTGGACGTGGGCCAGGGCCCAGACCGGAACTGGGTGGTCATGGCTGACCCCGAGGGCAACGAGTTCGATGTCCTGCGCACCTTGGCACCGCAGGACTAGGCCGCCTTCCTCGGATCACCTCGCTGACCAGATGAAGATGGCGGCGATGTGGAGTCCGGCCAGGTAGATGGTGGCGGTCTCGTCGTAGCGAGTGGCCAGGCCGCGCCACTGCTTGATCTTGTTGATGCACCGTTCGACGGTGTTCCGCTGCTTGTAGGCGTCGCGGTCGAAGGCTGTCGGACGGCCGCCGCGCCGGCCGAGCCGCTTTCGGTTCGCGGCCTGGTCGGCCGGCTGTGGGATCACCGACCGGATTCCGCGCCGTCGCAGGTGACTGCGGATTGCCCGGGACGCATACGCCTTGTCGGCCAGGACCACGTCCGGTGTGGTCCTGGGCCGGCCGATCGGCCGGGGCACTCGTAACCGGGCCATGACCTCGGGGAATGCGGGTGCGTCACCTGCCTGGCCGGGCGTGACGACGAAGGCGAGCGGGCGGCAGCGGCTGTCGGCGGCGAGGTGGATCTTGGTGGTCAAGCCGCCGCGGGAACGTCCGAGGGCATGGTCGTCCGGCTCGCCGGCTGGGGCCCCTTTTGACAGCCCCGGCGGCGTGCTGGTGGGCGCGAACGATGGTGGAGTCGACCGCGACGACCCAGTCGAGGTCGCCTTCGGCGTCGGCCTGGGCGAGCAGAGCGGTGAAGGCCTTCTCCCAGGTGCCGTCGGTGGCCCACTTTCGCAGCCGGTTGTGGGCACCCTTCCACGACCCAAAGTGCTCGGGCAGGTCCATCCAGGGTGTCCCGGTGCGGTACTTGAACGCGATCGCGTCGATCACCTTCCGGTGATCACGCCACCGTCCTCCCCGCTTGGGTGTCCGGTCCGGCAACAGCGGCTCGATCCGCGCCCACTGGGCATCAGTAAACGACACACATCAACCAACGATCAGATGATCCGAAGTAAACGGCCTAGTCACTCACTCGTCGATGTGGTCACAAGATCTGGCCCGTGACACCAATGCGTGAGGCGAGCTGAGCTGAGCATGCGAAAGACTACGATCACGGCCGCCGCAGCTGGCGATCCTGCTCGCTCTGCTTTCCCGGACCCATTGGGACCGGGACGGCCATCCACCGCCCCGGTCTCCTTGAGTGATCAGTGGCAGTCGGACCGCGACCAGTCGCCCTGCGTCCAGGTGCAGGTCGCGCTGGGGAGCGCGGACCTGAAGAAGTTCTCGTACGCATCGAAGGACGCAGTGTCCTCCAGTTTGACGAAGCTTTCGTCGCTGTCACGCAGCGAGTTGAAGCTGTAGTTGTGGCTGCCGGTCCACAGGATCTTGCGGTCGTGGACCTGAGCGGATCCGTCGTCGTATCCCCCCTTGACGAGGAGGAACTTCGAGTGGAAAGGGTAGCTGCCGTTGCCCGACTCGGGGAAGGTGTGCACCACCGGGCCGTTGTAGGCGTTGAACGGTGCCGTGAGTTCCGACGTCGCCTTCTTGTACGAGTCCGTCGCAGGGGCGTCGGCGTATCCGTTGGGCAGCTGATAGGCCACCTCGACCCAGCAGCCGGCGTCGTCGAGATCGTGTAGCTTCTTGGCGATCTCGTAGCGGCTGAACAGGTTCATGCCCACCCGGACCACGGTGCGGCCGTCGTCCGTGCCGAACCCTGGTGTATTGCCCTTGCAGACGACGCCGTTGAGTCGGTTGATCACCGCGTCGGTGGCGGGCTCCGACGGCCAGTCCGGGTTGACGGACGCTTCGGGGAAGAAGTACGCCTTGGCGTTCCCCGAGGCCACGGACCGGTAGTAGTTGTTGTTCGCCTTCATGGCGGTCAGGTCGGCGTGGTACGAGGCGTAGCCCGCGTACAGGGCGGCATTGCCATTGATCTGGACGGCGCTGTTCCATGCGCCGAAGCCGCCCACACTCCCCCGCGCATCGAGGTTCTCCGACGACTGGACCACGACGTTCGAGGTGCCGTCGGTCAGGCGGGAGAACAGGAAGAACTTGTTGTGGTTGATCGAGGACCCATCGGACGCAGCGCCGATGCACCCTCGGTTCGCCGGGCAGGCCACCGCGTAGGAATCGGCCGAAGTCGAAGAACCGATGTGGTCCTTCAGCTCCTTGAAGGCCGCGTAGTGCGTGTCCGACTGTGCCGAGATGTGGTCGACCACGAGCTTGACGTGAACCCCACGGTCCGCAGCACTCTCCAGCGCCCGGGCGACCGTCAGGTCATTGAAGATGTACATCGCCACCCGGATGTCGGCCCCTGATGGCACCCGGTTGGTGAGGCCGACGATCCGGTCCCTGATGGCATACCGGTCGGTGGGAGAGCTGAAAGAGGCACTCGACCCCGTGTCCGCGACCGCTTCGGGTGCGGTGGTGAGCGGCAGCCCCAACGCCAGAGTCAGAACGGCTACGGCGGCGGTGGCGCGAGTGGTGATGCGGCTCCGTAACGTGGCCCTCACGAGATCCCCCCTTGATCACCAGCGCGCCACACTAGCAGCTGATGATGCGGCAGTTCACGGCATTGTGACGCCGCGCCGGTCGTGACGTGTCCGCCGGTCGGCAGGCAGGTCACGTACCGGCCGCAGCTGGTGCTGCTTTGCGGGGAGGGCGGTGGTGTGAGCCGCCCCGCACCACGAAGACGCCGACCAGATGTGATGCGGCTGTGCCGCTGCCGGCAGCGGCGTGCGGGGCGAGCACGTCGGCTATGTCCGTTCGGGGAGACATCGGGCTCAGCGGCGCAGGTCGGTTTCCTCCTGCATGTGCGTCAGTTTCTCGGGATTGCGCACGGCGTAGAGCCCGGTGATGAGACCGTCGTCGATACGCACCGTCATGACGGTGTCGATCTCGCCATTGAGCCGGAGGTTCGGTGCCGGGCAGCCATTGACCTGTGCCGACTGCAACGACACGGGAACCTGCCGAGCCCGGCAGTCAGCAGGCGAGCCACCTTGTCGGCCCCCACGGTGGGCCGCAGGACGGCCTTCTTGACTCCCCCACCGTCAGCCAGGAGGACGGCATCCGGCGCGAGGATGTCGAGCAGGCCCTGCAGATCGCCCATCTCGGTCGCCCGCCGGAACGCATCGAGCGCGCCCCGGGTCTCGGTCGGGGACACGATCGCACGTGGTCGACGCGCCGCTTCGTGTGCCCGTGCTGCCCGTGCTGCCCGGGTGAGCGATCTGGCGGACCGCGGCCTGGCTCAACCGATGGCTGATCATCGGGGATGAAGGCGCCGGGCAGCGCCCCGTCGGGCGGGAGTTCCCGCCGCGCTTCGGCAACCTCGTTCTTGCTCGACTCTGTTTCTGATGCTGCAGCAGGTCATGTATGAGAAGAGGTGCAGTTCGTCAGCCGACAGGACCTGCGCATCCAGTGCTCTGACCGGAAACGATCACGGGAGTGGTGATGGCCGAGTGTCTACGGCGGTGGATGTCGCGCAGGTCAACTCAAGGTCGTGACACGGCTTGTCAAAGTTCTCTGGTCTAGGGTCGCCCGCATGGCTGAGCCCTCCTTTCTGACCGCCGTCCGCCAGTCGTACGACACGGTCGCCGCCGATTACGTCGAACGCGTCCCGCCTCCGGCCGCGATGGACCCGCTCTCACGCGCGATGCTGGCGGGGTTCGCCGAACTCGTGCGGACGGCCGGTCCGGGGCCGGTCGCGGACCTGGGATGCGGCCCCGGCCGTGTGACGGCGCACCTGGCCGGGCTGGGAGTGTCCGCCTTCGGCGTCGATCTGTCACCGAAGATGATCGGGCTGGCTCGGCACGCCTATCCGAACCTGCGGTTCACCGAGGGCTCGATGACCGCGCTGGATATGAGGGACGACGAGCTCGGCGGCATCCTGGCCTGGTACTCCACCCACCACACGCCCCCGCAGTGGCTGCCGGATGTGTTCGCCGAGTTCCACCGCACGCTCGCGCCCGGCGGCTACCTGCTCTGGGGAGACTATGTCGGCGATGAACGGCTGCAGCCGACCCACGGCTATGGCCATCCTGTGTCCTACGAGTCGTATCTCCTGCCCCTGAATCGCATGATCGGCCTGCTGGAGCAGGCCGGACTCGTCGTCACCGCGAGGCTGGAGCAGGAGCCCGGCGGACGGGTGAACAGACCGCACGCCTGCCTGCTGGCCCACAAGCCCGAAAAGCCCTGACGGGGCTTGTTCTGCGCGCGCTTTTCAACTTTAGAGCGGCAGGTCAGGCCCTGCGTGGTCCCCTCGGGCAGAAGTGGCCGTTACGCCAGGACGTTTCTGTAACGGAGATCCCGGACGGCGTTGCGTCCATGGGTGAGCGGCTGTCCACGGACAGGTCGACGGTCACGGGCATGCCCGTCGTGGTCCGAGCGCCAGCAGCCACCAGCGCGGCCTGTCGGCCTGGCGCTCGGCAAAAGCCCGTGATCACCATGCCGGAAGGTGAGAGCCGCTGGTGTCGCAGCGGCGGGTCAGACAGCATGCGGTGCATGGACTGGATGCCTCTGCTCTCCACGCTGACGGGTGCCGCTATCGGCATCGCTGCCACCCTGATCGCCGATCGCAACAGGTGGCGGCACGAGGAAGCACGAAACGCTCTGGAAATACGGCGCGCCGTGTACACCGAGTACGCCTCCGCCCTCAAAGACGCGGGGGAAGAGATACGGGCTGTCGCCCTGGGCGATCACATGTCCGAGTCAGCGCGGGATGCGGCGGTGCGCGAAGCCTTCCGTGGGACCGGATTGCACACGGCAAGCGAGCAGCTCTGGCTCGTGGGTCCGCCGCTCGTTGTCGCGGCTGGGAACGAGGCGTTTCACAGCCTGCGTCGGATGCGCGACGCCTATGCCCGCGGGTTGGTAGTCGGCTCCACCGAGGACGCGGCCCTCATCCAACAGCGCCGCACGGCCATGGCTGAGATGCGCCGCCGCATGCGTGAGGATCTGGGCATCGGGCCCCTCGGGATCGAATGACCACCGGCCGGAGAGCATGTCGGGAACTGTGCCTCCGGTGAGCAGCCACCAGTGCAGGCAGCGGCCTGGCTCTCGGCAGAAGGGCCGCGATCGCCGCGCCGGAGGCTCGGAAACACGTGCACGGCCCGCGCGATGTGTGGGCCGAGCTCGAGGGCTTGCACACCTGCTGGGTTCAAGCCGTACACACGGAACGGTACCGGGTCGAAATGCCTGACTGCGGCGGCCCGCGGCAAGTCACCTCCGGCACCGGGCATAGCGCGCTCGCCTGGGTGCTGCCGCCGCTCGGAGCAGTTGCCCGACAGACGTCGTGACCGCTCCGGACCGCCCAGGCGGTAGCCGCGGGAACGACCTCCTGTGCGCTCCCAGTCCTCGCCGCCCTACTCCCGCAAGGAGTTGTCCCGATGAGCAGCCGAATCGTGTTGATGTCCGACCGGAAGCCGGCGGCGATCCCCGTTCAGGAGTGTGGCGAGAACCTCCTCGATGCTCGCGCGCACGAACTCCAGGTCGGTGAGCCGGGACGAATCGGCAAGTCCGTGTCACGCGCCGACGTATGCCGAGGCGGATCTTGACGTCGGCGGGGCCTGGGGGGCGGTGCTCGTGCCTGTCGTCCGCGGGCGCGGATTGTCAGTCCGGAGGCACGTCGAGGCGAGCCTTGCAGTGGCTGAACGTAGCGACCGGTCCCGGTCACGCGCGGTGCCGGACGAGTGTGGCTGGTGACGACGCTGGGCGCCCCGCCTGGGGACGTGGGACGATTACGGAAGACGGGAGAGGGGCACCTCCTGGAGGCCTCATTGCACGTTGTGATCGTCGGTGACCGCTTCATTCCTGCCGAGTACTACATCGACGCCCTGGTGGAGGCCTGCGGTCCGGGTTTTGGACCGGTTCGCGGCGTGGACTGGCACGGAACCAAGGCGGAGCAGCACGCGGCGCAGCAGACCATGGAGTGGCGGGGCCCCGAGGCCGTGGCGGTGGCCGATGAGATCGTGAAGGCAGTGGGAGAGGCCGAGGTCCTGGCCGTGCACTTCGCTCCGGTCTCCCGTTCGGTGCTCCAGGCCGCACCGGCACTGCGGGCCGTCTGTGTGGCACGAACAGGGTTGGAGAACATCGATGTCGCTGCCGCGACCGCGCGCGGGGTGGGGGTCGTACCGGTGTTCGGCCGCAACGCCTCGGCCGTGGCCGAGCTCGCCATCGGACTGATGCTCGCCGAGGCCCGGGACATCGCCCGGGTGGATGCCTCGGTCAAGGTCGGCGGCTGGCGCAAGAACCTCGGTCTTCCCGGCCGCGAGATCGGTGACAGTACGGTCGGCATGGTCGGCTTCGGCCATGTGGGGCGCGCGTTCGCCACCCTGCTGCGCTGCTTCGGCTCGCGCCTGATGGCCTACGACCCATACGTGACCGACGCCGTTCTGGCCGAGCACTCGGCCGCACGGGCCGACAGCCTGGACATGGTTTTCCGCGAGTCCGACTTCGTCCAGATCTTCGCCCGGTTGACGGCCGAGACCGAGCGCTTCATCGGCGCGAGTCACTTCGCGCTGATGAAGCCGACCGCCTACTTCGTGAACACCGCGCGCAGCCGTCTGGTCGACACCGGCGCCCTGTACGACGTCCTGGTGGCCCACCGCATCGCCGGGGCCGGGCTCGACGTGCACGACCAGGAACCCCTCCCGGCGGAAAGCCCTTGGCGCCGGCTGGACAACGTCACGATCACCACTCACTTCGCCGGTGACACGACGACCACGAGCGTGCGTTCGGCACGGCTGGTCGCCGAAGCCGTGGCGGAGCTGGCCGCCACCGGCCGTTGTGTTTCCGCGGTCAACGCCCGTGAGCTGGGGTGGGTGTGAGCGGTGGCGGGCGAACTGGTGCTCGGTATCGACGCGGGGCACACCGTGACCAAGGCCGTGCTGTTCGACTCGGCAGGCCGACAAGTGGCGCGGGGCGTCGGCACGGTCCCGCTGGACACTTCGCATCCCCGCTGGGTCGAGCGGGACATGGACGACGTGTGGCGAACCACCCACCGGGCCATCAGGACCTCTCTTGCCGCAGCGGGCGCCGAGGGGCGGGCCGTCGCCGCGGTGGGGCTGAGCGGACACGGTGACGGCCTCTACGCGATCGACGAGCGGGGGAGGCCGGTGCGGGCCGCGATCGTCGCGATGGACACGCGTGCCGAGCCCATGCTGGCCGAGTGGCGTGACACCCCGGTCTGGGACCGTGCCCTCACCCTGTCGGGCACGGTCCCCTTCGCGGGTTCGCCGGCCGCCCTGTTGGCGTGGCTCGGACGTCACGAGCCAGACGTGCTGGAGCGGGCCCGCTGGCTGCTGTCCTGCAAGGACTGGCTGCGCTGGCATCTGACGGGCGTGGTGGCCACTGATCCGACGGACGCCAGCGCCTCGTTCACCGACATGCGCCGGGACGGCTACTCGCAGGAGCTGCTCGACCTGTTCGGGCTCGGGCCGCTCGCCACCAAGCTGCCGCCCGTGCGAGCCTGTGACGCGGTGTGCGGAACGGTCACCCAGGAGGCCTCGGCCCTCACAGGGCTCTCCGCCGGTACGCCCGTCGTCACGGGTGCACACGACGTCGACGCGGCAGCATTGGGGATCGGTGCCACGAGGGTGGGCGAACTGTGCCTGATCGCGGGGACGTTCAGCATCAACCAGGTGGTCTGCGATCGCCCTGTCACCGACCTCCGTTGGCAGTGCCGCAGATTCCTGCGCCCGGGGCAGTGGATGATCATGTCCACCTCGCCCGCCTCGGTGGCGAACCTGGAGTGGTTCCTGCGGGTCATGGGTGCACCGCCCGGGCACCGCGACGATGTCTACGACGCCATCGGCCAGGAGGTCAGGGCTCATCTGGAGGGCCCTTCGGAGGTGCTGTTCCATCCGTTCGTCTACGGATCCCCCCACCAGCAGCCGACCTCCGGAACCTTCCTCGGCATGCGCGGCTGGCACGGCCGCGGACAGCTGCTGCGGGCCCTGATGGAGGGTGTTGTCCTCAACCACCGCTGGCACGTCGACGCACTCCACTGCACATTGCATATCACCGGGCCGGCAAGGCTGACCGGCGGCGCCGCGCGCAGCGCCGTCTGGAGCCAGATGTTCGCCGACGCGCTGCGGCGCCCGGTCGTGGTGACGGACGTCGAGGAGAGTGCTGCCCGAGGGGCCGCTCTGCTTGCCGCCGGTGCCGTCGGGCTGCTCGGCGAGGGGGCGGATTCGCGCGTCGGCGTGTCTGTCATCAGGCGCCATGAACCGGCCGCCGACCGGGTCGCGGTACTGGAGGAGGCCTATCGGGTCTACCAGGAGGCCCAGGAGGCCCTCTGGCCCATCTGGGCCCGCCTCGACTCTGCTGGGGCGGCGGAGTGAGCAGCACTGGGAGCAGGCATCGCCAGCACGGCAACGTCACCTCCGCGCACGACATACAACCAAGCAAGTTATCACATTTTTCGTGATTTTCTATGCGAATCTATTGCAAACCGAATGGCGCAGGCGTAGACAGAAATAGCAAGACGAACCACGCCCGGCTCTCCATGGCCCGGTCACCCGCCACCCGACGTGGCACCGACCCCGCTCGCCAGTCCGAAAGCTACGGCCATGCCTCCCGACACCGCCCCGCCGATCGGCCCCGACCTTTCGCTCGTCGCGCCGTGGAACAACCTCCCCCTCCCCCTCCCCCTCCCCGGCCCCAGGACTCTGATTCCTCACCACCCCCTGAAGGCCCAGTTCACATTGCCGGCACAGGAGGCACTGGTCGGCTGCCTGCGAAGCGCCGCCCGCGCGGTGCTCACACGCTGGCACCTGTCCGAGGAGGAGCGGGAGTCGGCCCTCCTGATCGTGGGAGAGCTGGCCGCGAACGCGGCCGTCCACGGGCGGAGTGAGATGTCGCTGCGCCTGGTCCTCACCGAGGGCACCCTGGGCATCATCGTGGGTGATCACGGTGAGTCCGTTCCGTCACATCGGCCCGCCGCAGACGACGATCCGGACGAACACGGCCGTGGCCTCGACATCGTCCACACCTTGTCCACCCGGGTCGACCTGCACCACGACGACCACGGAACGTGGATCCTGGCCTGCCTCGCCGTCACGGCCACGCAACCGGCGACCGACTGACTCCGGCGGTGCCCGATGAGTGGGACACCGGCGGGACCCGGAGCCACGGCCGACGAGCTACGACGGGATCGGCACGCCGTCACGAAGGAACGGCGGCTGGGCGCCCACGCGCGTGCAGGTGTCCGCCGCGACCCCGACGGCGTACGCGAGCAGCCGGACGAGCCCGTCGGCGTGCGATTCGGCGACACCTTCCCTGTCGAGCCGACCCATCCCGTGCAGATGGGCGAGCGCGCCCGCAGTGAAGGCGTCGCCCACTCCGACCGTGTCGACGACCTCGGCCGCCGGGGCGGGCATGTGCTCGCGAGCTGTGCGCCCCGCGGCCCAGGCGCCCCGCGTGACGAGGACGAGCTTGGCCCCGGACGCCGGCCGGCGCGCGGCCACCAGCCCGTACTGCTCACCCGGGTGGAGTCAGGCCAGGCCCTCCTCACTCGCCTTGACGGCGTCGGCGAGCGCCATCCGCTCGCTGAACCGCCGGAGATGGCAGGAGCGGTCGGTGAGCCCGTTCGGATCGAGGCACCCCAGCCGGTGTCCCGCCTCCCGGCGCAGCAGAGTCGAGGCGAGGGGCGCCAGGACCAGCCCCAGCGAGCCGATGTGCAGTGCCGCCCCGTCGGGCAGGCGTTCGGCGTCCGGCAGGGTGTCGAGGTGCTCGAGCCGCAGACCGCGGTCGGCGGCACCGTTCGCATGGAAGAAGTAGCCGGCCGACCCGTCGTCGCGCAGCCGGACGGCGGCGAGGGTGGTGGGGTCGGAGGTCGCCCGTACCCGGGTGAGCTGTGCGCCGGATTCCGCGAGGTGCGTGCGCAGCAGGTCACCGAAGCGGTCGTCGGAGATGTGCGCGAGAAGGCTTGCAGGCACACCGGGGCGGCCGAGGCCGGCAGCGACGCGGAGACAGGAGCCGCCAGCCCGCGGCTGGTAGGCAGCTTCACCGGCGACCGTCCGGGCGGGCGCGAGGTCCACCAGCGCGTCTCCGGCGACGCCGGGGGCCTGCGGGGATCGGGATGGCTCTCATACGGGATTTCTCGGGAATGGCGGCACGGTGGGCTGCAGGGGCTGTGTGCGGAACTCCGCCGGGCGAGCTGCCATCGGCCGCATGGGCGGCGACCGGAACCGAGACGGAGGTGTCTCACACCGACGAGACAAGGTAACGATAGATCCGATGAAGTTTTCTCGCAAAATGTGTTAACAACGGCGCCTTATGCTGCTAATAATTCCGCCAAGCGATGCCACACCCCACACCCCGGGGAGGCATCCCCCTTCCTCAGCCGAGCGTCGGTCGACGTCCCGACGAGATCCCCTGCTGAGCGGCTGCGCCCATGAGCTGTGCCGCCGTGGGTGCCCGCAGGCCGTTTCCCGACCCACCCGCACGAGAGGTCCCCGTCATGCGTCCGACGAGCTTCACCCGATCGACCAGATACGCCCTGGTGGCCTGCGCCGCCACCACCGCCCTGCTCGCCACCGCCTGTTCCGGAGCCGGGGCCGGCGGCTCCTCGGCGGGCGGGAAGAGCATCAACGTGCTGATGGTCGGCAATCCGCAGATGGAGGACATCGCGAAGCTCACGAAGAGCACCTTCACGAAGGACACCGGCATCAAGGTGAACTTCACGGTGCTGCCCGAAAACGAGCTGCGCGACAAGGTCACGCAGGACATCGCCACCAAGGCCGGGCAGTACGACGTCGCCACCATCGGCGCCTACGAGGTGCCCATCTGGTACAAGAACGGCTGGCTGCACGAACTGGGCTCCTACGCCGACAAGGACGCGAGCTTCGACAAGGTCGACCTGCTCAAGCCGATGGTGCAGTCGCTGTCCGGCTCGGACGGCAAGCTCTACGCTCTGCCGTTCTACGGCGAGTCGTCCTTCCTCATGTACCGCAAGGACGTGTTCGCCCAGAAGGGCCTGAAAATGCCGGAGCATCCGACGTGGCAGCAGGTGGCGGACCTGGCGGCGAGGGTCGACGGCGCGAAGCCGGGGATGAGGGGTATCTGCCTGCGCGGTCTGGCCGGCTGGGGTGAGCTCGGGGCGCCGCTGACCAGCGTGGTCAACACCTTCGGCGGCACGTGGTTCACCAAGGACTGGAAGGCCCAGGTCAACGGCGAAGGCTTCAAGAAGGCCACCAAATTCTACGTCGATCTGGTGCGCAAGCACGGTGAGGCCGGCGCCGCGCAGGCCGGGTTCACCGAATGCCTGAACGCGATGAGCCAGGGCAAGGTCGCCATGTGGTACGACGCCACCAGCGCGGCCGGGTCACTGGAGGACCCGAACAGCAGCAAGGCCGCGGGCAAGATCGGCTACGCGTACGCGCCCGTGGAGAAGACCAAGAGCAGCGGCTGGCTGTGGGCCTGGGCATGGGCCATGCCGGCGACCACCAAGAACGCCGATGCCGCCTCGAAGTTCATGCTGTGGGCGTCCAGCAAGAAGTACGAAAAGCTGGTCGGCGAGAAGCTGGGCTGGTCGCGGGTGCCCGCGGGGAAGAGGGCCAGCACCTACCAAATCCCTGAGTACCAGAAGGCTGCGGGCTCGTTCGGTGACATCACCCTGAAGTCCATCCAGCAGGCCGACCCGGCCAACCCCGGCGTGCAGCCGCGGCCCACGGTAGGCATCCAGTTCGTCGCCATCCCCGAGTTCCAGGACCTCGGTACCAAGACGACACAGGAGATCTCCGCCGCCATCGCCGGCAAGACCAGCGTGAACACCGCGCTCGACGATGGCCAGAAGCTCGCACAGGACGTCGCCAAGAACTACCAGTGACCCGCCCAGCCCCAGCCGCACTGCAGCGGAAGAAAGTCAGTCAATGATCGCACTGTCCCATCCCCCCATGAAGCACGGGCAACCAGCCGCCCGCCCGCTCAAGCCCACGAGCGAACGCAAGTGGCGGCGTCGCTTTCCGCTGCTGCCGGCACTGATCTTCACCATCGTCGTCACTCAGCTGCCGTTTGTGGCCACGCTTGTCATCTCCACGTTCCAGTGGAACATCCTGCGCCCCGGTGACCGCCACTTCACCGGCCTGTCCAACTACGCCTTCGTCTTCACCGACGAACGGTTGCGCAACGCGGTCGTCAACACCGTCGTCCTCACCGCGTCGGTCGTTGTCCTCAGCGTGGTGCTGGGGCTGGGCCTGGCCCTGCTGCTCGACCGCCGCTTCCTCGGCCGGGGCCTGGCGCGCACCCTGCTCATCGCGCCGTTCCTGGTCATGCCGGTCGCCGCCGCCCTGCTGTGGAAGCACGCCGTCTACAACCCCGACTACGGGCTCCTCAACGGCACTCTGAACGCCGTCTACCGGCTGTTCGGGGCCGAGAACGGCCCGACCGTCGACTGGGTCTCGTCCTTCCCGATGCCCTCTCTGGTGGTCGCGCTCGTGTGGCAGTGGACGCCGTTCATGATGCTCATCCTGCTGGCCGGTCTGCAGGCCCAGCCCGGTGACGTCCTGGAGGCCGCCAAGGTCGACGGGGCCTCGGCGCTGCAGACCTTCCGCCTCATCACGCTGCCGCATCTGCGGCAGTACATCGAGCTGGGCATCGTACTCGGCAGCATCTTCGTGGTGCAGACCTTCGACGCCGTCTACACCATCACCCAGGGCGGCCCCGGCTCCCGGACCACGAATCTGCCCTACGAGATCTATCTGACCATGTTCCGCAAGTTCGAGTACGGCCAGGCCGCGGCTGCCGGTGTCGTCGTGGTCGTCGGCTCGATCATCATCGCGACGTTCGCCCTGCGCGTGGTCGCCTCCCTGTTCCGGGAAGAGGTGTCCCGATGACCGGCACGACTGCAACCGCCCGCGCATCGTCCGCCACCGTCGTGCGCCGGCTCCGCCGTCGGCGCCACGAGGACCCCGGGCAGGTGCCGCGTCTTTCACCCCTGTGGACCTTCGCCGCCTGGCTGGTCACCCTGGCCTTCTTCGCACCAGTGGCCTGGATGATCCTGACGTCCTTCCACCAGGAGTCCGACGCGGCGACCAACCCGCCCAGTCCCTTCGCGCCGCTGACACTGGACCAGTACAAACTGCTGCTGGGCCGGGACATCACCCCGTACCTGCTCAACTCGGCCATGGCCAGCATCTTCTCCACCGTGCTGGTCCTCGCCCTGGCGCTGCCCGCGGCCTACGCGTTGTCCATCAAGCCGGTCAAGAAGTGGACCGACGTGATGTTCTTCTTCCTGTCCACGAAGTTCCTGCCGCTCATCGCGGCACTGCTGCCGATCTACCTGATCGTCAAAGACATCGGCCTGCTGGACAACATCTGGACCCTCATCGTCCTCTACACCGCGATGAACCTGCCGATCGCGGTTTGGATGATGCGGTCGTTCCTCGCCGAGGTGCCCAGGGAGATCCTCGAGGCGGCCGAGGTCGACGGCGCGGGGCTGCCCACGGTACTGCTGCGGATCGTCGCGCCGGTCGCCATGCCGGGGATCGCCGCCACCTCGCTGATCTGCTTCATCTTCAGCTGGAACGAGTTCATGTTCGCCGTCAACCTCACCGCGACCAAGGCGTCCACCGCGCCGGTCTTCCTGGTCGGCTTCATCACCAACGAGGGCCTGTTCCTGGCCAGGCTGTGCGCGGCGGCCACGCTGGTGTCCCTGCCCGTCCTCATCGCGGGCTTCGCCGCCCAGGACAAGCTGGTGCGCGGTCTGTCCCTGGGAGCCGTCAAATGAGAGGCGGCGCGCTTCGGCCCGTCCGGCCCCGCGGCGCGGCGCGCGCCGCAACCGACGTCCAACAGGTCGTAACCGCTCTGCAGCCGAGACACTCCGCGGCCGCCGACGAACCCGGCCGGGCGAGTCACCGCAGGGACCCGGGCTCCTCCGCTCCCCCGCCCTGCCCCGCACCCGCTGCGGACTGCGCCGCCGAAGGCATCATCGATCCGGACGTCCTCCGCGAGGGCCGCCATCCGCCGACAGCGCCACCGCGCACGATCGCCCGCCGCAGGGCGAGCATCGGCCGCAACCCCCTCGTCCAGTCCGGCCCCGCCGCCGCGTGAACGCTCGAACCGAACGGAACACCGTCACCATGACCCAGCAGATCCGCCGCGTGCTCGTCCGCTCCCTCGACGACATCGTCGTCGAGCACGCGCCCGCACCCGTCCCCGGAAACGACGAACTCCTGGTACGCACCACGGTCGTCGGCGTGTGCGGATCCGACACCCATGCCGCGGCCGGACACCATCCGTTCATCGACCTTCCCTACCATCCTGGCCACGAGGCGGTGGGCGTCGTGGTAGCCACGGGAAATGAGGCCGAGGACTTCGCCCCCGGCGACCGAGTGATCGTCGAACCGAATCTGTACTGCGGCCAGTGCGCCCAGTGCCGATCCGGCCGCTACAACATCTGCCAGGCACTGAAGGTCTTCGGTTGTCAGACGCCGGGCGCCCTGGCCGACCTGTTCACCATCCCGGCCGACCGCGTCCACCGCGTCCCCGACGACATGACCGACCTCCAGGCCGTCCTCGTCGAGCCCTTGGCCACCCCCGTGCATGCCGTGGCCAAGGCCGGCGATCTCACCGGCCGCAGCGTCGCCGTCCTCGGCGCCGGCCCCATCGGACTGTTCACGCTCATTGCCGCCCGCCATGCGGGCGCCGCACGGATCGCTGTCACCGACCTGCTGGCGGGCAAGCGAGCTCGGGCGCTGCGTCTCGGCGCCCATGCGGCCCTGCCCGCCGGCTCCCCTGACCTGGTCGCCCAGGCCCACGCGGCACTGGGCGGCCCGGCCGACGTCGTCTTCGACTGCGTGGCCCGAGGACAGTCCATGGCCCAGGCCACCGATCTCGTGGCCAAGGGCGGCCAGATCGTCGTGGTGGGCGTGGGTGCCGTGGGCACCACCCCAGTCCGCCTGGACCTGGTCCAGGACCGGGAGATCCGCATCGAGGGCACCCTCATGTACACGGCCGAGGACTACCGCACCGCGATGTCCCTGATCGCTTCGGGCGCCGTCGACACCGCCGAGATCGTCACCGCCACGTACCCCCTGGAAGCAGCCGCTGCGGCCTTCTCCGCCTCCCTCGACCCGGAACACGTCAAGGTCTTGGTCACCGTGGACGGTTCGTAATGCAGGAGCGACGCAACGGCACTCGGCCGACTCCGGACCCGCCCAGCCCCCGGGCCTGTGGCAAAGGACGAACGGTCCCCGGCCCGTATGCGAAACTGCGAGCCTGGTGTCACCCGACCGCCTTCGGCCTCCACCGGACCGAACCCTGGTTCCGGTCCACTCATCCGCCGAGCGGGGCCGACTGGTCGACGGCACCGGGCACGCCCCGGGAGACGGCGAACACACGTCGACGGCGCCGCAACCGCAGCGCTGTGTGTGAGGGACACCATCCATCCCGTATCGCCGGACCGCATATGACCGAAGGGAAGGAGAGTCGCCGTGGCCGCCCGTACGCGAGCGTCGCATGCCGTCGTCGAGGAGCGGCGGAAAGCCGTCCTGCGTTACGTCGCCGAACATGGTGAGACCCGCATCAACGACCTCGCCGAGCTCTTCGACGTGAGCCTGATGACGATGCACCGGGACCTGGACGACCTCGCCGGGCGCCATCTGCTGCGCAAGGAACGCGGTCGGGCCGTCGCCTTCCCCGCCCTCACCATGGAGATGGCCACCCGCTTCCGGGAGAGGAGTGACCTCCTGGCCAAGAACGCTCTGTGCGCGGCCGTCGCCGACCGGATCAAGCCGGGCACCACGGTCCTCATGGACGACTCGACCACCCTGTTCCCCCTGGTCCCCGTACTGGCCCGGCTTGACCAGCTGCACGTCGTCACGAACTCGGTCGGCCTGGCGCAGCGCCTCGGGTCCGAGTCCGGCGTGAACATCACCCTTCTGGGCGGGCGCTACCACGGCGACTTCAACTCCTGCACCGGACCGGCGGTCACCCGTGCTCTGTCCCAGATCCACGCCGATCTCGCGCTGATGTCCGCCACCGCGATCCTGGAGGGCGAGCTCTTTCACCCCATGAACGACTACGTCGAGGTCAAGCTGGCCATGCTCGCCTCCACCAAGCAGGCACTGCTCCTGGCCGACCACTCGAAATTCGGCAAGACCGCCACGTACGCCTACGGCACCGTGGCCGACTACCAGGCAGTCATCACCGACACGCACACTCCCGAAGCCGAGCTCGCCGCCATCCGCGACCTGGGAGTGCCCGTGGAGACGGTCGCCCCCGAAGAGCAGCCCCCCTCGTGATGCAGACACTGTTCGAGACACCGAGTGCCTATCGCCCCAGCGACGCCGAAATGGCAGCGCCGGTGCCACCGCTGCAGGCCGTGCTCTTCGACTTCAGCAACACACTCTTCCAGATGATCTCCCTGGAGACATGGCTGCGCCGAGTGGGCCGCGCATCCGGCCGCCTCACGCTCCTCGAGGAACACGGCGCCGAGGCCGAGATCTCCCACCAGCTGCGCACCGCCTTCCGATTGCCTTCGGTCGTCGCACTGCAGCAGGGTCGCGACCTGTCTCCCGAGCGGCACCGGCAGGCCATGCGCGGATGGTGGCAACGCGTGGACTTCTTGCGCGGTGCCGAAGAGACGGCCTACCAGGAACTCACCGCCCCGGACGCGTGGACCCCGTACACCGACACCGAGCCCACCCTGCGCGCCCTCCGCGCCCGCGGCCTGCGCGTCGCCATCGTCAGCGACTTCGCCTGGGACCTGCGCACCCACCTCGTCCACCACGGAGTGGACACCCTGATCGACAGCTGCGTCATCTCCTACGAACAGGGCCGTGAGAAGCCCGATCCGCACCTGTTCTTCAAGGCGTGCGCCGACCTCGGAACCGAGCCCCGCGCCACGCTCATGGTGGGCGACAATCCGGTGCGTGACGGCGGTGCAGCCGCCTGCGGCCTGCGGACCTACATCCTGCCGGCCGAAAACCGAACCGGCGAACGCGGCCTCGCGGACATCCTCCGGCTGCTGCCCGGACGGCAGCCGCGCTGAGTCTTCCAGCCGGTGAACGGCTGGGGCACGCGTCTCTGCTACGCGTCCGGGTGTTCGACACCCCGTCGGCGACGAATCCGGTCTGTTGCGCCGCAGCCGCCGACTTCGAAGTCACCGGTGTTGGCTGCACCCCGTCCAGGCAATGGCGAAGGTGCCGGCGTGCAGAGCCTGCCCGCGCTCGGAGCAGCGCGTGCTGGTGGCTGCCCGGTCCGACTGCATCGGGGATCACCAGAACTTCCGGCGCCAGCCGTGGGTTCAAGCCAACTGAACCACGACGGCGCGCGGTCGGCAGCGTTCCCAGCCCGACGATCCCGCTGACCGAGCCGACTGGCTGGTGCTGGCCGGCGCGCAGCGCCATGCCGTCCTCCACCGCGGCGGCAACGCAGTTCAGGCCGACCAGGATGCGTGCCGCCATCCGCTCCACCGATCCGTGGAGGTGGTCGTAGGTGGGACCTTCGTCCGACCGCCTGCACGCGCACCCGTAATAACGGCCTGCGGGCGCGTGCCAGTCCCAGCGTGGGGTCGCGAACGGCGCTCAGTGACGGCGATGTGCCTTGATGCAAAGGGACTCCCCGCCTGCACGCAGCAGCCGGCGGGCAGGACGGTGCAGGCGCCGTAGTGGCCGCCGACAGCACTCGGGGCGGATCACACGTCGGCAAGGAGCACGAGATACCAAGCGACCAGCGCGGCGCACGCCACCGCGGGGACGAGCTTGGGCAGCTCGTCCCCCTTGCGCACGTGCGTGGTCACAGCACCGGCGAGCAGCATCAGGAGCCCGAGGGCGGCCATGCCTCCGCACAGCGGTACGACCGGGCCGAGGGCTACGCCGACAGCAGCTGCCAGCTCCAGCGCACCGATGACCCGGTAGGCCGTCGTGGTGAAGCCGGCGTGGGCCGCCAGCTCGGGCATCGGGCCCAGGGCCAGGATCTTGGCGACGCCCAGCAGGGCGAAGATCAATGCGATGAGACAGGCCGGTGCGGCTGACAGGCTCATGAACCGTCCTTGATGGTGTGCGAGTGACGGGCCTGACGGCGTTCGGATCCCAGGTCGGCGAAGTAGGCGACGAGGTCCGGGTTGTCGATGGCCGAGGGATTGACGACCTGCTCGGCGGGGGCGCCCTGGAGGAGACGCTTGACCGGGACCTCGAGTTTCTTGCCGGTTTTGGTGTGCGGGATGGCCGGCACCGCGAGGATCTCGTCGGGGACATGGCGGGGTGAGGCACCGGCGCGAATGGCGTCGCGGATCTTCTCGCGCAGGGCGTCGTCCAGGGTGACACCGGACGTGGGGACGACGAACAGGGGCATCCAGTAACCGCCGTCGGGTTCCTCCACGCCGATGACGAGTGCCTCGGTGATCTCGGGGAGGCGTTCGACGATGTCGTGGATGTCGGCACTGCCCAGGCGCACGCCGTTGCGGTTGAGGGTGGCGTCGGAGCGGCCGTGGACGATCACCGAGCCGTGCGAGGTGAGGGTGATCCAGTCGCCGTGCCGCCACACGCCCGGGTAGGCGCAGAAGTAGGCGTCGCGGTAGCGGCTGCCGTCGGGGTCGTTCCAGAAGTACAGCGGCATGGACGGCATGGGGCGGGTGACGACCAGTTCGCCGACCTGATTGACGACCGGCCGTCCCGCGCCGTCGTACGCCGCGAGCGCCACGCCGAGGTTGGGGGCGGACAGCTCGCCCGCCCAGACGGGGGTCGTGGGGGCGCTGCCTGCGAAGGCGGAGACGACGTCGGTGCCTCCGCTGGTGGAGGCCAGCTGGATGCCTGCGCCCACGTGGTCGCGGACCCAGGGGTAGGCGGAGGCGGGCAGGGCGGAGCCGGTGCAGCCGATGACGCGGATGGCCGCCAGGTCGTGCACGGCGGGCTCGACGCCCAGCTTGGCCATGGCCAGCAGGTACTGGGGGCTGGTGCCGAAGACGGTGACCTTGTGGCGGGCCGCCAGCTCCCACAGGACGTCCGGGCGCGCCTGCGGCGCGGGACTGCCGTCGTAGGTGCAGGTGGTGGCACCGGACAGCAGGGTGGAGACGACCAGGTTCCACATCATCCAGTGGGTGGTGGTGTACCAGAGCAGGCGGTCTCCGACACCCAGGTCGCAGTGCAGGCCGAGGACCTTGAGGTGCTCCAGCAGGACGCCGCCGTGCCCGTGGACGATGCCCTTCGGCAGTCCGGTGGTGCCGGAGGAGAAGACGACCCACAGGGGGTGGTCGAACGGCACCGGGGCAAAGGTGAGGGAGACGGTGCGGGTGGCCGCGTCGTCCCAGGGAACCCTCAGGCCCGCGTGCCGGGTCTCGGGCCAGACAAGGCCCAGGTGATCCACGAGCACCGTGGCCTTGAGCGTGGGCAGGGCGCCGGCCAGTTCGAGCGAGGCGGCACGGCGGTCGTGGGAGGTGCCGTTGAAGAGGTAGCCGTCCGCGGTGATGAGCACCTTCGGTTGGAGCTGGGCGAAGCGGTCGGCGGCGGCCTTGGGTGCGTAGTCCTGGCCGCACACCGACCACACCGCGCCCAGGCTGACGGTGGCGAGAAAGGCGATGACGGCGTGGGGCGTGTTGGGCAGGTAGCCGACCACCCGGTCGCCCATGTGCACTCCCAGCTCGCGCAGGGTGGCGGCGACGGAGGCGACCTGGGAGCGCAGCTGCCGGCCGGTGATCTCGTAGCCGACTCCGGTCTCGTCCAGCGCGGTGATCGCGGGAGCGTCCGGGTGCAGGTTGCGCAGGGCGTGGTGGGCGTAGTTGAGGGTGGCGCCGGGGAACCAGCGGGCGCCGGGCATGGTCTCCTCGGCCAGAACCCGCTCGTAGGGCGTGGTCGCGTCGACGTCGAAGTACTCCCACACCGCTGCCCAGAACCCTTCCAGGTCTGTGACCGACCAGTGGTACAGGGCCTGGTAGTCGGTGGGATCGTGGGCGTTTTCGGCGCCGCGGTGCCGGGCGGCCCAGCGGGCGAAGTCCGCGATGCGGCTGTCGGCGGCCGTCATCGGGCCGGGCCGCAGGAAGGGTTCCGGATACGGCGTGGGGTGCGGGGTGGTCATGGTGCGGTGCTCCTCGGCAGGGGGACGGGCCGGGCATCGGTGGTGCGGCGGGTGGTGTGCAGCAGGGAGGCCCAGGCGGTGGTGTCCGGGAAGCTGCCGGTGCCGGCCGGGACGGTGTCCAGCACGACGCGGTCGGGCCGCAGCAGGACGGCATCGGACCGGCCGCGTGCCAGCCAGGTGGCCAGCGTGCCGTCGTCGCCCAGCTCGTCGACGTGGATCGTGGGTGCGCCCAGTGCCGTGGCCACAGCCGTCATCTGCGGGGTGGGCGCAACAGCGGTCAGGACGGTGAAGGAGTCGCCGAGTACGGCGTCCAGGCGCACTCGACTGCCGTCGGCGATCACCCAGGGCTGTGGGCAGAAGGTGCCGGCCAGCCCGCGTCCGATAAGCCAGGGGCGGCGCCGTACGAGCGGACCGGCGGTCAGGGCGGGACTGAGGTCGCGGCTCACCGCCGCGGTCACGCCGGGGATGCGGCAGGCCGTGCCGACGACGGCCCGGCGGAGCGCCGCGGCGCGGTCCTGTCCACCGGTCATGGCCCAGCCGACGGCGACCGCGACGCGGATCAGACGACGGGCGTGCGGCTTGCGTTCACGCTCGTAGGTGTCCAGCAGTCCGTCGTCCGCGCCTTGCTGGAGAACACGGGCGAGTTTCCAGGTGAGGTTGTGGGCGTCGCGCAGGCCTGCGCACAGACCTTGCCCGATGAAGGGCGGGGTGAGGTGGGCGGCGTCGCCCAGCAGAAAGACGCGCCCGCGGCGCCAGCGGTCGGCGAGGCGGGCCCGGAAGGTGTAGTGCGCCTGCCGGATCACCTCGAAGTCGTCGCTCCACGAGGCATCGGAGGGCAGATCCAACCAGGGGGCGACCAGCTCGCGCAGGTGCTCCAGCCCGCCCGGGCCGTCCAGGACCGCGTCGTCTGCCAGCCGGAACTCCCAGCGGTAGCGGTCCTCGCCGAGGCGCATGAAGGTGGCGGGCCGGGAGGGGCAGCAGATCTGGTCGACACCTTCCCAGGTGCGCACCGGGCGGCTGGTGCGCACGTCGACGACCCGCCAGCTCTCCTCGAAGTGCAGGTCCTCCCATGCGGCGCCGATGGCGTCGCGGGTGAGGCTGCCCGCGCCGTCGCAGCCGAGGACGGCATCGGCCCACAGGTGCTCCTCCTCGTCGCTGCCGTCGCGGCGGAAGGTGACCCGGACCGTACCCGGCGGACCGTGTGATGCGTCGGTGCCCTGGGTGACGGACACGACCTCCACTCCGCCCCACAGCTCACACTCGGGGCGGCGCGCCAAGGCGTCGCGCAGCAGGCGTTCCAGCTCGGGCTGGTCGAACATGCTGGTCTGCGGGAAGCCGTGGTGCCCGTGCCGGGAGCGTGCGAATTCGGCGATCACGCGGTGCCGGGCGTTCAGCAGCCGCAGCCCGCGTGCGGGACGGGAGACGGCGGCGAACTCCTCATGAATCCCGACGGTCTGCAGAATCCGGCGGACCTCGTCGTCCACGACGACGGCGCGCGGCAAGGGGTAGATGCCCCGGTGGCGTTCCAGGAGGAGGCTGGGCACTCCGTGGCGGGCGAGCAGGAGTGCGGCCGTGACCCCCACGGGCCCCGCACCGATGATCACCACCGGTCTCCGGGATGCGGCGCTCACTTCGCGTCCGCCACAGCGGTCCGCTGCTCGCCCAGGTCGATGCGCCCGTCGGGGGTGGCGATCGTGGCGGTGACGAGGTCACCGTTGCGCAGGTAGCGGGGGTTCTTGGCCTGACCCTTGAAGAATGCCTTCCACTTCAGTGCGGGGGGCAGCAGAGCGGCGATCTTCTCGGCCGGCTTGGGCGGGGCCTTCAGGGCCGTGCCGCCGGGAGTGCCGGTCAGCAGCAGGTCGCCCGGGGCGAGGGTCTGGAAGCGGGCGAGCAGGGTGAGGGCCTGCGCGGGCCGGACGATCATGTCGGCGAGCGTGCGGTCCTGGCGCGGGACGCCGTTGACCGACAGCCGCAGCCGCAGGTCGATCAGACGGGCGAAGTCCTCGGGCTCCAGAAGGGTCAGGTGCGGCCCCGTCGGCGTGAAGGTCGGATAGGACTTGCTCTCGTAGAACTGGGTCTTGGTCAGCTGGACGTCGCGGGCGCTGACGTCGTTGGTCAGCACGAGCCCGGCGACGTAGTGCGGCAGGTCCCGCTCCTCCACGACGGTGCCGACGGGCAGGGGGGCGCCCATGACGAGGCCGAGTTCCACCTCGTAGTCGAGGAACCTCACGTGCGCGGGGCGGACGATCGTCTCGTGCGGGCCGCTGATCGAGCCGGACGCCTTGCGGAAGAAGGTGGGCGGAACATCGCCGGTGAATCCCGAGTCCTTCGCGTGGCTGCGGTAGTTGACCATCTGGGCGACCACCCGGCAGGGGGTGGTGACCGGGGGCAGCGCCACCAGGTCGGCGACGGGCGTGCCGCTGTCGGCGGAGGCGGCGGCCTCGCGGACCGCGTCCCGGTCGGTGAGCAGCTCGGCGGTGGTGACCGCCTTGGTCTCGATGCGGAGGGCGCGACCCTCGCGGACGACCCACCAGCCGTCGGGTGTGCGCAGAACGTTGGTGCTCATGAGCTCATCGCTTTCATCAGGCCCAGCAGGCGTGCGGGGTCGAGTTCGTTGTCGTCGCGCAGGGCCGTCATGACCTCGCGGAGCTTGGCGGGGGACGGGTTCGTGCCCAGGAAGTCGCGCGTGACGGGCGGGCCCCACTGGGCCAGGCCGCTCGCCGACATCGGCGCCCATCCGGGTTCGAGGTCGCAGGAGAACAGGTCGCCGTCGGCGAAGTGCTCCAGCATGAAGCGGTCGGGGTCGCGCCAGTAGTCGAATAGCTGGCTGCCCTGGATGTGCCGGCCGATCCCCCAGCTGCGCTTGTAGCCGCGCTCGGCCAGGTACTCCCCGCCGGCGGCGATCGAGTCGAGGTCGGTGACCTGGTAGGCGGAGTGGACGTAGCCGCTACCGGGCCCCAGGTGCAGGGCGAGGGTGTGGTGGTCCACGGGCGTGCCGCCCTGGTCGCAGCGGATGAACGCCATGGTCGGCCCGTGCCGGCGCTGCCCGTCCAGGAACAGGAAGTCGGACACGATCATCCCGAGGGTGTCCAGGTACCAGTCCAGCGTGCGGGCGAACGTCCGTGTCTCCAGCACCACATGGCCCAGCCTCTGGATACGCGACGGCTCGCGGGGCGGACGCTGGGTGGCGTTCGTACGGCGGGGTCGGGTGCCGGTGTTGAGGGTCAGCGGCGGCTGCTCGGGCAACGCGGGCAGCGGTTCGGCGCAGTGCACGACCCGGACCGGGAGGCCCGAGGGATCGAACAGGGCGACGGACCGTCCGCCGCCCGGTACGTCGATGTCCCGGACGGTGTGTCCGACGGCGGCGGCCAGCCGGTCCACGTCGGCCCGCTCGGCCGCGCGGAACGCCGGTCCGAGAAAGCGGGAGGCGCGCCCACGCCGGATGACCATGCAGGGTGAGCCCGCAAAGGAGCCGCGCAGCCACAGCTCGTGCTCGGTGCGAGCAGCGATCGCGAAGCCGAAGTCACGGGCGAACACCTCGGCCCGGTCCAGGTCCGGCTTCTCGAACTCCAGCCAGGCCAGGTCCGCCACCTTGATCACGGGATTCCGGGCTCGTCCGGGGTGCTCTCCGCGCAGGCCGCCCTGCTCGCTGTGGAGGTCTTGGTGGGGCGTCAGGGGACCGCCCTTGTGAACGGGGATGCGGGACATGTGTCCTCCAAGCAACGCTGCCGTAGTGATGAAATCATCAACTCTGTCGATTCTCATCGTCAATAGGGGCAGCCCAAATAATTGAGGATCTCATCAGTTATGGCAGAGTCATCGCCGCAGTGGTTACACTGGCCTAATGCCGATGTCAGCCCCGCCCAAGAACCGCTTCGAGCGGCGCCGTGCCGAGACCCGTCAGGCGCTTGTCCGTGCGGCTCGGCGGATCCTCGCGGAGACCGGGGACACGAGCGCCAGCATCCAGGCCATCGCCGAGCGCGCCGATGTCGGTTTCGGCTCCTTCTACAACCACTTCGAGTCCAAGACGGAGCTGTTCGACGCCGCGGTGACGGACGCGCTGGAGGAGTTCGGGCAGGTCATCGACGAGCGCGTGAAAGGCATCGACGACCCGGCCGAGCTCGTTGCGGCCGGCTTCCGGCTGACGGCCCGGATGGCCGACTCCCACCCGGAGCTCCTGCGGATCCTGTGTGACCGCGGTCTGGCCCACATCCACTCCGATCGCGGGCTCTCCCCGCGAGCCCTCCGCGACCTGGAGCTCGGCATCGCCTCGGGCCGCTTCACCTGTGGCAACGCGACCACGGCCCTGTCCGCCGTGGGCGGTACCTTGATGGCCCTCGTGGCGCTGCGGCTTGCCCGCCCCGACCTCGACGGTGACGAGGCCGCCTCGGACCTGGCCGAGATGGTCCTGCGCATGCTCGGCGTCCCCCCGGTCGACGCTCACGAGGTCACCCGGCGCCCCCTGCCCGCCCTCGGCTGAGAGGGCCACGGCGACAGCTCAGGGGGCCGAAGTCCAGATGGACTGCGTAGACCGCTCGTCCAGGCTTATCAGGGTGGTGCAGAAGCCCGAGCGCTCACCGCGGTCGGCGATGGTGCGCACCAGGTCCTCGCACGAGCCAAGGCTTGAGCCGTAGGCGACGGTCAGGTTCACCCCGACGCCGCTGACCGAGGCCTGCGTCCGCGTGTCGTCGGTCTGCAGGTCCGCGGCGCCGATTGTTCCTCGATGGCCTTGCGCTTCTTGGGGTCGGAGATGTGGCTCGCGCCGCTGCGGCGAGGCTGGGGTGGGTCAGTGCCAGGACTCGCCCCTCCAAAGACCGCTGCGGGCCTGGAAAAGGCAGAGGGTGGCAGTGCCTGCAGCCAGTGCTCCAGCTGGAGACGGGGGCACGACCGGCGAAGTCGGGACGGCTGGCAGCGCGGCGCGATGGGCGTGCTGAACGTGGAGCGGCGCCGGACTCACAAG